>CAZMDD010000113.1:0-28579 GCA_964565065.1 uncultured Caldilineales bacterium | reverse complement strand
CAGACGCCCGTAAAGGAGTGAAAGTATGGCTTACAGCGAAAAAATTTTGACAGCGGCTGATGGTATCGCTATTTTTTTGCGTATCTGGACACCCGAGGTGAAGCCGCGGGCACTGGCTGTGCTGGTACATGGGCTTGCTGAACATGCTGGCCGCTATAAACATGTCGTAGCTGCGCTCCTGGAGGCCGGGTTTGTAGTTTATGGCCACGATCACCGCGGTTTTGGCAAATCGGGCGGCATCCGCGGGCACTGGGATCATTTTGACGAGGTCATCGACGACATGGCGCTGGTGCTGGCCGACGCCGAAGCCAGTTGGCCACAGTTACCCCGGGCCATGTATGCCCACAGCATGGGCAGTGTCATTGGCATCCACTACTTACACCGGTTTCCTGCATCCTTTCAGGTAGCCGTACTTTCGGCTCCTGGCTTTGGTGCGGGCCCGCGACAAGACAAACTACTCATGCTACTCATGCCTTTGGCCGCCAAAATCATCCCGCGCAAACCGCTCAAGCGCAAAGAATTCCCCGATTACACGCTGAGCCACGCGCCCGGCGAGGCTGAGGCATGGCACAGCGACCCGCTGGTGCATCCCTACTCGACATCCCGTTGGGGAGTCATCTATCTCAAGGCAGCCAAGCAGGCCAAAGCATTGATGCCACAGCTCAAACTGCCGATTTTGGTCATCATGGGTGAAGAAGATATTACGGTCAGCCGGGAGGCAATTCAGGAGGCAGTGGCTGCATCGGGCCCCAATGTCACCTTCCATATCTGGCCCGGTTCCTACCACGAGCCGCACAACGAGCTACCCGAAATTCGGAATGCCATGTTGACCGCAACCATGCAATGGCTGGAGGCTGCGTTATTTGATGCGTAAGCTGTTTTGCGGATTGCTACTGGCGCTACTGCTGGCAGGGTGCAGGCACCAAAAAGCACCATCGGTGGCAGATGTGACACCGCCTGCGACCTTGGCACCCACATCAACCCCTGCGCCCACAATCATACCCACAGCCACCGGCACGCCCACGCTCACGTCAACCCCTGTGCCCACGGTCACGCCCACGCTGACCCCCACGCCGGGGCCCGGGCCCACGGTGGCTCCCGACATCGCAGCCGTGCCGGTAAAAGTTCACTCGGGCGACTTTCTCTCCACCTTGGCCACACGCTACGGCATTGCCTTGGATGACCTCATCCGCTACAACCACATCACCCATCCCAATGCCGTGCCCGCGGGCCAGCGCCTGATGCTACCCTACCCCACCACGCGCACCACCCCCGCACAGGTCCTTTTGCCCGATAGCGAATTGGTTTACGGGCCCGCGTATCTCGATTTTGACACCGCCAGCTTTGTAGCGCAGCAAGGGGGATGGCTGGCCACCTATCGGGCGCCGTGGTTCAATGGCGAAACGCTCAGCGGTGCGCAACTGGTAGATTATGTGGCCATGCGTTACAGCGTGGGGCCACGGGTGCTGCTGGCCTTGCTGGAGGCCCGCAGCGGCTGGGTGACACAACCGGATGAGCCGCAAGGCTACGCCCGAGACTATCCTCTGGGCCACTTGGCCACTGGTGGCGGGCTGGAAGTACAACTGGAATGGGCCGCGGCCGCGCTTAACAGCGGCTTTTACGGCTGGATGGAGCGGGGCGAGACCGGTATCCGCTTCAAAAACTACAGCATCGCCCGCGGCGCTCCCGGCCTGAATCCAGGAACCATTGCCGTGCAGCGCACATTGGCGCAAGATTGCAACTTTGAGGATTTGCCAGCGGCGCTGGATGCGTTTATGATCGCTTATCAAAAGCTTTTTGGCGACCCGTTTCAATATGATTTAGGTCAGCTTTTGCCGTGGGAATTGCAACAGCCACCCATGCAATGGCCCTGGCAGGCAGAGGAATGGTGGTATTTGACCAGTGGGCCGCACGGAGCCTGGGGGGCGGGCAGCAGTTGGGCAGCTTTGGATTTTGTCCCCGCGGATGCTCCCATTGGAAGCTGCACCCCCGCCACCTCATGGGCCCGAGCGGCATCGCCGGGCCTGGTGGTGCGCAATACCCGCGGCGAAGTACTGGTCGATTTGGATGAAGATGGTGACATGCGCACCGGCTGGGTCATCCAATACCTGCATCTTTCACAGCGTCCTCCGGTGGGAACACATTTACAAATGGGCGACCCGGTGGGACACCCTTCGTGTCAGGGAGGACAAGCAGCCAGCTCGCATCTGCACATCGCCCGCCGCTACAATGGCGTGTGGATTGCTGCCGGCGGGCGCATCCCGCTGGTACTGGCAAATTGGGTCACATTTGATGCTGACACAGCCTACGAAGGGGGCATGATTGGGCCTGACGGCCAAAAACTAACTGCCTGCGATTGTCGAGAAAAGAACATCAACGGCATTTTGCATCATTGAGTCCCGAGCGCACGCACCGCGGTTTTGTCCTGTACGCCCGGTGCGATGTGTAACTTTTTGCAGGTTTTCGCGCTCAAACCAGCAAGAACCGCGGCCAACCGCGAACAACATTTTCCATCCTCATCTTTTTACAGGTGTATTATGCTTTCCTCTCTGAAATCTGTTCCGCAAGCCAATGAATTCCCCATGGAACTGACCAATCTCAAAGACCCGCTGCACATGTGGCAACGACTCATCGCCTATCTTGGCCTGGATGACGAAAAGGTCATCGTTGCCATGCGTCGCACTTCCGAGACCTTGCTGCGCGACGCCTCCGATTTTGTGGTGGGCGCTTATGATTATCTCGCTTCTTTTGATGAAACCGCCTCGATTTTGGGCTGGGAACAAAAGATGGATGAGGCGCATCTTGAAGAACGGCGGCAATTTTTTGCCACCTGGATGGCTCGGGCCATTGGGGTGGATCTTAGCGATGAATTTGCGCTTTATCTTTTTGATGCCGGCTTGTTGCACGCGGCCCACGGCCCGCGCCAAACCCATACGCCGCCGCAATGGGTCATGGGCGCCATTGCCATGGTGCAGGCCCATTTTGCCGAGCGCATTCTGCACTACGGCCACGACCGGGAGTTAGCTGCCACAGCCATTGGTGGTTGGAACAAATATCTCATGCTGCAAAACTACCAGATGATGGCAGGCTACGATGTTGCCCGCGAATTGGATAGAGGCTCCATTGATGTGATCGTCAAGCTCTATGGCAAATTGCAGGTGCTGGCAGGCCGTGAAGAGCAGCAGGTGCATTGCTACAACGGTAGCACTCTGGCCGATGTATTGCGCAAATTCTTCAACTACCATCCCCTTTTGCGCCAAGAGGTCTTCGAGGTGGCGTGGCGTTCACCCGAGGGGGATGTAGAAGCCACCTGGGCCACTGATTTCGAGAAAGTTTACGTGCCGCGGCAGGGCCCCTACTGGCGCATTTTGCTCAATGGGCAGGAAGTGCGCTATCAGGGCGGTTTCGAACAACCGATCAAAGCAGGGGATATCGTTGCGCTTTTCCCGCCCGGACGCTAATCACGTGTGGTATACTTGGGAATGAACGCATCGGCATGACTCAAAGAGCCCTATGACCACCCTCTTCCAGAAACTCACCTATCCTAAACATGATCACCTCGACGATGCGCCAGCATTGGTCGTAGAGGATTTGGTGATGCGTTATGGCCATTTTTTGGCACTGGAGCATGTTCACTTTCAGGTGAATCGTGAAGAGCGCGTGGCGGTGGTCGGGCCCAATGGTGCGGGCAAAAGCACCTTGTTCAAGGCGCTGAGCGGCATTCTCAAGCCTACCTCCGGGAAGATTCGCATTTTCGGACAGCCGCCCGGTGGGCATATCTGCATCGCCTATGTGCCCCAACGCAGTCAAATCGATTGGCAATTTCCTGTTACTGTGGCCGATGCGGTGATGATGGGCCGCAGTGGCAAAATTGGGCTCTTTAAGTGGCCCGGCAAGCAGGATCGCGAGATTGTCAAGGATGCACTGGCGCAGGTTTCGATGCTGGAGCTGGCCGGGCGGCAAATCGGTGAGCTTTCGGGAGGACAGCAGCAGCGGGTGTTTCTGGCCCGGGCACTGGCCCAAGAAGCGGAACTTTTACTACTGGATGAGCCTTTTACCGGTCTGGATGCGCCCAGCCAGGAGGCCATCCTGCATATTCTCGATATCGTTCGGGCCCGAGGCGTGACCGTTCTGGTTTCGACGCATGATCTGGATATGGCCGCGGCTCATTTCGATAAAATCATGTTGCTAAATCATCGGGTGGTGGCTTTTGGCCCGCCCCAACAGGTTTTCAGTGCCGAGGTTTTGCTGGAAACTTATGGTGGCCATGTGCGCACGCTGGATGACATGTCCGGCAACATGCTGCTTACAGATCATTGCTGCGATGCGCCAGACCGGCATCCTGCTCACAATTAGGTGCTTATGGCCCATTTCCCCATCCCCGAAAATCCAGTCCTCATCATTCATTATCACGAAATCGCGCTCAAGCGGGGCAATCAACGCTATTTCGAGTCTGTCCTCAAACGTAACATCCAGCGGCGGTTAGGTGCGTTTCCAACAGCGCGGGTGCGACATGCTCGCAATCGTTTGCTGGTGCGCGGGCTTGCCCCGGCATCGATACCTCGGGCGCTGGATTATTTGCAAAAAGTTTTTGGTATTGCGCACATCAGCATCGGTGCCGAAACTGAGGCAACCATGCCCGCGATGCGGGATGCCGCGCAAACCCTGGTGCAGGGCCTCAGCTTCGAATCCTTTGCGGTACGGGCCAAGCGGGCCGAGAAGCGCTATCCATTCACCTCGATGGATATAGGGCGAGAGGTGGGCAGCGCGGTTTGGGAGGTCTCGCATGCCCGGGTTGACCTGCGTCAGCCGGAGTTAGAGGTCTTTGTCGAGGTGGTTCAGGGGGCGGCATATCTTTTTGCAGCCCGTGTGTCTGGCCCGGGTGGCCTGCCCGTGGGGGCCAGTGGACGAGCCGTGGTGCTTTTCAGTGCCGGATTCGATGCGCCGGTGGCCGCATGGCGCATGATGAAGCGGGGACTCACGCTGCATCTGGTGCATTTTCATGCGCAGCCTCTGACCAATGATGCCAGTGTGCGCAAGGCCCGGGCGTTGGCGCAGGTGCTGGCCCAGTGGCACGGGCGCATCCGTCTGACACTCATCAGCTTTGCGCCCGCTCAAAAAACCATTGCTTTTAACACGCCAGAGCGTTTTCGCACGCTGCTTTACCGGCGGATGATGATGCGGGTATCTGGGCGCATGGCATGGCGCAAGCGTTCACGAGCGCTGATTACAGGAGAATCATTGGGGCAGGTGGCCAGCCAAACATTGGCAAACATGGCCGCCATCGAGGAGGCAGCCACATTTCCGGTGTTGCGGCCTCTGATTGGCATGGATAAGCAGGAGATTTTGGATGAGGCGCAGAAAATTGGAACGTATGCTATTAGCGCCTTGCCCCATGAGGAATCGTGTACGCTGTTCATGCCCCGGCGGGTCGAAACCGCGGCCAAGTTGGAGGAAGTGCAGGCGGCGGAGGAGAATTTGGCTATTCGGGCCATGGTGGATGCGCTGATTGCCAGCGCCGAAACCGAGACCATTTATCCCGATTGGTGGGTGGATGGGGTGAGTAATCGCTAAGGGGCGATGGACGATGGTTTAGGGGCCGGCCGTGAACCGTGAACCCTCAACCCGTACTCTCACGCTGCTTGCGTGCCCGAAAAACCGCTTGTCGCTGCACCACGCGGTGATCAAATTGCCCCAAATGTACCTTGTCCGGGCTCATCTCAGGATCAAAGAAGAGGGGAACTTGCTGCCGAGAGACAGGCTGACGCCGGGCCTCTCGTCCAAAGCCAGGACATCCCCAATGCCCCGCATCCCCCAAAACCTGTTGCGCCTGCCGTCGCTCCTGCTTGAACGAGGTCAGAATCCCGCACGAGAAGCAATGGTCGCGACAATCATCGATGACCGCTCCCTGCTGGCTGTACCGATACTCCTGCGCCAAAAATTGCTTATCAACCCCCATGCTCAAATGATCCCAGGGCAAGACCTCATCGATGCTGCGGGCCCGACGCAAATACCAGTCCATATCCAGACCCGCTTCATCAAAGGCCTGCGTCCACGCATCCCACCGGAATTGATCGCCCCAAGCATCGAATTGCGCGCCAAGCTGCCATGCCCGCAAAATCACCGGGCCCAAACGACGATCACCCCGGCTCAAAAAGGCCTCCATCAGCGATTCGCGAGGCTTACTCCAGCTAAAATGCAAGCCCTGCGCCCGCATTCGGGTGCGCAGATGTTCAAGCTGCTGGTGTAGCGTTTCGTCATCAGCCAGGGGAACCCACTGGAAGGGCGTGTGCGGCTTGGGCACCAGAATAGAAACGCCCACGCGCACCTTGGCTTTGCGTCCCACATAGCCGCGGCCAATGTGCAAAACCTCGTGCGCAAGCTGGGCAATGGCCTCCACATCCTCCATGGTTTGCGTAGGATGTCCCACCATAAAATACATTTTGATGCTGTGCCAACCCCGGCTAAACACCTGATGCGCAGTTTCCAGCATCAAATCGGTGGGGATGGGCTTGTTGATGACATCGCGCAGGCGATCGGTGGCAGCCTCGGGCGCAAATGTAAAACCGGAGCGCCGTTTGCCGCGGGCCAGTTTTTCCAGCAAATCGACACTAAAACTTTCGATGCGCAGGCTGGGCAGGCCAATAGAGAGCCGTTTATCGGCAAATTGGCGAGTCACACCCTCTACCAGCTCCTCGATGTAGTTGTAATCGGAAGAGCTGAGGGAAAGAAAGGAAACCTCCTCAAAGCCAGTAGCATCCACGATTTTTTGCACTGCGTCCAACACCTCTTGCACCGGACGCTCTCGAACCGGGCGAAAGGCAAATCCGGCATGGCAAAAACGACATCCCCGGGTGCAACCCCGCTGAATCTCGATGACACCACGATTGTGGATAGTGTTGATGTAGGGCACGATGAAGCGAGTCACCGGAGGTGGCAGCACAGCCACAATTCGTTTTTTAATGACCTCAGGGGCCACCTGCGCAAACTCGGGCCGGGGCGTGGTGGCTATCAGTGTGCCATCCTGATGATAGTTGCTGTGGTAAAAGCTGGGGATGTACAGACCTGGCACAGCAGCCAACTGGCGTAACAATCCCTCACGCCCACCCGGCCTGCCGTGTGCCCGCCATCGAGCCTGAATATCAACGATTTCGTGAATGGCCTCTTCTCCCTCACCCAGCAGCACCGCATCCAAAAAAGCGCTCATGGGCTCAGGATTGGTCATGCCGGAGCCCCCCGCCAAAATGAGGGGATGCCGGGATGTGCGTTCAGCTCCGAGCAGAGGAATGCCTGCCAAATCCAGCAACGAAAGCACATTGGTAAAAAGTTGTTCGTAGGGGATGGTGATGCCCAAAATATCAAATTGCGCCACTTCGTGCCTGGTTTCCAGGCTAAAGAGGGGAATTTTGTCCGATTTCATCGCCTGCTGCATATCCACCCAGGGCAAAAAGACCCGCTCCGCCAACACATCCTCCCGCTGATTCAGGGTGTCGTAAAGCACGGCCAACCCCAGATTGCTCATGCCCAAATCGTAAATATCGGGAAAAGCCAGCGCCACACGACTGCGGGTGGTCTCCCAGCTCTTGACCACGCTATTCCATTCGCCCCCCACGTAGCGGGCAGGCTGGCGCACTTGTAGCAAGATTTTTTCCAGCGCAGCGCTGATTTGATGGGGTGTTTTGTGCATGAGGATTGGAGATTAGTTGTTGAATGTGGGCACGGTACGACCGATGTCTCTGTTTTCACATCTTCACACCTTAGCGCTTTCCTGCTTCGACAATGGCTTCGACAATTTGTGTGTAGCCGGTGCAGCGGCAGATGTTGCCGGTAATGGCCTGGGCCGCGTCGTTGGCGTCGGGATGCGGGCGTTCGGCCAGCAAACTGGCAGATGACATGATGAAGCCGGGGGTGCAGTAGCCGCATTGCACCGCTCCATCGTGGGCAAAGGCTTCTTGCACCGGATGCAGGCGGAAATCGGGGGTCAGCCCCTCGACGGTGACAACGTCGGCGCCATGGGCCCGAGCTGCGGGCGTGATGCACGCCAATACGGTAACGCCATCCAGCCACACCGTACACGCACCGCATTCCCCTTCGCCGCAACCCTCTTTGACGCTCGTGAGCAGACCTCGCTCTCGCAGCGCATCCAGCAGGGTCAGATGCGAGGCATCGGGCAGGGTGCGCACCTGCCCATTCAGACGCAGTGTTACATTGCTATGCGCAGGCAGTTGTGCAGACTCAGGCGCCGGAGGATAGTGGCCATCGGTATCGCCCCACAACATCACCGGATCACCAATCCAGCCCTGACGCTGTGCGCCCGCGGCCAATTGTTCCAGTGCGCGGCGGGTAATCACTTCGGCCAGATGTCGACGATACGTTGCCGAGGCCCGAATATCATCGATGGGACTGATTGCTTGTTGAATCAGTGCCACAGCGGCATCGATGCGCTGCGTTGTGAGTTCATGTCCTACCAATGCTTGTTCTGCCGCGGTGGCCCGCACGATGGTTGGAGCCACCGAACCAAAGGCGATACGGGCCTCAGTGACCACATCACCATCAAAATCGAGCTGGGCTGCGATGTTAATCAAGCTAATGGCCTGGGCCCGACGCAATCCAACTTTGATGAATGTGCCGCGGGCGCTGGGCCGGGGCTGCGGAAAGCTAATGTCAACAATCATCTCATCGGGCTGGGCCGCGGTTTTGCGCACGCCCTGGAAGAAATCGGGAAACGCCAGGGTGCGGCGGCCCCGAGTCGATGCCAGGGTGACGCTGGCTCCCAGCACCCACAGCGCCGGAATGGTGTCATTGGCCGGAGATGCGGTGGCGATGTTGCCGGCAATGGTGCCGCGATTGCGAATTTGCGGCGAGCCCACCTCCCAGCTTGCTCGCAGCAGGGGCCATGCCCACTGGTTGATGATGGGGTTGGCTACGGCCAGGTTGTGTGTCACCAGTGGCCCGATGTGAATCTGCCCATCTGCTACGGTGATTTGATCCAGGCCGGGCAGGCGAGAAACATCGATGAGTGCCCGTGGCGGCGATGCGCCATTTTCGATTTCTACCAGCACGTCGGTGCCACCTGCGATGAGCCGGGTCGGGCCTTGGGGGGCATGTTCGGCCAGTGCGGCCAGCGCTTCTTCCAAATTTTGCGGGATGATGTAATAGGTGCTAAGCATGGGCAAGGTAAAATTTGAGGGTTGTTGAGTGATGGGTGATGCGTAAAGGTGGCGGGGGGAGCAAGCCTTGAACCGCAGATAACAGCACGCTCATTTTAGCGCAGGTGGGGCGATGTAGCAATAGTTTGGGGATGGGCGGATTTCTGTGTCCGCGCGTTTTCTTAACTGGGGCATCGCTGGTATGATTGGGGACTGAGTTCACGGTTTCCGGTTCACAGTTCACAGGTCAATGTCCAAGTCTGCTCCTAAATCTTCCTCTGCTATGAGTCGCATTGCCCGGGCTGCCAGTCTGGTGATGGCGCTTTTTATCGTTAGCCGCGCCCTGGGATTGGTGCGGGAGATGGTCATTGGCGCTCGTTTTGGGGCCAGCAGTGAGTTGGACGCGTATCTGGCCGCGTTTCGGCTGCCCGATTTGCTCTTTACGCTGGTGGCGGGCGGAGCCCTGGCCTCTGCGTTTATTCCCACTTTTAGCCAGCGGGTGGCGGTTAAGGATGAAGCGGGGGCATGGCGGCTGGCTTCTAATGTGGGCAATTTGCTGCTGCTGGGCATGATCAGCTTGGCATTGTTGGCGGGAGTGTTGGCCCGCCCCCTGGTGGCGCACATCATTGCGCCCGGTTTTTCGCCCGAACAACAGGCGCTTACTGTCAATCTTATGCGCTGGATGCTGGTGAGCACTGTCATTTTTGGGGTCAGCGGCTTGCTCATGGGCATCCTCAACAGCTTTCATCATTTTTTGCTGCCCGCGCTGGCTCCCATCCTCTACAACAGTGCTATTATTTTGGCTGCGTGGCTGCTAAGCCCCAGCATGGGCATTCATGCGTTGGTGGTGGGTGTGGTTGCGGGGGCCACCTTGCATTTGCTAATACAAATTCCAGGCTTGGTGCAGCATCGGGCCCGCTGGCAGCCGCATCTTTCATTGGCCGATGCGGGGGTGCGCGAGGTGTTGCGCCTCATGGGCCCGCGGGTGCTGGGACTGGGCATCGTGCAAATCAATTTCATCGTCAATGTTTTTCTGGCCTCGCACCTGGCCGAAGGCTCCATCAGTGCCATGAACTATGCCTGGCTCATCATGCTGCTGCCCCAGGGAATTTTTGCGCAGTCGCTGGCCACCGCGGCTTTTCCCACCTTTTCGCATCAGGCAGCGCTGGGGCAGCGCCAGGCCATGCGGCACACGCTGGGCGGCCTCTTTTCGCTACTCATCTTCCTGACATTGCCTGCTGCGGTGATTCTGATTTTGTTGCGCCAGCCCATTGTGGCGCTGCTGCTACAACGGGGCGCTTTCGATGCCCACGATACCCAACTTACCGCCTATGCCCTGGGATTTTTTGCCCTGGGGCTGGTTTCGCATGCGTTGGTTGAGGTTTCGGCCCGCAGTTTTTATGCGCTGAAAGATACCAAAACGCCCGTTGTCATCGGCGTGGCAGCCATGACGCTGAATGTGTTGCTAAGTTTGCTGCTCATCAAACCCTTGCAGATTGGTGGTTTGGCGCTGGCCAATGCCACAGCCACCACGCTGGAAATGCTGACGCTGTTGTGGTTTTTGCGGCGCAAGCTGGGGGGTTGGGAAGAGGGTCGCGTTTTTGCCAGCTTGGCCCGGGCCGCGGGCGCTTCAGCCCTGATGGCGGGGCTCATTTGGCCGCTGATGCAATGGGTGTCACTTTCGGTGCGGATGCAGGCTGTGGTGTGGGGCCTGGTGGCCTTGGGCCTTTACCTGATGCTGGCCTGGCTGCTCAAATCGCCCGAGCTGGCCGCACTGCCCCAAATGCTGCGCCGGCGGTAAAACAGCTACGATAAATCCATCTCTTGCGAAAAGATGGCGGCGGTGCGTTGGGCCAGCACCCGATGCTCCGCATTGGCCAAATCGGGGTCGGCATCCAGAATTTTTTGAGCTTCCTGTCGGGCCAGAGCCAGCAACCGGGTATCGCTAAGTCGGGCCAGATGCAAATCGGGCAAGCCACTTTGCTGCTTGCCAAAGAATTCACCGGGCCCGCGTAACCGCATATCGATTTCCGCTAACTCAAAGCCATCCTGGGTTTTGCTCATGGCCTCCATGCGGGTGCGTCCCGTGGCTGATTTGGGCTCGGCGATGAGAATACAATACGATTTGTGTGGCCCACGTCCCACGCGTCCCCGGAACTGGTGTAATTGCGAAAGCCCGAAGCGATCCGCGTTCTCGATAATCATCAAGCTGGCGTTGGGAATATCGATGCCCACCTCGACTACCGCAGTGCTTACCAATACATCGAACTCACCCGCGGCAAAAGCGCGCATCACCGCATCCTTTTCCTTGCTCGTCATTTTGCCGTGTAGCAGCCCCAATCGCAATTTAGGAAAAATCCTGGTCTGCAAGCGCCGATGCTCTGCCACGGCCGCGCCCACATCTTCCAGGCGATCACTTTCATTTACCAACGCATAAACGATAAAAGCCTGGCGTCCCTCAGCCACTTGCTTGCGAATGAAGTTGTAGATGCGGGCCCGCTTGTCTGGCAGCACCCAGTAGGTTTCAATGGGTTGCCGTCCCGGAGGCAGCTCGTCGATGACGCTGACATCCATATCGCCAAAAATGGTCAGCGCCAGGGTGCGGGGGATGGGGGTGGCCGACATCACCAGCGTATGGGGTGTTTTGCCAGCGGCGGCGCTATCGGCCCGGGTAAGCAGCGGGCCTTTTTCGCGCAAAGCGGCACGCTGCCTAACGCCAAAACGATGCTGCTCATCCACCACAATCAGCGCCAGGTTTTGGAATTTTACCCCGCCCTGGATGAGTGCATGCGTTCCGATGAGTATATCGATTTCGCCAGCGGCCAGGGCAGCCAGCAAAGTCTCACGTTTTTTGCCGATGATGCTGCCCGTTAGCAGTGCCACCCGTACCGGCCAACCGGTGGCGGGATTGACAAGTTGCTGGAAAAGTGCAGCTAATTTTCTGAAATGCTGCTCAGCCAGGATTTCGGTGGGGGCCATGATGGCCGCTTGGGCGCCATGAACCACAGCAGCCCACATGGCCGCGGCGGCAATCACGGTCTTGCCGCTGCCCACATCCCCTTGCAATAACCGCGTCATGGGAAAATCTCGGGCCAGGTCATGCCTGATTTCGCTTAGAACCTGCTCTTGAGCCGCGGTCAGGGCAAAGGGCAGGATGGACAAAAAGGCTTGCAAATGGCCATCATCCAGAGGCACAGGTTGTGCGTTCTTGGCCTGCCAGGCCCGATGCTGCCCCAAAACACCCAATTGGATGATCAGCAATTCTTCAAAGGCCAGGCGCTGCCGGGCCCGCTCCAGTGCCCGCAAATCATCGGGAAAATGAATTTGACGCACCGCCTGGCCGATACCAGGAAAATCCAGTGCCTGCCGCAATGCCGCGGGCAAAGGCTCCGGCAGATGATCGGCCCAGGTGTCTACCACCTGTTTGATGTGCTTGCGCAGCACCTTGGGGCTCAGGCCCTCGGTCAGAGGGTACACCGGCACGATGCGGGCGGTGTGAGTAGGATCATCGCTGGCCACCTCGAATTCAGGATTATCCAACACCCGTTGGCCACCCACGCTCTTGATTTTGCCGCTAAAATAGTAGGTTCGTTCGGCAAACAGATAGTTGTTGATGTAGGGATTCCAGAACTGAGCGGTGATGGTTCCCGATTTATCGAAGAGTTTGACCGTGGTCAGGGTGCGTCCGGTGCGGGTACGCCGTCGGAACAAACTATGCACCGTGGCCCGCACAGTCATCTCTTCGCCAATTTGCAGCTCCTTGATGGTGCGCAACTGGCTGTAATCCTGGTAGCGGCTGGGTAAATGCCACAATAAATCGCCCACTGTGTGCAAATTCAGGCGAGCCAGGGTATGAGCTAATTTGGGACCAATGCCAGAAAGGCTGGTCAAGGGGGCTTGTAGGGGAGCATCCGAGAAGCGAGATTTGGTGCGGGGAACCCGCTTTTTCTGCATCCGACGCAACATCTTGTCCAGACTTTGAGCGCGGCTCTGGATGTGCCGAAGGGTGCTGGGTCGCACGCCCGCGGGCAGCAAGTCGTAATCCCGCAACATACCAGTAATTTCATCCACCAGGGCCAGAGCCTCGACGCCCGTAACTTCGCGTCTGGCTTGTGTTTGCCAGGTTTGGGCAAATTGCTCCAATCCCCCGGCCACCGCGTCATTCTGGTAATTCCGACGGGCCTCCAGGGTCAAAATTTTCTGCAAGGTCTGAATAACAGCGCTCATGCCTGAATTATAGAGGAGTGCGGGCCCTGGGCAAAATTAGGGCAATCATTGCCAACCCGCCGGATTCGCAATCCGGCAGGTTTTAAAATGCCTGCCCCAACAATGAACCGCGCCCGTGGGCTGATTGGTGATTGCACACAGCTTACACATGGGGGTATAATGCCCTTATGACTCTTTCTGCCGCTGTTATCGTCGTCAATTGGAACGGGAAGGATTATTTGCGCGTTTGTCTGGAAAGCTTGCGCCAGCAAACACATCCCGATTTTCAGGTCATTGTGGTTGATAATGGCTCTACCGATGGCTCGTTGGCGATGCTGGCCACTGATTTTCCCGAAGTTCAGGTAGAGGCGCTGCCCGAGAATACCGGCTTTGTGGTTGCCAGCAACATTGGAGCCCGATTAGCGCCCGATGTGGATGTGTTGGTGATGCTGAACAATGACACCGAGGCTGAGCCGGGCTGGCTGCTGGCGCTCACGCAGGCGCTGGCAAATCACCCGGAAGCGGGCGCTGCGGCCAGCAAGATGCTGCTGTTCGAGCAACGGGATACCCTGCACAATGCGGGCGACATCATGGCTCCGGGCTTTTTTCCACAAAATCGGGGGGTGTGGCAAAAGGATGAAGGGCAGTTTGATGACGCTATTTGGGTGTTTGGGCCTTGTGGCGGCGCAGCGGCCTATCGGCAAGAGGTTTGGCAGGCCATCGGCGGTTTCGATCCCACGCTGTTTATGTATCTGGAAGATGTTGATGTGGCGTGGAAGATGCAAAAATTGGGCAAGAAAACGGTTTTTGCGCCTCAGGCCCGCGTCTACCATCATCTCAGCGCTACCGGTGGAGGAAAATTGGCCAGCTACTACGTGGGCCGCAATCTCATCCTGTTGCACCGCCGACATCTTTCGGGCAAAGATTGGCGGGCGCAGTGGCGGGCCATTTTGCGCGGTCATGCCAAAATCGTACTGGATGCGCTGCGGGCCTGGCGAGGCGAGGCCGCCCGGGCCCGACTCCGCGGCGTTCTGCACGGTCTTCTAGGCCTGACGGGCAAACGTCATTGAATTGGGCCCGCGCCATCGCACGATGACCTTAGCCCCGCAGTTTTACTTCAATCAGCAGCCGCCCTACCAGCACTTTGCTGTATTTTTGGCTGATGATGATGCGCCCGCCGCCATGTTTGGGCGCATTTTTGTTGATGTGGATAGTTAGTGTCGCCATGCGGCGCTCGGTAGCTTTGCCCGCAAACATGCGCAACACCTCATCCTCGGTTTTGACGGCGGCGTTGCGCCACGTTTGCCCCCGGCTGATGTGCAAACCGATGCGTCCGCCGCTAAACCCGCGCCGATCCACCCGAATGTGACGCAGTGTGAGTTCGTTGGGCAGCCCAAAAAGGGGAAAGCGCAGTGTTTTGCGTTGGCCGCGGCGCATGGTGAGCTGAATCAAATTTTTCTGGGCGATGTTGTTATCGTAGCGCACAGCCCAGCGGTGCATGGGCGGGTCTTGCGGTGAGGATAATCGCACCAAAAAACGCTGCGGCGCGGCAGATTTTGGCGTCCAGGACAGGGCTGCCACAGCGCTCTCATTTACGTCGATTTCATCCCATGTCAAGCGACCTACCGGCTGCCACATGTCGGGCCAGATGGAGGGAGAGGCGGGAGCGACCAGCACTTCGGCTTGTACCTGGGTGGCAACCTGGGGGCCAAGATTGCGGGCACGCACGTAAATCCAGCTCTTTTGGCCATTTTTCGGGCGCTGATGCCCGGTTTTGCCATCCTTTTTCAAGCGTACCCAAATATCGGGGCTGTTAAAATCGAGGCCGCGGCTAGGAACGACGCCCCGATCTTTGTCGTTATCTCGCAGGTAGATGTCGGCGGTAACGGGCAATTCGCCGCTATCGGCGATGATGTTGTGGGCTTTAAGAAACGCGTAGGGAATAGTTCCCAGGCCCGGGCCCAGTGGATTTTTCAATCCCCACGGGCGCCAGGCATTGCGCAGGATGAAGTAGCCGCCGCCAGGAGCTTTGTCGTCATCCACATAGCCCACCAACGCCATGGCATGGGCTCCAACCTCGCGTTCGTTGGGCATGGGCATGTTGATTTTGCCAAATTTGCGGGTGCTGCGATTGCGATACCACGAGTCGAACATGGGGATGGTTATCATCACCGATTTGCCTTGCAGCAGCGCCCCTTTCATGCTGTCGATGTCGTCGGGGCTGAGGTGAATGAGGCGCTGAAAACGATAGGTGGCAGCTTCCTCTTCCGCTTTTTTGGGGGGCGGGCCCTGGCCTTCGCTCCTTCCATTGGGACGGGGATTGTAGCGCCAGGTTTGTTCCAGGGGCACACCGGCATCGACCAGGCATTGCATGCCCAGGTAGGGATACGTTCCGCCCAGGGTGGGCAGGCCATCTTTGGTTTTGCACCACCAGTAGATAAATTGCTCGGAGAAGTTGACGTCGGCTGCGTCGAAGTCGGGATTGCTGCGTTTGTGATGTTGTATCTCTATGAATTCACGCACTGCCGCGGCCGCGTGGGCCACGCATGAGCCGCGGGCCCCCTGGTCACGCAAGGGAGGTAAATCATCGCTGTAGCTCAGCGCTGTGGGCGGGTCTTCTTCTTGGGGGATTTTCTCGTATTCCTGCTCTTCGCGCAGGCCCGGAGCGGGGAGTAGTGCGCCAGCCAAGTAGTCGATGCTCATCAGTCGTTCATCGTCGGCATCGCTGCCATCACGCATGTGCGTACTTTTCCGGCGGGCCAAGGTGATGAGATCTTCCAACTGGCCGCGGTCGAGTTGCAGCAATCGGGCCAGCTTGCCTTGCACCGAGCCCAGGGTGGCCAGGGCCAGGAACTCTTGCACGCTGTCAATCCAATGTGCGCGTAAGGTTTTTAGCTGCTGTGCGCTGAGTTTCGGGCTCAGGGCATCCAGCGGCGTTTGCTTTGCAATGGGTTTGGGGGATTCAGGAATAAACATGGGGAAAGAATGGGTGGGGGCCAGTGGGTATGGTTTTTTGCCAGCAAAGAGCTTGCATCGGCCAAGTGTTCTGATTAGTGTACCGGGAATGCCATCTTATGGCAAGCTGCGTCGTTGCCGCCAGTCCAAAATAAAGTGTCATGGCAACGACTAACGTACCCGACTTCAATCACCACCAAGGCACAAAGAGACTAAGTAGATGCGCATTTGAAACTTGAGAAAAGCGCTGGCCTCTTGGCGAACGGTGAAAATAGCGTTGCCGTTATTGCAACCACAGATGACACAGATTTTCTTGATGGCTTTCTACATTTTCTGTGAAAATCTGTGCGAATCTGTGGTTAAACCATGGCCATCACAGATGGCAATGAACCATTACATTTCAACTTTCATAGCATCACCGACTACGATCAATTTGCAAGCGCAGGCGGTATTCTTCCGCCATGAGGGCATCCAGTTGCTGTTGCAGGCGCTGGCGCTGCCGTTGGTTGCGAGGTTTTTGCATCTCGGGGCGCTGAAGTTGTCGGCGCAGTCGGGCGATACGAGCGATAAGTTCATGTTTGCGGTCGATGCGTTCAGCTTTGTTCATGGCTGTTTAGTTTCCTCCGCCAAATTCTTGCTGCAAAGCTTTGATGTCGGTCAGCCATTTGGGATTTGTTATTTTTGTTTGTGCCTGAGCCAGCACTTGCAATGCTTTTTGTTTATGCCCGCTACGTCCTAACGAGAGTGCCACACCAATAAGAATTTGCGGTTTGCTGTTATCAATCATGTAGGCCCGGGTCAGGGGTTCGGTGGCCAGTTCGTAGCGCTGCAATTTAAGATAGGCATTTCCCAGCAATTGTTGGGCCCAGTAGTTATCGGGAGCCAGTGCGACCGCCTGCAAAAGAGGCTGCAACGCATCCTCCACCTGTCCCAGCCCCAACAGGGCCGCCCCTTGCCCCAAATAAGCTTCGCTGTCCTGAGGGTTCAGATGAATGGCTTTTTCGTAGGGTAGCAGTGCATCCTTGAACTGCTGCTCGCGGCGTAACGCATCCCCCCGCAGCCGCCACAGCCGAGCCAGTTGTGTTGGTTCCACCCATGCTTCCAGATGATTTTCTAACACGAATGCCAGCAAATCGATGCCTTTCAGTGTTTTTTGCTGGGGCCGACCATTTATGATGAACTCGACGGTCTCATCGTGGCCGCGGGCGGGTACAAACCAAACGGGCCCTTTTTCGGTCTCGAATCGTAGGGCATTGGCCGATTGCAGCCAGGGCAGCACTGTTTCGCCATTATTAGCTGTGGCAATGGTTTCATCAGAGGCAAAGAGCCAAAAATCGTTTTTTTGTACATGGGCGTCGAAAACATCACGAAGCGTTCCCGGCACAAAGGGCGGTGGCGCATCCCGGTCCAAGGCAATGGCTTTGTGCGGCAAATCGGTGATGCGTTGGAAGAAATCGCGCTGGTCGGGCGTGGGTGAAGGAGATTGGCACGCAGTCAACAGTATCACCGTCATCAACAGAAAAAGGTTAGCGTAGCGTTTCATGGGTATCCTCTGCCAGCAGTTGTTGGTATAATGCCTGAAAAGCCTGCACATGTTGTTGGAACCCGAACACGGTTTGCGCCCGTTGCCGTCCTGCTGCGCCCAGCGAACTACGTAGCTGCGCACTGGCGGCCAGTTGTTGCAGCGCTGCGGCCATGGGCTGCGGCGCATCGGCAGGAACCAGCAGGCCTGTTTCATGGGGCACCACCGATTCCAGCGGCCCGCCATGAGCGGTGGCAATGACAGGTGTTCCGCTGGCCATGGCCTCGATTACCACCATGCCAAAGGGTTCCGGGCGGGTAGAGGCCAGCACCAACACATCCAGCGCTGCCATCACTGCGGGGGCGTCGTCGTGATAGCCGGGCCAGAGGATGCGCTGCGCAATACCCAAATCTTGAGCCAAGGTTTGCAGATGCGCCTTGCGCCAATCTTCGCCCGGTGCCACATCTCCTACGATAACCCCTGTAAGCTGCGGATTTTGCCGGGCTGCCAGGGCAAAGGCTTGCAAAAAGAGTTCCTGTCCCTTCCACGAGGAGATGCGCCCCACCACGCCCGCCAAAATGGCATCAGGTGCAACGCCCCAGGCCTGTCGCAGTGCCTGCCCCGAAATCTGTGGCGAAAAGCGTTGGATGTCTACGGCGTCGTAAATCACCGAAATACGGCCAGCCAGTGCGGGCGCATCAGCCAGCAGATGTTGGGCCACTGCCTGACTAATGGCCACCACATGGGTGCTGTAACGATTGACCATGGCGGCAATGAGTTTGCGAATCATGCGGGGCTCGGTAATCAGCTCGTGAACATGCCACACATGAGGCAAGTTCAGGCGGCGGGCAGCCAGTGCGCCACCCCAAACTGCGCTGGTGTTGCTGTGGATGAGGGCCACGTTCTGGGCCCGGGCCAGTTGCATGACCCCGCGCGTGCCTTGCAGCAGATAACGGGCAAAGCGGGGCACACCGGTAGGCGAAAAATAACGACGACGCAGCACCGGCATGGCCAGCGCCCGATGTGTCACGCCTTGCGCATCCAGCGCTCGGCTGAGCTTGCCCTGGTAGGTCAAATCGGTGGGAAGCAAAACCAATGGTCGAAACCGATCCCGCTCCAGCCGCTGCACCAGGTTGAGCAGCACCATGTCGGAGCCATAAAGCTCATCGGAGCTGTGAGGATAAAGAATTGTGACTGGGGTCATGGCGATGAAAGTTCCCGAGTTCCGGTGACAATGAGCCCGGCATGAACCCAACTGGCTGCCAGCCAAATGCCATCGGTCGATTGATAAGCCAGCATCAGCAGCACAGCGTAGCTGATGACCAGCCCTAGTAAGCGTCGGCTATCAGGTAAGTGAGGCTGGCTGCGCACAACGCGCACTGCAGGCAACAGCAAAGTCAAAAAATATCCACCAAAGGCTGCCAGGCCCACCAGGCCCGTTTCTTGCAGCAGACGCACGGTCAAATTGCTAATCCAGGCAGGATGTGCCCGTAATTCGCCGTGGAGTGCGTAAAAAGAACCGGGCCCCCAACCAGTAAGAGGCCGTTGCCACCAATCGGATAAAGCCAACGACCAATCGGTAAGCCGGGCGGAGAAGGTGGCGTCGAAGCCCAGGTTGAGAAAGGATTGTAAACGATTGACCATGGGCAAGCTGGCAGGCAGATAGGGAACCACCGCAAAAAGAGCTACCACCAGCAGAGGCACAGCAACCAACGCCAGCGTGAAACGATTTACCTGCTCCCAGGCGTTGCTCTGCTCTAACACCACCACCAGCGTTACCCCCACCACAAACATAATCCAGGCGGCTCGCGAAAGGCTGAGCAGCAGTGCCAGCAGCAGCACAGCCAAAGCCGCCATGCGCCAAAGCTGCATTTTGCGATTGCCGCGGGCCCGGTGCATGGCAAACAGCATCATCAACAGAACAATGGCCCACGAAGCGGTATGGCTGCCAAAAAGATTACCTTCCTCGAAGGTGCCAAAGGGAATGGGCTCGGTAAAATTCCACGAAACCTGCACACCCAAATTGATGCCCAGCGGATAGAGCGCCCGGGCCAAAATGCCATAAGCTGCCTCCATCACCCCGGCAGCGATGAAAAAGGTCACGGCCCGCCGCCATAGCCTCCGATGGGGAATCAGGTTAATCAGCAAGATGAAGGTGAGAACCAGCAAGAAGATGCGCAATGCGTTTTGCAAGCCCATGCTCGCATCAGGATTGAACAGCACACCGGAAGCAAAGTTGATGAGGCTCCATGCCAATGCAAACCAGGCCGCAGCCGGCATCCGCAGCGGGCGCCGCTCCAACCCCAGTTGCAAAAAGCCGATGCCAGCAACACCCAAAGCGGCCACATGCTCAGGCCGCACCGAAACCGGGCCCACATCCACCCGAAACCGGGTCAATAGTGCGGCCACAATTAATAAGATGACGCCACTAAAAGGCCAGCCCAGTAGCAAAAAGGTGATAAGCAGCAGGGCTGCCAGCAACAATGCCAGCAACATACTTTGTCCTTGCACGACAAAAACCAGCACAGCCGCCATCATGCCTACAGCCAATGCAGCCCAACGCCAGCGCCCGGTCAGCCGCGATGACTCAACGCTCATCTTGCCCCCTGAATTTGATGATTTTGGCGGGCGCTCCTCCGACCACCGCCAGGGGAGGCACATCCTTGGTCACGACACTGCCCGCGGCCACCACCGCGCCCGAGCCAATGGTCACGCCATCCAGAATCACTGCGCCCGAGCCCAGCCACACATCATCTTCCACAACGATGCCACTGTTGGTCACGCCTTGGGCCTGTATCACCACATCGGTGCGCTCGAAGATGTGATTTTCAGAATGAAAGCGCACACTTTGGCCGATGAGCACATGGTTGCCGATACGCACGCCTCCGGCAGCACCAACGAAGTTATAATCGCCCAGATTCGAGTTATCGCCCAGCCAAAAGCCCTCACCCAAGTGCCGCAGCACGCCCGTGCATTCGATGACAGAAAAACGCCCGATGGAGACATTGCTCCCCAGATGCACGCCGTGGCGGCTCAGGGCATCGATTTTCACATCATCTTCCAGGGTTACGCTGCTCCCCAGGTGCAATCGCCGGGAATTAAGAATTTGCACCCGGCGGCCAACAAAGAAAGCGCCGTCGCTTTGCGCCACAAAGGGTTTGCGCATCAACCCCCGGGCATAGGCCAGACCACGCTCCTTGAGCACGGTGATGAGCGCGGTCGCAGGAACAGCGGGATCAATGGTATAATTGGGATCATGCTTGAGTTTTTGGATGAGCTTTTGCAATAATTTAAGAAACATGGCACGCTTACCTCTGCCGAATTGTAAAAGTAAGCGCCGAAAATGACAATACCGGGCCAGTCGCTCATGGCCTCGGTTGTTCACCACAGCAACATTGCTGCTCATTCATCATCAAAATGACCATGAATCAACTGTTATCTCACAAAACATCCATTTTAGCAGTGGCCATTGCCCCGGCCTGTTTGATGTTTCATTCTTTGTTGAGTGTGTAATTATGCGCATTGGTGTTGATGTACGATTATTTTATCACCGCCCCGCTGGCATCGGCTGGTATACCCTTCGTTTGCTAAAAGCGCTGGCCCGGGTGGATAAGCAAAATTTTTATGTGCTGTTGCAGCATCGCAAGCAGTCGCAACCACTTATCGAAGGGGAGCAGTTTAGCCGGGCGACGCTGTTCACACCCACGCATCATCGTTTTGAGCAATGGCCGCTAAGTCTGGAAACCAAGCTGCTGGGGCTGGATTTGCTGCACAGTCCCGATTTTATCCCCCCCATGCACAATAACATTCCGTCGGTCATTACGATTCACGATTTGGCTTTTTTGCTTTATCCGCAATTCGTCACTGCCAAAAGTGCCCGTTACTACGGACAGGTGGAGGATGCGGTCAAGCGAGCCAATCGCATCATTGCTGTCAGCAAATCGACCAAAAATGACATCATCAAGCTGCTGGGGGTTCCCGAAAGTAAAATCGATGTCATTCACGAGGCAGCAGGTCCCTTCTTCCAGCCGATTCCCCGGGCCCGGGCCCAACAAATTTTAGCTGCTGCGCACGTTCATCTTCCTGAACGTTTCATCTTGTCGGTGGGAACTATTGAGCCGCGCAAGAATTTGAAAACGCTGATTCATGCGTATCATCATCTGCGCCAGCGCTATCATGTAACCGCACCGCTGGTGCTGGCCGGAGCGCCCGGCTGGCTGGCCGAGGATGTTTATGCGTTGGTCGACAAGCTGGGATTGGATGCTGTTGTGCATTTTATGGGGCGCACGCCCAATGATCAGTTGCTGGCATTGTACAATTTAACCACAGTGCTGGCGCATCCGGCACATTACGAAGGTTTCGGTTTGCCGCCGCTGGAGGCTATGGCTTGCGGTGCGCCCGTTGTTTGCTCCGATGCCGGTAGTTTGCCCGAGGTGGTGGGTGATGCCGCCATTTTGGCTGCGCCCGAGGATGATGAGGCCTGGACTGCGGCGCTGCATCAGGTTTTATCGGATGAGCATTTGCAGCAGCGTATGGCTGCCAGGGGCAAAGCCCGGGCCCAAACCTTTTCGTGGGAGAAAGCGGCCCGCAAGACGCTGGACACTTATCGGCGGGCGGTGGCTTGATGACCGCGCCTATTCAGGTATTTGGGCATGAGTGGGCGCAACAGTTGCTGCGTCGGGCCTTGCAGCAAGAAAGCACACGTCATGCTTATCTTTTTTTGGGGCCTGAGCACATTGGCAAGACAACGTTGGCCCGTGCCTTTGCGCAGGCGCTTACCTGCGAAAACCGGTCATCCGAAACAGGCTTGGGGGCTTGCGGCCAGTGTCGTTCCTGCCGCCTGGCTGCAGAAGGTGTGCATCCAGATCATCGCCTGGTAACGCCAGCGCCAGGCAAGCAATTGCTCATCGAGCAGATTCGGGATGTGGTGCGCGAAGCTGCCCGCTCACCCATCGAGAGCCGCTACAAGGTTTTTATCATCACGCATTTCGAGCGGGCCAATGCCAACGCTGCCAATGCGCTGCTAAAAACATTGGAAGAACCCAGCGCAACCACCCGCATCCTTCTCATTAGCCATCAACCTTCAGGCCTGCTGGATACCATTATCTCCCGGTGTCAGCTTTTGCGCCTGCGCCCGCTGCCCGAAAAGCAAGTGGTATCTGCGCTGCAAACGCTCACCAGCCTCCACGAGCCCGATGCCCGGCGTCTGGCCCGACTTAGCAATGGACGGCTGGGTACTGCGCTGGCCCTGGCCAATGATCCTGCTGCGTGGCAAGCTTATCAGGAGCGCATTCAAGCCATGCTGGCGCTGCTGCGGGCCACCATCTCTCAACGCATGGATGCCGCAACTGCACTGGAAAAGGAGGCGCTGCTGGAAACAATTTTGCAGGAATGGCTGCTTTGGTGGCGCGATGTGCTCATTTTACAAAATCATGCCGATGCCTTGATTATCAACCAGGAGCATCGGGCCGAGCTGGAACATCTGGCAGCGCAAATTGCACCGAGCCAGGTCCGCCGATTCATCGAAGCACTGATGAAAACCGCAGAAATCCTGCGCCGGAACGTCAATCGACAATTAGCACTGGAAGCATTGTTGCTAAAATTGCCAATTGCTGGATAGAATAGGTGCTGTGCTGCCATGTGCAGAGACCGGTAGTCAAGTAGCTGCCACAAAATTCTGGCCTCAGTCCTTCAAACATCATCCCCAAAAAGAGATTTGCTTATGCCCCAGGTTGTTAGCGTTCAATTCCAACCTGTTACAAAACTATATTATTTCGCTCCCGGCCCCTACACCGACCTGCTTCCCGGCGAATGGGTGATTGTAGAAACGGCCCGCGGCAAAGAGTTGGTGCAAGTTGTGGTTCCTCCCAAAGAGGTGTTGCCCGATGAATTGGAGGGGCCGCTCAAAAAAGTGTTGCGCCGCGCCTCCGATTATGACGTGCAACAAAAGGCTTATTGGAAAGAGCAGGCCGAGGTTGCCAAACCTATCTGCCAGACCTATGCCGATGCGCAAAATCTGGATATGAAGGTGGTACGCTGCGTTTACAATTACAACGGCGAACGCTTGACCGTGGAATTCGTGGCTGAGAACAGGATTGATTTTCGGGCGTTGGTTCGTGATCTGGCCCGTCAGTTCGGCACACGCATCGAGATGCGGCAAATTGGCGTACGCGACCAGGCGAAAATCATCGGTGGCTATGGTCGCGGGGGCAGAGTCATGTGCTGCTCTTCACACCTGCGAGAATTCCACTCTGTTTCCATCCGCATGGCCAAAAATCAGAATATCCCGCTGAGCTCCGCCGATATTTCGGGGGTATGCGGACGCTTGATGTGTAGTCTGGCGTATGAAAATGACATGTATGCCAAGGCGCGAAAGAAATTGCCCAAGACAGGGCAAAAAGTACTCACGCCCGATGGCCCGGGCACAGTGCGTTATCTGAACGTCCTGCTGGGCAAGGTAACAGTTAGTCTGGAAGGGGGCCCGCTCAAAGAGTTTGAAGCTCCGGCGCTCTCTCTGGTTGGCTACCCTGACCGCGTTTACAGCATCATGGGCTGACCGGGGGACGCAGTGGCGCAAGGTGCCAATCACCACAAAGGCACAAAGACACGAAGAACACCAAGCATTTCAAAACTTTTTCTTTCTTTGTGCCTTTGTGGCTTCGTGTCTTATTCGTCAATTAGCTCTGTGACGACGCCAAGACGAAAATGGACGAAAGGAGGAACGTGGAGGAAATAAAATCGTCCACATTCGTCTCATTGGGTCCATCTTCGTCATGGAAAAATGACAAGCTCGCAAGTTGGAATTAGGAAACTTATTGCCAACTACTTAGCCGGGTTATCTTAGTAGTGACGATAAAAGTGTTTCGTAAAACGCTGTTACCGCGGCTGCATGGCTGGGAATGGTATAATGCTGGCGCACGCGGGCCCGGCCATTGGCCCGCAGATGTTCACGCAGGTGTTCATCTTGCAAAAGCCGCAGCATGGCCGCAGTGAGTGCGGGCGCATCGCCTGGCGGTGTAAGCAGCCCTGTTTCGCCATCCTGCACAATCTCCAGCGCACCACCCGCACGGCTGGCAATCACAGGGGTGCCAGCGGCCATGCTTTCGATGAGCACCCGCCCAAAAGGCTCCGGGCGCACCGACGTATGCGCCAAAAGATCCAACGCCCCCAAAATCTCCGGCAAATCCTGCCGATAGCCCAACCACAGCAGGCGATTTTCCAGGCCCAAGGCGCGCGTGCGTGCCCGCAAGGCTGCACCATATCGCTCACCCTCGGCGGTATCGGCATCCCCTACCACCAGCCCCCAAGCTGCCGGATACGCCTTGAGCAGCTCGGCAAAGGCTTCTACAAAAACATGTTGCCCCTTCCAGGCAATCAACCGGCCAATCATGCCCACCAGTGGTGCGTCAGTGGGCACGCCCAGGGCTTTTCGTACCGCCGCCCGATTCACTGGCTGCTCAAAACGGCGCACAGGCACAGCGTTGGCAATAACTTGATAGGGCGGCGGTGCGCTTAGTCCCTGCAACTGATGCCGGGCCATGGCTTGCGAAATGAAAATCATGCCTTTGAGCTGCGGAACCAGCAGCCGCCGGTCGCTGGCCGACATCGGCACGAATGCGCGGGCGTGAACGATGGCAGGAACATGGGCGAATCGGGCAGCTAAAAGCGCGTGGTGCATCAGCGCCAGACTGTCGTTCAGGTGGATGAGGGTTGGGTCGTAAGCGCGGATGATGGGAAGCAATGCCCGCACCACCGGCAGCACATCGCGTTGCCAATGTCGCAGCCGCCCCCCCCAATGCCATAAGTGCGATAATCCGGGCGTTGTGCGGATGCTGGCCGCGGCCTTGCCCTGACGTAAATTTTCCACCACGCCCGCGGTATGCTGTTCTCGTTGCGGCGTGCGCACCCGATGCACCGTAATGCCCATTTGCTCGAAGCCCGCAAAATCATTTTGCCGCGAAAGCACTACCTGAGGCTGCCAGCGCGATGTATCCAGCCCCTGCAACAAATGGCTAAGACTGATGACAGAGCCACCAGGATGTGGCGCCAAATCGATGTAAAGAATACGATGGGCGGACATATCTGACGTGTTACGCCAATTTTTGATGAGCCAGCCAGGCCCGGGCCCGGCGCACAAACTGAATTTCTGCCTCAAAGGTCAACGCGGCTTCAGCCTCGGCCAATGAATCGACCCAAACAGGCACAAAATAACGTTCTTCGTTGTGGTCTGGCTGCTGCGCTTGCTGCTGGTCACTGCTCAGGCGCATGAGAAAATAACGTTCATCCCGCTCGATGTGCTTCTTTTTAAAATCAAAAGCCACATGCGCCTCCCCCAAATCGGCAACGATGCGCAGATGGCAGTAACCGCTCTCTTCGCAAACTTCGCGCAGGGCCGCGGCCTCGGGCGTTTCATCCGATTCGATGTGGCCTTTGGGCAAACGTACCTCGAACCGAGAGCCTCCTTGCCGCTGCACATGACGTTCTAGCAGCAAAACCTGCCCGGCGTCGTTCAACACCACGCCACCTGCAGCCCGATAGTAGACAGTTTTCATGCCGCCACCTCATCCTCGACAGCATCCTCTTGCACCAACAACATGCCCAGCATGACCTGTCCCAATTTGATGCGGTCGCCATGGGTGAGCACTCGGCGCTGCACCGATGCCCCATTGACCAAAACACCATTGGCGCTGGCTAAGTCGTAGATGACAAAAGCACCTTTTTCGTAACGGATGCGGGCGTGTTGCCGCGAAATAGTGCGATCATCCAGCACCACATCGTTATGGGCCTCCTCGCGGCCAATGTCGGTAATTTTTTGCAATCGATGTTCTTTGCCGGCAAAGGGCCCGTTCAAAATTACCACCCAGCCCAGAGGCAGCTCATTTTCATAAACATTTTTGATGCGAATGGTATCATCACCCGCGGAGCCCAGATGTGGCGGCGTAGTGCCGGATTCTTGCGTCACAGCCAAATCTTCGGGCGTGGGGATGGGAGTCGGGCGCATGGCACTATGTTTTGGCTCAGTTTGCGCGAAGGGTGAGGGGGGCGCCGCGGGCGTTTCGGGCAGCTCGGGCATCTTAATGCCAACCCCCAATCCATAAAGCAGCAGGCCAAGCAAAGCGATGATCGTTGCTCCCATGCCCGCCCATGCCAACGCATTGAGCAAATCTTGGGGCAACCCTGCGGCCATGCCCGGAGAAAAACTCAGCATCACACTGGGGATGACGATGATGGCAGCCAACAACGAAAGCCAGCGCCACAATCCGGCCCCAAAACCATTGCTCTGGCTATCGAAGAAGACCCAGAGTGTGGTTACAAAGGTAATGGCAAAAGCAATGGCAACGCCCCAGTTATACCAGGCAGCAATAAGTTGTGTGGATTGCGAGATAGCGAACATGATAATCAGAGCTGCTTGAAAACAAAGGTGGTTTGGCCCATAACAATACGATCTTCATCCTGCAAAAGCTGCCGCACGACACGATGTCCATTGACAAAAATGCCATTGGCGCTACCTACATCCTGCACATAAACCAGGGGATTGCCGATGCCGGGCTCCACCATCAGGCGGGCATGATGCCGGGAACACTGTTCATCTTCCAACACGATGTCATTTTCAGCGGCGCGCCCCAGGGTGAGCCCTCCCTGTTGAATTTGATAAAGTTGGCCGCGGCGAGGAGCATGCAGCGCCACCAACCACGAAAGCGTGGGCAAGTTATCGGGCAGGCGCAGCGTTTCAGAAAAGCTATGTCTGGCTTCTTGCGATTTGTCAGAAATCATGGTGTTGATTACGGGCAGTAGGTGGAAAATTCAAGGTCGACCGCGCCCAGGGTCAAGGTATCCATATCATGCAGATACGCGCCCCGCACGCGCTGACCATTGACAAATGAGCCATTGGTACTATCCAAATCTTTGAGAATAAACGCACCATCCCGGTGAAGAATGAAGGCATGGCGGGCGCTGATGGTGAGATCATCCAGCAAAATGGTGACCAGGCTGGGATGCCGCCCAATCAGCGTGTCGTTATCTGTGATGACAAAGCGCTTACCTTTGGCCGGGCCCGAAAGAATGGTCAAACATGCCAGCACCGGAGGAGTGGCCGCGGGCGGTGCATCCAGTTTGATGGTGGGCGCGTCGGGCGCAGCCGCAGCAGGTGTTTGCACCGTGGGCGCGTTGTTCAGCGACATGCCATCATTTCGGGCAGGAGCGGCAGGTGGAATGACCTGCGGGGGGGGCGGGGGCGCAGCCGCGGGCGTGGCAGGTTGCGACATAAGCGCATCCTCGGGCCCGTCCCAATCCACCTTGATGAAATAAACGAAGATGAATGAAAAGATGACAAAAATATCGGCTGCCAGCCAGATGCCGCGCTTGCCACCCCACGAGAACACCAAAAAGAAGGCGATTGCAGCCAGCGCCATGAGCATCACCACAAAACTGAAGAAGATGGTGGCAATGCGGGCCCAGGCTAGTTTTTCCCACAGACCACGAAACATAACGCCAGCCAGACCCGCGGTCAGCAACGATGGCACAGCCAGCAGATTGAGAAAGGTAACGGGAAGTTTCAGGCGTGTAAAAAGCAAAACCAAATCTTTGTTGCCTGTGGGTTGCAGAATGTAACGGGTTGAGATGGCTATGGCCCCTGCGGCGATGAGCAGAAAGAAAATAGCTGCTACGGTAACACCCAATGGGCGAGAGGATGATCGATTCATAAGTATGTTGCGTTGGGAATATCAGAAAATTTTGGTAACGACTA
>CAZMDD010000112.1:0-9764 GCA_964565065.1 uncultured Caldilineales bacterium | reverse complement strand
CAGTGAAGGCTGGCCGGGCGTGGCCGCGCTCTTTGCCGAGGGCCACGTGTGGGTGACATTGATGCGCGTTTTTGCCGGATTTGTGCTGGGCGCCATCCCGGGTGTGCTTTTGGGCATGATGATGGGCATGAATCGCACCATTCGCACCATGCTGGATACCACCATGTCAGCGATTTATGTACTGCCCAAGATTGCCATCTTCCCCATCGTCATGCTCATGTTCGCCAATCCCTTTGGCGAGGGCCCCAAGATTACGGTGGTGGCGATTTCAGCCTTCTTCTTGGTAGCCATCAACACCATGACCGGTGTACGCGATATCGACCCGGTGTACATTCAAGCAGCCCGCAACTACGGAGCCAATCGCTGGCAGCTTTTCAGGCATGTGATTTTACCGGGAGCCATGCCGGTGATTTTTGCGGGCATGCGTTTGGCTTTGGGCACGGCGCTCATCGTTATTGTGGCGGTGGAGTTCATTCGGGCCAAAAAAGGCGTGGGTTTTCTAACATTTTACTACTGGGAAGTGATGATCACCGACAAGATGTACGCGGGGCTGTTCGTGATCATGTTCCTGGGCGTGCTGCTAACCTATGGCTTACAGCGACTGGAAAAACGGATCATGCCGTGGCGGTAGGCAGGTGATGAGCACCTTGCGGCAGTTATGGGGCCCGCGTCGCACAGCGCCCCAATAATTTTTCACGAAGACCTATTGACAATGGGGGGATTTTCTGCTACACTGTTGCATCGCCACTTTGTAAGCTACATTCTCGTAGTGCCACCACAACTATTTTGATTCCTGTTCAATGATTGAACGAAATTCGCATCGTGGGAGCAACAGCAACAAAAGTTCTGTCAGTTCGCTCTCTCTTATCCGTAGTCGCTTGCCCGCTTTTGCCACTGCCGAGCAGAAGGTTGCTCAGTGGGTGATTCAGCACGCGGGCGAAATGGTGCGGATGTCGATGGCGCAGGTGGCCCGAGAATGTGGGGTCAGCGATACCACAGTGTTGCGTTTTTGTCGGGCCGCGGGGTTCCAGGGCTACACCGATATGAAACTCTCCATCGTGCAAGACATGGCCAGTCCCACCCAGTTGGTACACGATGACATTAGCGAGAGTGACGACGCCACGACCATTGCGCGCAAGGTCTTCCATTCCAACATTCAGGCGCTGCAAGACACGCTGGAGGTACTGGATAGCGAGGCTTTGATGCGCGCGGTGGAGTTGATTCTGGCCGCGAAGCAAGTACTCATCATCGGGGTTGGCACATCCGGGCCCATCGTGGAGGATATGTCGCACATGCTATTTCGGCTGGGGCTCAATGTGCGGGCGCAAACAGACTCTTATCTGCAATTGATGGAGGCCGCGCTGGTCGGGCCCGATGTGGTAGTGATTGGCATCTCGCAATCGGGTAGCTCCACCGACCCGGTGATGACCATCGAAGAATCAAAACGCAATGGCGCTAAAACCATTGTCATCACAGGCAACGATGAATCACCCATTACACAATTTGCCGATGTCACCCTGCTGGCAGTCTCGCGCGAGACCCGCGCCGAAGCCATTGCCTCGCGCATTGCCCAAATGACCATTGTCGACGCCATCTATGTCATCATCTCCATGAAATTGCTGCCCGTTACCACACAAAACGAGAATAAAATCTGGAAAGCCGTTATTCAAAAGACGCTCTAGCAAAATCAAGGAGGTGCGTCTGAAAAACAGTAATTCTGTCTATCTCAACTCTTTCCACCCAACTCATGCTCAAAAGGAGAGCTAAAGATGAAGAAGACTATCTATGTTTTGATCACCGTTATGCTTCTGGCGCTGTTTGTTTCAGCTTGCGCCAAGAAGGAAGCACCCGCTGCCAAGCCTGCTGAGAAGCCTGCCGCAGAGGCCCCTGCCAAAGAAGCTCCCGCCAAAGATGAGCTCGAAGGCGTGCCCGAGTCTCTCAAAGGCAAGCAGCTCAAAGTAGCTGTCATCCGCAACCTGCCCGCCGACGACCACACCAAACAATTCCTCGATGGCGCCCGCTCCGAAGGCGAGGCCTTTGGCTTCAAAGTCGACACCTTTATTGCCGACAACGACGACGCCAAATTCCAGGAATTGGTTGACCAGGCCATTGCCAAAGGCTACGACGGCCTGATTATCTCCCACGGCAAGAAAGACTACTCCTACGACATGCTCAAGCCCGCCGTCGACAAAGGCATCAAAGTCGTGACCTTTGATACCGTCATCGAAAAAGATGGCAAAGGCCTGCCCGAAATCACCCGCACCTTCCAGGATGACTTTGCACTGGCTCGCCTCTCTCTGGGCGTCATCAACGAAGTTGCTGATCCCGCCAAAGTCATCAAACTGTGGTGGGGCCCTGGTGTGCCGCCCCTGGATCGCCGCGAAACTGTCTATGCCCCGTTGGAAAAAGAAGGCCATCTGGAGACTCTGGAAGTCATCGGGCCCACCAACTTCCAAGATGTGCAAGGCGACATCGCTACCAAAGTTGGCGCAGTGCTGGCCAAATACCCCGAAGGCACTGTTGACGCCATCTGGGGCTCGTGGGATGAAATGGCCAAAGGTGCTTACACCGCACTCAAAGAAGCTGGCCGCACCGACATCAAACTCATCTCCATCGACATCTCCAACCAGGACATCAACCTGATGCGGGAAGAAGGTAGCGTGTGGATTGCCACCGCAGCCGTGGATGCCCGCCTCATCGGTCTGGTAGACATGCGCCTGCTGGCCAAGAAATTCGCTGGCGAAGAAACCCCGGACGAGTACGATCTGGAAGCCCGCCTGGTTCGCCAGAGCGACCTGAAACCTGACACCAACATGCAGAATCTCTCTGAAGTCGTTGATGGTTGGGGCAAATCAGACGCCTTCCTCGAGCCGTGGATGGCCACCCTGCGCGCCAAGTACGGGAAATAAATCCACCCTCGCTTCAGGTAAACTTAGTTTCGGATAAAACGGTGGCTGTCTTGTCAGATTTCGGCAGGGCAGCCACCGCCCCGTATTCACGGAGGCAAACTATCGGTATGCAACCCAAACATAAACTTGAGATGAAAGCCATCTCAATTGAATTTCCCGGCGTCAAAGCGCTGAAAACAGTAGATTTTGCCATCGAAAGTGGCAAAATTCATGCTTTGGTGGGGGCCAATGGGGCCGGGAAATCGACCCTGATGAAAATCTTGGGAGGAGCCTACAATCACTATACGGGCCGAATCTATTTCGATGGCGAAGCCATTGATATTCGGAACCCTCGTGACGCCAAGGCTTTGGGGATTGATGTGGTGTATCAGGAAGTGGATACAGCCTTGGTTCCTTACCTCACCGTGGCCGAAAACATTATGATTGATGTCATGGCCAACGAGATGAAGGGCAAGCATTTTATTAGTTGGGGAAAACTACACAAGACTGCCCGCACCGTTATGAAGCGTGTCGGCATCGAGCTGGACACCCACACACTGGTGCAGGATTTGAGCCTGGCCGATAAACAATTGGTGCTTATTGCCCGGGCTCTGGTGACTAACACGAATTTTCTTGTTTTAGATGAGCCCACTGCTCCCCTTAGTCAAACCGAAACGGAAGAACTCTTTCGGCTGATGCGTGATTTGGCGCAAAATCAGGATGTGGGCGTCGTCTTTATTTCGCATCGCCTGCCAGAAATTTTCGAAGTCTGCGAAACCATCACCATCTTGCGCGATGGCAATGTCGTAGCCGACCAGAAGGTCGAGAGCCTGACCCAGCACAAACTCATCGAGCTGATGTTGGGGCGCCGCTTCGAGGAAGCTTATCCCAAAATTCAGGTTCCCATCGGCGATACCCTCTTCCAGGTAGAGAACCTGAACGAAGCTTCGGGCAAAGTAAACAATGTTAGCCTGAATGTGCGTGCGGGCGAAGTTGTTGGTGTGACTGGCCTGGTTGGAGCAGGCAAAACCGAATTGTGCAAAACCTTGTTCGGGGCCCACGACATTGAATCGGGAACCATTACCCTGCACGGGCGGGAACTGAAAATTACATCCCCCCACGCAGCGGTGCAGCAAGGTGTGGCTCTGGTTCCGGAAGAGCGCCGCAAAGAGGGCATTTTGGTCGATGAATCTGTTGTGGTGAATTTAACCTTGCCCAGCCTGGAGCATTTTACATCGCAAGCGGGGTTTGTGAATACCAACGCCGAACGCAAGGCCGCAGTAGGGCTCATCGACGATTTGGGCATTGTCACGCCCAACGAAAATCAGAAAGTCGCCTATCTTTCCGGCGGCAATCAGCAAAAAGTGGCAGTGGGCAAATGGCTCATCACCGATGCCGAAATTTATATTTTTGATGAACCCACCAAGGGCGTTGATGTGGGTGCAAAACGTGATATTTTTGAACTGATTGGCGGACTGGCCAAGAAAGGAAAAGGCATCATTTACGCCTCCAGCGAAATTCCCGAGATTCTAGACATCTCAGATCGCATTTATGTGATGTATGACTACACCATCGTAAAAGAATTCGAAACCACCGAAGCAACCGAAGAAGAAATACTCCTCTACTCAGCAGGAGGGAACAATTCATGACCATTCAAACGACTCATGCAACAAAAAAGAAAAGCACCCTGACAGTCATTGTCGACTTTTTGAGTAAATGGGGCACAATTTTGACCATTTTCATTTTGCTTGCCTTCTTTTCATTGACAATGCCCGCGTTCCGCACGCCATCGAACATGGTTACCATCATGCGGAGCATCTCTATCGTGACAGTGATTGCCATCGGTATTACTGTGTCGCTGACTGTCGATGGGTTTGACTTATCGGTGGGGTCGGTGGCAACCTTTGCTGTAGCGCTGGTGATTTCCTTTTTTGTTTGGCATGGATGGGGAACACTTCCCGCCATTATTGTGGCGCTGCTTGTCACCCTGAGTGTGGCGGCTATCAATTCATTTTTAATTGTCAAGCTCAAAATTTTCGATTTGCTGGCCACACTGGCCACCATGTTTATCTTTGAAGGTGTGGCCATGACTTACACCGGCGGCGGCTCTATTAGCCAGGGCATGCCCCGCGTGGATGGCACCCCGACCATGGGTAAAATTCCCGGAGATTTCCGGTTAATCGGGCAAAGCCCCTACATTATCATCATCATGCTGGTCATTGTGGCACTGGTGCATATTTTCTTGTCCTACACCAAACATGGGCGGTATCTTTACATCGTAGGTGGCAATCGCGAAGCTGCCCGGCTTTCCGGTATTCCTGTGAACCGTTATCGCACGCTGGCTTATTTTCTTTCGGCCTTATTGGCTGGCATGGGCGGTATCATTTTGGCTGCCCGCATTGGCTCGGCCCAGGTAAATGCTGGCGGCGGCTACCTGATGCCCGCTGTGGCTGCGGCTTTCATCGGCTACTCGGTGGCAGGTGTTAAAAAGCCCAATGCTGTGGGAACGTTGGTCGGCGCCATTTTGGTAGGGGTGCTGGAAAATGGTCTGATTATGGCCTCTGTCCCCTATTATTCGTTGAACATCATCAAGGGCCTGGTGCTTGCCATTGCGCTGGCCATCACTTACTACCGCAAAAACGATTAAGGAGATCGTATGAACGTTTATGGCAAACATTATCGGACGATTTGGGTCAAAGAGGGCGATGATCGTGTTATCCAGGTTATCGACCAGCGATTCCTTCCCCATCAGTTCATCATCGAGGATTTGACGAATCTGGATGAGGCTGCTCGGGCTATCAAGGAGATGCACATTCGTGGCGCGGGCCTGGTGGGCGCGACCGCAGGCTTTGGCATGTATCTGGCTGCGCTGGAAGCCCCGCAGACCTCGCCCGATGCTTTTACTCAGTTCATGCAGGTTGCAGGTGAAAAACTAAAAGCCACCCGACCCACCGCTGTGAATCTGGAATGGGCGGTAGGACGGCAGCTCGAGGCCATGGCAGCGGTTGCGTCAGTTGCCGACAAAGTGGCCACAGCTTTCGAGATTGCCAAGATCATTGCCGATGAGGATGCTGAGTTTTGCCGCCGTTTGGGCGTGCATGGCGTTAGCATCATCGAAGAAATTAGCAAACGTAAAAATGGCGATGTGGTGAACATTCTCACCCATTGCAACGCGGGCTGGCTGGCCTTTGTGGATTATGGCACCGCTACAGCGCCCATCTACGAAGCCTTTAACCGCGGCATCAAGGTGCATGTGTGGGTGGATGAGACCCGGCCCCGCAATCAGGGCGCCCGCCTGACCGCCTGGGAGCTGGGCCAGCATGGCGTGCCCCACACGGTGGTCGCCGATAACGTGGGCGGGCATCTCATGCAGCATGGCTTGGTGGATATGGTTATCACCGGCACCGACCGCACCACCTTTACCGGCGATGTCGCCAACAAAATTGGCACCTACCTCAAGGCACTGGCTGCCCACGATAATGGCGTTCCCTTCTACGTGGCGCTGCCCTCCTCCTCCTTCGATTGGACCATCCGCGATGGCGTGAAGGAAATTCCCATCGAGCAACGGGGGGAGGACGAAGTAAAGTACATCCAGGGGCTGCTGCCCGATGGCACGTTGGCCAAGGTGTTGCTCACACCTGCCGAAAGTCCTGCCACCAACTTTGGGTTCGATGTGACCCCCAGCAAATATGTCACTGGGCTCATCACCGAACGTGGCATTTGCGAAGCCAGCGAAGAGGGCGTATTGGGCCTGTATCCAGAAAAGCGTTCGTAGCAAAGTTCAAAGTCCGCATCACGTTTTCACGTTTCACGGAGAACCATCATGCCTTTTTATGCACTAAATCTCGAAAATATCTTCGACTACATCAAATCTCGTCCCGCTTTGGCCGATTTCTTTCCGGCGGATGCCGATTTAGCCATTCGCGAAGTTGGAGATGGCAATCTGAATTTTGTCTACATCATTGAAAACAAAGCAGATGCCAGCAATGCCATGGTCATCAAGCAGGCGCTACCCTACTTGCGGGTCGTAGGCGAATCGTGGCCCCTAACGCAAGAACGGGCCCGCTACGAATCGCAGGCCTTGCGTGAGCACAACAAGGCTGCACCGGGCCTGGCTCCCCAGCTTTATGACTACGATGACGAAATGTCCACCATTGCCATGGAGTTTCTGGGCAGCCACGCCATCATGCGGCATCCCATGATTGCCCGCCAAAAATTCCCCAAATTTGCGGATCACATCTCCACCTTTTTAGCCCGCACCCTCTACTTCACCTCCGATTATTATTTGAGCGGGCCAGAAAAGAAGCAATTGCAGGCCCAGTTCGTCAATGAAGAGCTGCGTAAATTGCAGGAAGACTTTGTTTACACCAATCCTTACAAAGAATCGGAAGAAAACAACTGGAATCCGCTGGTGGATGATGAGGTGCAGGCTGTACGCGCCGATGCCGCACTAAAACTAGAAATTGCTGCCATGAAGGATAGCTACATGAATCATGCCGAGGCGCTGATTCATGCCGACCTGCACACCGGTTCCATCATGCTCAACACCGAAGATACCAGGGTCATCGACCCCGAGTTTGCTTTTGTGGGGCCCATGGGCTATGATATTGGTGCAGTCTTGCAAAACCTGGTGCTCAACTATCTCTCGCATTATGCGCACACGCCCGACCCCGAGGCCCGCGCCGATTACCAAAACTGGATTCTGGAGACCATTCGCGAAATCTGGACGCAGTTCGCCCAAAAATTTGAACAGGTATGGGTCGAAAACGTGCGCCCGGACAGCGAACTCATGCCTCTGGGCTACTGGGATTTCCCGGGCGGCCAGGAAGCCTTTGCCCAGTACCGCGCCCGCACCATCCAGCACATTCTGGAAGACACCGCGGGGCACGGCGGCGTCAAATTCCTACGTCGCATGATGGGCATTGTCAGCGTCCCCGATATTTCCAGCATCGAAGACCCGGCCAAACGGGCCATTGCCGAGCGGGCTGCTATCCGCATTGGCAAGCGCTGGATCATGGAACGCAAAGCTGTCACCAGCATCGATGATCTCATTGCCATAGTCAAAGAAGAAACCAAAGACATCAGCATTTAATTCTTTCGCCTCGGGCGCTGCCTGCGGCGTTACCAACACTCATTACCACTCAGGAGGTTCTCCCAATGGATTGGGGAATGCAAAACCGTTTTAATAGCGTTATCAATCAAGAAAGTGGCAAAACCATCTTTTTCGCTGTGGATCATGGCTACTTCATGGGCCCCACCACCGGTCTGGGCGATATGCGCAAAGCTATCAACCCTGTGGCCAATTATGCCGATGCGCTCATGCTCACCCGTGGCGCACTGCGCACCTCGGTAGATCCCAGCTTCAACAAACCCATCGTCTTGCGTGTTTCCAGCGGCACCAGCATCCTCAACGAGGATTTGCTGCACGAAGGCATCTCTGTCAGCATCGAAGAAGCTATCCGCATGAATGCGGCCATGGTGGCCTTTTCGGTGATGGTGGGCACGCCCAGCTCTGAGCGAGACACCGTTTTGGGCATGTCCAAGGTCATCGACGAAGCGGAACGCTACGGCATTCCTACCCTGGCTGTCACCGCGGTGGGGCGTGGCCTGGATCGCGACGCTCGTTACCTGAGTCTGGCCACCCGCATGTGCGGCGAGCTGGGCGCGCGCATGGTCAAAACCTACTTCTGCGAAGATTTCGAGAAGGTCGTGGCCGCGTCGCTGGTTCCCGTGGTCATTGCCGGTGGCAAGAAAATCCCGGAAAAAGATGCCCTGACCATGGCTTATCGTGCCATTCAGGCGGGCGCTACCGGTGTCGACATGGGCCGCAACATCTTCCAGTCGGAAGACCCGGTGGCCATGATGCAGGCAGTGGCCGCAGTGGTTCACAAAGGCGCAACAGTCAACGAAGCTTACGAGATGTTCCTCGACCTCAAAGCGTAAGATTGAGGCTCAGCTCAGCAAAAGGTCATGCCCCAGGGCGTGGCCTTTTGATTGAATCTTGCTGGGCTCAACTTATAAAAGGATGACTGATATGCGAGTAGCAATGTATTATCGAAATAGCGATATCCGCCTGGAAACGTTACCCAAGCCCACCATCGGCCCGGGCGAAGCGTTAATCAAGGTGCGGGCCAGCGGCATTTGCGGCTCCGATGTCATGGAATGGTATCGCATCAAGAAAGCCCCCATCGTGCTGGGCCATGAAGTCACCGGCGATATCGTTGAATTGGGCGAAGGCGTCGAGGGCTTCGAGATTGGGGATCGTGTGGTTTTCACCCATCATGTTCCCTGCAACAACTGCTATTATTGCCAGCGCGGCGAGCATTCCTTGTGCGAAACTTTGCACAGCACCAAGTTTTATCCCGGTGGCAATGCCGAATTTGTGCGCATGCCCAAACTGAACATCGACAAAGGTGGCATGTTGCGTCTGCCCGACAATCTTTCTTACGACGACGGCACCTTTATTGAGCCGTTGGGGTGTGTGGTGCGAGGCATGCGTAAACTGGCTATTCAGCCGGGAGATAGCGTGCTGGTGCTAGGCAGTGGGCTTTCGGGTCTGCTAAACATCAAAGCTGCCATTGCCATGGGCGCTGGCCGCATTGTTGCCACCGATATTAGCGACTATCGACTGAATGCCGCCCGGGCCGCGGGGGCCGAAGTGGCCATCAATGCCCTGGAGGAGAAGGATGTGGTGGCCGCGGCCAAAGCTGCCAATGATGGCCGCGGATTTGATATTGTCATCGTTTGCACCGCCGCGCCCATGGTCTTCAACCAGGCCATGCAGGCTGCCGATAAAGGGGCCACAGTCTTGCTTTTTGCCATCAACACGCCTGGAACCGAGCTGCCCTTTGAGCCCTACGCGCTGTACAGCAAAGG
>CAZMDD010000111.1:0-11313 GCA_964565065.1 uncultured Caldilineales bacterium | reverse complement strand
GCTCCCCTTTTTTCTTGCTATTTTGCCCGTAAATTGCGATAATTCGCCCGCAGGCAGTTCATTTTCTCCGCCCGACGATCTCAGGAATGTAAAGCTCATGGCCGACTCAATTTTGCCCGAGGAGGGTATTCCCGCAACGCCTCAAAATCTTTCGCTGTGGGGGCGGTGGCGTGTGGCTGTGCAGCAGTGCAATGCGCCCGATATTCACCAGGCCGATTTTTTGACCCGTTGGCTGGTCATTTCCCGGGCCTGTGTTTTCTCCATGACACTCACTTCTGGCATCATCGGCGTGTTGCTGGCCGTGGCCATGAATGGGACTTTTGGTTGGCGTCAGGCGGGTTATGCTTTACTGGCCGTGGCAGGATTGCTCGCAGCCCATGCCACCAACAACTTGGTCAATGATTATGTGGACACCCGCCGCGGGGTCGATACCGAGGATTATCCCCGCGGTCAATATGCCACGCATCCATTGCTGGGCGGCCTGACCACCCCTAACCGGCTGTTGCTGGCCGCGAGCCTGCTAACGCTGATGGATTTGCTGATTATGCTTTATCTGGTCTCGGTTCAGGGCCCGCTGGTGGCCGCTTTCGCTATCTCTGGTTTCGTGCTGAGCATGGGCTACACTGGCATCCTCAAGCGCTTTGCCCTGGGCGAGCTCACAGCGCTTATCGTGTGGGGCCCGCTGATGATTGTGGGAACCTACTACGCCATCACTGGCACACTAACCCCCAATGTGTGGTGGGCCTCATTGCCCTATGGCCTGATTGTGGCATCGGTGCTTATTGGCAAGCACATCGACAAATCTCACGACGATGCCCAGGTGGGCGTACACTCATTGCCTGTTATTTTGGGCCATCAGCATGCCATCACCTTGCTCAAGGCCACCTTTATGATCTTTTACCTGCTCATCTTTGTGCTGGCCTTTCAGCAGGTCATGGGCCCGTGGATTTTGGTGACTGTGTTGGCCGGAGGTCGTCTGCGTACTGTCTGGCAGGTACTTTCATTGCCCAAGCCCAAAGAGAAACCAGAAAACTGGCCCGTTTGGCCCTTGTGGTACGTTGCCTGGAGCATGTACTTCAATCGCGCCGCGGGCCTGCTATTTATTGTAGGCCTACTGCTCAACATCGTCGCTAAAGTTGTCTTCGGGCAATAAGTCGTTGCGATTTATGACCCTCTGCATCCTTCCCTTTTCTTTTGTGCCTTAGTGACCTTGGTGGCGCTCCCTCTGGATAGCAAAGAACAGCTACCGATGGTGGTTCGCTTCGTCCATCTTCGTCTGATGAGTTGTAATCGTCTACAAGACTCATTTTAAGTTCATACCATTAACTACTTAACTATTTGGGCCATTTAGCGAAACGCCAGCAGCCCAAACGCTTCTGCGCGGCGTTTGATGGTACTGAAACCTGCCTCTTGCAGCCGCCGAGCCGCAGATTTAGCCACATTGCGTCCCGATTTGCTGCGTAAGTCGCCAATGTAGTGGAAGAGCCGTCCACCTCGTTTGAGAATTCGGAACAGCTCACGGTAATACTCGGTGCTGTAAAGATGTCCGGCCAGATTGAACATAGGCGGGTCATGGATGATGCGGTCGAATTGAGCATCCTCGAAATCGAACACGTACTCAAAACTATCGCCGATACGCTGCGAGATGTTGGGAGACTGGAAAAGCGCCCGTGACCAGGGATTCTGACGGCAAATTTCGATGACTGCAGGATCCAGCTCGATGGTGATGACCGATGCCGCGCGTTGTGCTGCCAGGCCCGCGGTGTAGCCCAGACCTGTGCATGTATCCAGCACTTGGCCCCGGGGCGACGCCGCCCGAATCTTGCTACGTGTATCAGCCATGGGATCAGTATTTTTGATACGGTGCATGGGAATGCCTGAGATGAGCATGGTGGGCGCGCCCGTTGTAGGCATCAGCGAATAAAGCCGCCCGTACAACTCCGAATAAATCTGCACCTTCTCCAGCCCCTCGGCCGTCGCGCGAAAAACAGCCTGCGGGTTGTTGTGGATGTGTGCAACGCGTTCCCAGGTCAGCAACAAACGCTCGGATAGGTGCACACCCGCGGGCGTCAGGCTCACGCGGGCGACGCTCAGACCCAAATCCAGCGAAACCTCCACATGGGACGCTCGGGCCTCCCGTGCCGCCAGCAACACCTTTGTCTGATAAAACGAGAGTAACATCAGCCTCTCTGCTTCGCCTCAGAATTGAAAATTACTAACTTTTCCCAGTCAATCACGCCATCTGTCGAAAATTCCATCATAAAATCCATGGTGAATTTGTTGATGATGCGGGCATACTCATCCTTAAAGGCAATATCTCGCTCTTTGGCCTGGTGCCCCAGGGGTTCGATGATGTCAATGTACAAATCTTTGTTCCCCGAAACAAATTCCCAGAAATTCTGTCCACATAACTTCAAATAATCCCCTTTATCTGGCCTGTTATCTTGTCCGTAACAACAACCATTTACTGCCACAATGTTATTAACCTGCGCATTTTGCCGCAAACGGCGTGTTGCCTGAGTGAAATTGCGCTTTAATCGCTGAATCTGCGAACTGTTTCCCCAGTTTGGGCCTGATTTGATTGACACAATGTAGTAAACGCCATTCTTCCGAAACTCTAGATCAATACCTTCCGCAGTCGATTTATGCCCGTCATAAACCTCTTGTGCCACAAAGATAGCCAATTCTTCAATAAATTGACCGAAAAGTGTCTCTTCTTGTGAGGACAAATATGCATCCAGAATCCCCTGTACAAGCTCTTGGCCCGTTCCTACATTGGTCGCCTTAAAAAGATAAGGATTTTTGCGTTTAAGAACCTGCTTTAGTTTTAACTTTTGCAATTTTTCTAATCGCCTGGCATGAAAATCCCCGATGTTTTTTTCAACAAATAAGCGGACTTCATTTAGATTCAGAGGTCTCATAGGTCGGGCCTTCCTCCATGAGCGTTAATTGAGCTGGCTGACTGTTGATTACAGATGATTGCACCATCTGGTGATAAGAATCCATGATGTCGATGCCAATGGCATTTCTTCGCATACGCTGCGCTACATGAAGTGTTGTACCAGAACCCATGAATGGATCAAGCACCCAGTCACCTTCTTGGGTAAAAAGTTTGATGAACCATTCAGGTAATGCTTCCGGGAAGGCAGCACTATGATTTTTATTTCTGGTAACGGTGGCCATGTGCAACACATTGGTTGGGTAAACCCGATCGCGCCCAATCCAGTTGGCCACACGTTTTCCAAAGCCGCTTCCCACCCTCGATTCATCTCGGCGTTGGTCAGTTTGGCTCAAATTTTGCAGTCGCTTTTTCGACCAATCACCTACCGGAACCATGACTTCCTCTTGATACATATTGAATTGTCGGTGTTTGTTGAATTGCAGAAGCCTTTCCCAGGAATCTCGAAATCGATTGGGCCATTTGCCCGGATAAGAATTTTTCTTGTGCCACACAAATTCTTCGGTCCACAACCATCCTTGTTGCCGCATGGCTAAAATAAGTTCAATGACATAAGTGTGCCGTTCACCTTTTACGACACGTTCTTTGATATTCAGGATGAACGTCCCTTTGGGTTTGAGGACGCGTAAAAGCTCGGCGCTGATGGGCAAAAACCATTGCACATACTCATCGGGATGTACGCCACCATAAGTACTTTTGCGTTGATCGGCATAGGGCGGTGAGGTGACAATAAGGTCGATGGAATTCGAAGGTAATGTTTTTAGTACCTCGCGGCAATCACCAAGCAGCGGTTTGATGGTTATTTCTGGCATTTGTGCAACAATCCTCTTTATCTGTAACGACTAACGTACCCGACTTCAATCACCACAAAGGCACAAAGACACTAAGAACACCAAGAATTTCAAAACTTTTTCTTTCTTTGTGCCTTTGTGGCTTCGTGTTTTAGTGGTTTCTAGCCGGGCTACCTTAGTAGTAACCTTTATCTTTTGAAAAGCATTCGTAACGATGCAGCAAGGATTTCAGATGGCGCCTGTCATGCTACTGATTTTATATTTTACCACGGCCAGATTATCAGCCCAATTTCATGTTGCCCGCTCTTCATCATCCTCCTGCGGCCCGCACAATGGCGTTGACATTGTAACGCATGAAGTCAATATAGGTGGCTGCCGGGCCCGCGGTCTCGCTTAGCGAACCGGTAAAGATGGGAATCAGTTGCACACCAGTATCCTCGGAAATCTGCTTTGCCAGATTAGGATTCACCGTGTTGCCCACCAGAATGGCCTGCACGCCAAGCTGCTGGATGGCATCCTCCAACTGCGCAATCTCCTGCGCCGAGGCCTGCGACATGGCACTATAGCTGGGAATAATCGCACCTACCTGCTCGATGCCGTAACGACGGGCAAAATAGCCAAAAACCTTGTGATCTGTCACTACTCTTAGCGGCAGCAATGGCTCGATTTGCGCCCGAATCCAGGCGTCCAGCTCGCGCAACTGCCCCCGATACGCATCCGCCTGGGCATGATACGTGGACGCGTGCGCGTCATCTGCCGCCACCAGCGCCTCTTCGATAACCTCTGTCCAGATGATGACGTTGTTGGGGTCCAGCCACACGTGCGGGTCGTAGCGCTGGCCCGAGTCGCCCGAATTTGCACCATCCCCGGCAAACTGAATGGCCGCGACCCCGGTGGAAACCACCACGATTTTTTCAGGCGATGTGGCACTCTCCAGCGTAGCTTGCAGGTTCTCTTCCAGATTAAAGCCATTGACAAAAATGATCTGGGCATCGCTCATGGCGGCAATCTGGCGAGGACTGGGCTCAAAACTGTGTGGATCTGTGCCCGCAGGCATGAGAATAGTCAAATCAATGGCATCGCCACCGATGTTTTGCACCACATCGCCAATGATTGACGTGGTAGCCACCACCTTGAGTTTACCATCGGTCGATTGATTTGTTGGCCCGGTGCAGGCCGAAACCAGCACCAGCAATGCCATAAGCGCGAAAAAGTTACGAATCATCAGCTTGTTTGGGTGAGCGTGGGTTGACGTTCTACTTAAGTGGCTGCACATTTAAAACTTGAGAAAAGCGCTGTGCATCTCGGCGAACGGCGAAAATAGAGTTGCCGCTATTGCAACCACCGATGACACAGATTTTCTTGATGGCTTTCTACATTTTCTGTGAAAATCTGTGCGAATCTGTGGTTAAACCATGGCAATCGCAGATGACACAGATTTCGCAGATTTTTCTTGAGTGCTTCTTCCTTTTTTCTTCGAGCCTTGGTGGCAAAAAATTAAAGGTCAAGCGCTGTCATTTGCGTGTCATCACTTACTTATATCAGATGCAAGCAGGTTACAACGTGTTGAACCAGCTCATCAACTGCTGCACCAGTGGTCCCAACAAACCAGGATTCAGCGCCAGTAGCACATTGGCTGCCAGCAAAATGGCCAGAATCGCGGCCACACGCTTGGATTCCCGGGCCAGCGAGACATCTTTTACCGGCGTTGTTAAATGCCGGGCCGCCCGAATCAGACCCAATGCCGCCAACATCAGGGCCAGCATGCCCCACATGAAGATATTGCCAGCCCGATACGCCGCTACCTGATATGTGGCCATGCGCATGGGAAACAGCGCACCCAGCGGCCAGCCTAGCACAAAAAAGCCACCGGCAAGCAGCGCCAGCGCCGAAAAAGGCATACGCTCGCTGACACCATGCAAGTTATCATACGTTAATGTCCGCTTGAAACCATGCTCCAAGCTCTGTAGTCCCGCCGCGGCCAGCGTTAGCGTCAATGGATGCGCCAAAAGTAGCCACAGCATGGCTTGACTGCCCAATTCACCAGTCAGACCCCAGGCCAGCAGTGCCGCCCCGTAAAACCACAACAGCACATATCCCCATAACTGCCCCAATCGTTGGCTACCCAGCATCGCCGCGCCCGCCCACAGCATTTGCACCACCGCAATCCAGGGTAGCCATACACCTGGGTCGGCAATGCCTGTCATAGCCGGATAGCGAAACAGTAGGCTGCGGATGAACGCATAAATCGTTATCTGCCATACGCCTACCAAAAACGCCCCCACAAAAGGTGAAGATGTTTCGCCCAGCGCGGTAATCCAGCCATGCAGGGGCACGGGCGATGTAAGGATAAATACACCGATAATCAGCGCCTTCCAGGCATGATTCCACAAACGGGGGTCTTCGGCAGCCACCGCAGATTGCGAAAACACCCACGCAGCAAACAAAAAGAAGGGAAACGCCAAAATGGGCATCAGCAAAATGCGCAGCGCGGCCCGGGCCGGGCGTGGTGTGTTACCCTGCGCCAAAAAGGCCATAATCACCGCTGCCAGCACCAGCCACAACGGAGCCCACAACAGCGGTGTGCTGCTCAAAAACAAAATCAGCGCGGCCACCACCAGCGGGATGCCAGGGTACAGAATCCGTTCGGTCTTGACCACCGCGGCCACACCGGCAAACAGCGCTCCCCAGATGAGCAAAAGCAACACCGGCACGCGGGCAGCAGCATCCAGCTCGAAGCGGAACATGAGCAAATGGTTGGGAGGATTCGCGTTAAACGTGTGCCCAAACATCTCGCTGGTCCCGGCCCAGAGCGCGTGTCCCATGCCAAAGCTTAGCCACGCCAGGCCGAAAGCTACCACCAGGCCAGCAATCTGGGACTGTCTGCGCATCAGCCCCGCCAGCAAGCTGAGTAGCATTAGCACAAGCAAAACGAAAACCAAGGCGCTCATGCTTCCTCCGGTCGAGGCCAGAAACGTGCCCCATCCACCACAATAAGATACGAAATCGCAAAGCCCAATAAGAGCTCAGCTCCAGCAATTAGGCCTACAGTTTCGGCGGTAACTTGCAGGGCATGAATGGCGAAAGAGGCGGCCAGCAGCCACAAACTCAGACCAAATCCCCAGCGCATGGGTCTATCGCCCAAGCCCAGCGCCACCAGGCCCGAGAGCGCCAAAAATGTTGCATAGCGGGCCATATCTGCCGGTAGCTTGGGCAGTGGCGCATAAGGGCGCACCCGATAAACTGCCACCAACAGCAGCAGCACAAAGCTCATGCGCAGCCAGGTCGAGGGATTAAAATGCCATTCGATCTGCCACCAGGGCACGCCCGTTTGCTTGCGGCGCACTGTATCCACGCGATGGGCAGCCAAAAACCACATCACCGCCACCAGACCGCCGGTAATCCACTGCTGCAAGGCCCATTCTGGCGGCATAAGCTGCAAAAGCTGGATGCCCGCCAGCACCTTGACACCGGCGAACGCGGTCAAGCCCCAGCGCCAGTCGCTAAAAATGAGCATCACTGCCACCAGTAGCACGCTTGGCACAATCAGCGCGGTGCTATCCAGCCGTTGAGTAAAAGAAAGGAATTGTTCGAGCGTAGGCATTAGTGTTGAAAAAGCCAAAGAATGAGAAGCGCCAGCAGCACCCAGCCAAATTGTCCGGCGCCATCCAGGATGTCAGACAAAAAGCCCAGGGCTTGTGCGAGGTAATGAAAAAGGTTACGGCTCCAGCGCAGCAGCCAGTCTAATTCGGCAATGGCCGCCACTTTGGTTTGCAAAACTTCTTGTCCGGCAAAAAGATGATTGCGGGCCCGGGCCAAAAGCCAACCCATCAGCAAAGGTAAAAGCAGCGTGAGTCCGCCGCTAAGTTTGTTGATGGCTTGCAGTTGTGCGCCTACGCTGGCGTGTGCGTGTGCGGGCATCATGCCCGCGGTGTGCGCCAGTGCATCCGGGAACACGCCCCACCACAACGTAAAGGCCAGCACCAGAGTCAGCAGCCACATACGGCTGCCAGCGGGCAAAAAATCCTCTTGTTGTGTTTCTCGATGTTGGGCCTGACCTCCAAGAATGGCTGCTACCAGCAAGGTCTGCGCCAACAATGTCAGTATCCATGCCGGAAAACTGACGACAGTTGAGGCCAGTTGTGTCAGGGCCAAATTCAAGCTGAAACCAGGCGTCAGCGGAAAACCAATCAAGAAGAAGAGTAGTAGGGCATTGCGCCAGCTTACGCCCGATTGTGCGTTGCGAGTACTCAACAGCGCCCACAACATGCCAATCAGCGCCAGCGTAGCCAGCGGAAACAAAGTTCGGTGTGCGCCACTTTCTTGCGAGAGCGCCAGTGCCAACATCACCCAACTAGCCCGATTGATGAACACATAAAGCCAGGCCCGCTGTGCATCCTGCGTGGCCCAAGCTGCCAGAGCGCTGCCCAGTAGCCCGGCAATACCCACCGAGACCCAACTCAGGCTTCCTAGTAGCGAAAGCTCGAAACGACCCAGCAAATGCACCGCGGCCAGGGCCGGTATGAGATGCAGGGCCAGTTGTATGCTGCGCGGGCGCTGAGTCTCGGGCGTCAACCAGACATGAAAGGGATAGAGGCCCAACGGAATCATCGCGGCCAGGGTGAGCAGTAACTGCGCCTGCAAGTTCAAATAATCACTGTCCAGAGTGGCCAAAAAAGAATCCATGCCATTGAACATGGGCACGGCCAGCAAAAACAGGCTGGAAAGCAGCAAAAAAGTCCATGCTCGGGCCGCATTTTCGATGGGAGTTCCCGCCAGCAGACCTGTCATAAAGAGCATCAGCAGCCACGAGGCCAGCAACACGCTCCAAGTGGCAGCGCTAAGCACCAGCAGTCCCGAGGCCAGCAACAAAGGCATCCAGAATGCCAGTGGCGTAAAGCCGGGCCGCGGCTGCCATCCCGGTAAGATGAGCGCCACCAATGCCACCATGAATAACAGCCAACCGGCCAGCCACACTGTACCGGGCCATTGCAGGCCCAGAGCGCTTTCCAAACCCAGAGGTGCTTGCCACAGCCACCATTGGCCCGCACCCTGCGGTTGCAGCCTTAGCAAAAGCCAGCCTGTCATGCTGACCGCCACCAGGCCAATGGGCAGCACGCGTTGCAGCCGGGGTGAAAGCTGTCGTTGCAGCAGAAGCAACAGCAAACCTCCCGCCAACAAAAGGCCCACCGGGCCCAGGGGCGATGTCCATAGTATACTCATAAGACCAAAATTGTAGCACGACCATGTGGCAAATCCGAACTTCTGCGGTATACTTGAGCTTGGTTGTTTAGATTTACCCATCTTTATCACAGGATATTGGATAGAAACGATGCCATTCACCTTCAAATCCCTGGAAATCCCCCAGGTTATCCTTATCGAGGCTCAGGTTTTCCCTGATGAGCGCGGTTTCTTTATCGAAACCTACAAACGTTCGGAATTTGTTGCCAACGGTATTACTGAAAATTTTGTGCAGGACAATCACTCCCGATCGACGCGCGGCGTATTGCGGGGCTTGCATTTTCAAAAAGCGCCCCATGCCCAAGGCAAATTGGTACGAGCCGTGCGCGGCGAAATTTTCGATGTTGCAGTAGATATTCGCCCCGAATCGTCCAGTTTCGGGCGGTGGGTTGGCGAAATCCTCTCCGGGGAAAATCATCGCCTGCTGTACATTCCGCCAGGCTTTGCTCACGGATTCCTGGTTCTCAGCGATGTTGCAGATGTTAGCTACAAAGTCACGGCTGAGTATGCTCCGCAATCTGATAGCGGCATCATCTGGAATGACCCCGATGTGGGCATTCAGTGGCCCATAGAAAACCCCCTACTTTCACCAAAAGATTTGGCGCTGCCCCGATTGCGCTAAGTTTGTTGCTCTCAGCGTCGATGCTGAATTCACACCGATCCCATACGTTCATTTGAGGTTTCCATGCACAACCGTAAAAAAAATTTGTTGTTTGTCTTGGTGCTGCTGGTGGCTGTTTTGGCCCTGAGCGCCTGCCAAAATCCCAAGCCCGCGACTGTCGATACACCGCCAACCGAGAAAGCTCCTGACCCTGCTGCTGCTCCCGATACACCAGCGCCCACTGCCACCCAGTCAGCAACGGATGACGCCTTTCAGGAGACGGTAGATCCCACCATGGGCAAAGTGCTCTATCCGCCCGAAGCGCCTGACACGTTTGCGCCTGCCGAACGCCCGAATAACACCATTGGGAAGGATTCCGCCACGCTCACCATGTACGAGTGGTGCGATTATGGTTATCCTAACTGCATCATCTACGCCAATGACATTTTACCCAAGCTGCAGGAAAAATATGTCGATACCGGTAAATTGCGCATCATCCACAAGGAATTTCCTGCCGCGGGCGGCGACCCTTCGGTGATTGCCAGTTTGGCTGCCCAATGCGCCTCTTACCAGGATCATTTCATCGATATGAGCAAGTGGCTTTATCGGGATACGAGTTGGAACACTGGTGAATACACCGGCACTGTGGCCGCAATGAATGATGCTGCCAGCGCCATGGGCCTGGATGCCGATGCTTTTGCCACTTGCATGGAGAAACAGGAGTCGCTGGAAGATGTGAAGGCTGATTACTTTGAGGCCCGTGACCTTGAATTTCGCGATTTGCCTGGCGTTGTTGTGGGCGGTCGTGTGATTCAGAATGGTGTCTCGACCGATGATTTGATGACCATCATCGACGCCATTTTGCAGGAGAAGGAATCTGGTACATTGCCCGATACAGTCGTCACCGTCACCCCCTCTCCCACGCCCGATACCGACTTTGAGCCTGAGGCCATTGCTGTGATGGGCTCCCCCGACGCGCCTGTGACCATTGTCGAGTTCACCGACTACCAATGTCCCTATTGCCAGCGTTATAGCACCGGAACTCTGCCCGAAATCATCAAAAACTATGTCGAGACAGGAAAAGTGCGTTACATCCTCAAAAACTTCCCGCTAACCCAGATTCATCCTAACGCAATCCCCGCGGCAACTGCTGCCGAGTGTGCGGGCGAACAGGGCAAATACTGGGAAATGCACGACATCATCTTCCACTCGCAGCAAGAATGGTCCAGTAACGCTTCGGCAGCCCAGGTTTTTGCCGATTACGCCAAGAATATGGGGCTGGATACTGATGACTTCGAGAGCTGCTTCAACTCGACCCGTTATGCCGAGAAAATTATGAATGACCAGAAAGAAGGTCTGGCCGCGGGCGTGCAGGGAACGCCTGCATTCTTCATCAACGGCCAATTCATCAATGGCGCTCAGCCCTACGAGGTCTTCCAGCAAATTATCGAGCAACAGCTTGAAAAGTAGCCCCGTCGCCGATAAGGGCCATTAGAGTTACGACTAAGGTAGCCCGGCTAGAAACCACGAAGACACGAAGCCACAAAGGCACGAAGAAAAGAAAAAGCTTTGAAATGCTTGGTGTTCTTAGTGTCTTTGCGCCTTTGTGGTGATTGAAGTCGGGTACGTTAGTAGTTACCCATTAGAAAAACAAGAAGAGGCTGTCACCTGCATATGACAGCCTCTTTCTCTTTCTATCCTTGATGATTTTCTGGTAGAGG
>CAZMDD010000110.1:0-15063 GCA_964565065.1 uncultured Caldilineales bacterium | reverse complement strand
CCCCGGGCCTGATGCCCAACTGCTCGCAGGCGTTTGTGGTGAAAACCCCTGCCCGTAAACCTATCAAGCTGGATCGCATGGCGTAAAGGGGTGCAGCAACTGTTATTGTCGTAACAGGCGTTACGGTTCGCGGTTGAAGGGGGCATCCGCGCATGGGGGCCAGCCCGCCCGCTGCCCGCGGCTGCCCCCTCAGGCGGCTGCTGCGCAGCCAGTCAGCGGGCCAGTGGGTCAGAGGGTCAGAGGTCAGCGGGCCAGAGGTCAGAGGGTCAGTGGCCAGAGGTCAGAGGTCAGAGGTCAGAGGGGCAGTGGTCAGTGGTAAACCGCCAGCTCCTCTATAAAAAAAAATGTGTCCAGGCGAGTCTGTGACTCGGCGGGTTGAACGCGCGCCCGCGCATCATGCGCCCGTGTGACCGCGGGCCTGTCCGCGCGCCCTTCGTCCGCGGCTGAAGCCACGGGCTACCGCTGCAAAGCCCCGCTGGGGCTGCCCCCTCAGGCGGCTGCTGCGCAGCGGGCCAGTGGGTCAGAGGTAAACCGCCAGCTCCTCTATCAAAAAAATGTGTCCAGGCGAGTCTGTGACTCGGCGGGTTGAACGCCAGCCCGCATCATGCGTATTCGCTCGCGGGGGTGGGCGCCATCCGCAAGCAGCGAATCGTAGTCAATCGCCAGCTCCTCCGTCGAAAAAAAACGCGTCCAGGCGAGTCTGCGACTCGGCGGGTTGTCCGCCAGAACATCAGGTGGCTGCTGCGCAGCCGGTCAGAGGTCAGTAGTCAGAGGCCAGTGTGTCAGTAAGCAGTGGTAAACCGCCAGCTCCGCCCACCGTGAGGCCCAGCCGAAACGGGGGGAGGCCGGGAGGGGGGCAAAGCGCCCGCTCAACCGCCACCAATCTCCCCTGAATTTCCAAATCCCCTCCAAGCCCCGCCTTCCCACCGCCCGCGCCGGGCGCCCAACCTCCCAACCTCCCAACCTCCCAACCTCCAAACCTTGAACCCCAAACCTTGAACCCCAAACCTTGAACCCCAAACCTTGAACCCCAAACCTTGAACCGTGAACCCTCAACCAAGCCCAGCCTTCCCGCGGCCCGCGCCGGGCGCCCAACCTCCAAACCGTGAACCCCCAACCCCCCAACCTTCAACCAGCAACCTTGAACCTTCAACCAGTAACCCTAAACTCCTCACCCCCTAACTCCTCCCGCACATAATAAATCGATTTATGAGTGCTCTCGTAATAAGTACGGATGATGAGTTCGCCCAGCAGACCCATGGCCAGCATTTGCACCCCCAACAAAATCAACAGCACCGCCAGCAACAACAGCGGGCGCGTGCCAATATCCTGCCCCAAAATAAGCTTAACAAAACTTAGATAAAGCCCCAGCAACGTGCCCAGGCCAAAGGATGCCAGCCCCACGCCACCAAAAACATGAATCGGACGCGTGCTGTAACCCAACAAAAAATAGACAGTAATCAAATCCAGCAGCACCCGAAAAGTACGCGAAATACCATATTTGGATTGCCCATGCTCGCGGGCCCGATGATTCACCGGCACTTCGGTCACGCGCACACCATAAGCACTGGCCACGGCCGGAATAAACCGATGCAACTCGCCATAAAGATTGATATTCTTTAGCACATCAGCCCGATACGCCTTGAGCGAGCAACCATAGTCGTGCAAATGCACCTGCGTCGAGCGGGAAATCAGACGATTGGCCATCATCGAAGGCAGCTTACGGGTCAAAAACGTATCCTTGCGATCCACACGCCAGCCACTCACAATATCGTAACCCTCATCCATCTTGGCGATAAGCTTGGGAATATCCGCAGGATCATTCTGCAAATCTGCGTCGATAGTGATGATAATATCGCCTCGGGCCCGATCGAACCCGGCAGCAAAACCAGCAGTTTGCCCGAAATTGCGCCGAAACCGCACAATATGCCAGCGAGCATCCTGCCGATGAATCGCAGCCAGTCGGGCAAAGCTGTCATCAGTACTGCCATCATCCGCCACGATGACCTCATAAGGCGCACCAAAAGCCTCCAGCGCCGCGGTGAGCTGTCCATAAAGCGCATCGATACTGGCCTCTTCGTTAAAAAGGGGAACAACAACAGAAATCAGGGGCTTGGTCATGGCGTGATTTTGCCACAACTCGGGCCAGATGTCACGTTATCCAAAGGCCTCCAAACGATGTGGATGAGCCCTGTGCCCATTCCGGCGGTCGCAGATGAGCAAACCAGACGCTGTTGTTCCCGCTCTTGGGTTATCTCACCTTCCGATCTTGCCAGCCAGCCTCACATCCCCTAAAATGGGCCCATGATTTCAACTTCTACCCAGCGCCGACGCCAGATCTGGCTTGGCCTTGCGTTCGTTTTTATCGTCGCCACCTTTTATCGGCTTTGGCAACTGCACAGCCTGCCCCCCGGCCTTTTTGGCGATGAAGCTGCAGATGCTCTGGATGCCCTGGACGTGCTGGCTGGCCGCGGACAGGTCTTCTTTCCTGCCAACTTTGGCCGCGAAGGGTTGCACATGTGGATTTTAGCAGGCCTATTCAAATGGATGGGCGTCACCCCCTTTGCCATACGACTGCCCTCGGCCCTGGCAGGCATAGTCACCGTGCTGGGAGCCTATTGGCTGGGCTATGAACTCTTCATCGCACCCCTGCCCGCCCATGCCCCTACGTGGGATTTTCAGAAGGCCTGGCTCATCACTTGGGCCGCAGCCCTGTTTACCGCCATTTCCTTTTGGCACGTGCATTTTTCTCGCTTTGGCATTCGTGGCGTATTCACCACCACCTTTGCCGCACTAACCATGGCAGCACTGTGGCGAGCCATCCGCACCAGACGCTGGGCCTGGTGGGCCTGGGCCGGCCTGTTCATGGGGCTGGGTTCCCATTTTTACACCGCCAGCCGTTTTATCCCCCTGTTCGTCGGTCTCTTTTTGGGAGGATGGGCCCTACTCTCGCTGGTGCGCCCGCGTGGGCCCGCGCGGCTGGCCCATCCCCGCGACTTCATCCGTGGCAGCATTCTCTTCTTTGCCCTGTCCGCACTCATCTTCGCCCCGCTGGGCTACTACTTTCTCACGCATCCCGGCAGCTTCACGCAACGAGCAGGCGAGGTTTCGGCATTTCGGCATGGGATTAGCATCGAGACCCTGAAAATCATCGGGCGGGCCGCAAGCCTGAACTTGCAGCAATTCATCGTGCCTGGCCGCGGCGATGTGGCCCGATTCTACAATCTCACTGGCCGCGCCGTTTTCATGCCGCTGACCGCGCTGCTGGCCCTGCTGGGCCTGGGCATTAGCCTGCGCCGCTGGCAAGAGCCGGTCTACGCCTTCTTACTGCTGTGGTTTGCAGTGTTGGTCAGTCTCTCCTTTTTGGCAGTGGATCGAGCTCCAACCTTGCCCCGGGTATTGGGCGTCATCCCCGGCGTATTCTTCTTCCCTGCCATCGGCCTGGGAGAGCTGCTGGCCTGGATGCGAACCCGCTGGCATCTCAAGAAGCCACTACTGGCCGCCGTGACAGCACTCTTCCTTCTGACCCCTGCCATTCAAAGCTATCACGACTACTTTCAGGTTTGGGGCCCCTCGCCCGAAACCCAGGAAGCCTTTCAGCAAGATGTCATCACCATGTGGCAATGGCTGGAGACACACCCTGCCCCGGGCCCGCTCTACATCTCATCGGGCCTGTACAAACACCTCAGTTTCATCGTACTGTACGAGCAAGTTCCCACCACCGAATTTTTTAGCCGCCAGGATCCCAATCTACACTGGTTTGATGCGCGTCGAGCCTGGCCCCTGGCTCAAAGCGACGCGACCATCCTGGTGGGCAACTCGGCCCTGCCCCCCGCCGACATACAGCAACTCCTGAGCATCCAACTCGATACGTTACCTGCTGGGTCCGCCTATCAAGCCACCACCGGCATCCACCTGAATCAAGCCCCCGCAGTGTGGGTGCATCCGCAACTTGGTCTCATCGAACAAGCGGTTATTCCCCCGGGCCCGGGGCAAACCGCGGGCCTAATGCTGCAACTGTGGCACACCACCGGCCCCCTGCCCGATGAATTCGAGGCCTGGCAAATCCAAAGTGCGCTGCTGGATGGCGCTGGTCAACAGATGGTGCAGGTCTCCGATGAAATGGGCCTGCGTCCCGCTGAATGGCCTGCCGAAGGAACATTTGTTACCTGGCAGCGCATCCAATGGCCCCCCGAGCGCCCTGTTGCCGGAACTACCCTGCGCATCGTGCCCCATGCGCGCCCGCCCCTGCAACCCGCTGCCGCCACCGATGGTTGGCTTGCCCGCCCCCTCATCCAATGGCAGGACTTGTTGCGTCACTAAAACAAGAGCCTGAAAGATAGACGATGTAGCCGTGTTCGCTATCCTTCAGGCTTCATTATTCATGGCCTACTCAGCGCCCACTTCTTCGGCGATGGCCTCTTCCAGCTTTTGGTTCTTCTTGAGCTGCACCTGAACTTGCTCCAGGCGCTTGTTTACCTCGGCCAGACCTTGCTCATAACTCTTTTGCAAGCGCTGCATATCCAGGCTGGAGGCCCGTTGCTGCAAATCGCCACGCAGCTCTTCGCCACTCTTGGGAGCCATAATCAGAGCAGCCAGTGCGCCCACTGTGGCGCCAAACAAAAAGTAAAACAAATTTTTCATCTAGAATCTCCTTGGATTAGTGACGACGCAGCTTGCACCCAAAAGCATGCGAGCGGCGCCTTGTTAAGTAAGTGCGCATTTGAAACTTGAGAAAAGCGCTCGCACCTCTCGCCGAAGGACGAAAATGGATGCGGCGCTAAAATTTGTCATGGCCACCGCAGATTGCACAGATTTTTCGTAACAACTAACGTACCCGACTTCAGTCACCACAACGGCACAAAGACACTAAGAATACCAAAAATTTCAAAACTTTTTCTTTCTTTGTGCCTTTGTGGCTTCGTGTCTTAGTGGTTTCTAGCCGGGCTACCTTAGTCGTAACGATTGTTCTTGAGCATTTCCTTTTTCTTTGTGCTCTTGGTGGTGTGCTCTGGATAGCGACGAGCCATTACATTTCAACTTTCAGAGCATCAACGACTTAAGCCGCTTCTGCAAGTGTAGCGCATTTTTTGCAGGGGATGCAAATTGTGTCGAGCCTGTACAGAGCCAAAAAGCTTGCATTTGCCTTACAAACAGCATTTCATGCCAGCCTCTTTTTGCCATTTTTGCACTTTGCCACTAAAATAAAAGGCTGTCGTGTCCAGTTGTCTTCTGGCGCGCTTTCTTCTTGTTTTAACCCCGATAGTCCTTCAGTGCCGCACCTGATGTCCGCCTGAATTATCACAATTATTATTCTGATCTCAAATTATCATTTGTAACTATACAGGTCGTGACCTTCAATCCTTTGCCACGAAGGCTCGAAGGTGACGAAGAGAGAAAATTCGAAACGACTAACGTATCCGACTTCAATCACCACAACGGCACAATGACACTAAGAACACCAAAAATTTCAAAACTTTTTCTTTCTTTGTGCCTTTGTGGCTTCGTGTCTTAGTGGTTTCTAGCCGGGCTACCTTAGTCGTAACGAAAATTCCTTCTTTCTTTGTGCCGTTGTGTCTTCGTGTCCCTTCGTGGTCAATCAGAGAACGTGAATAGTTACTACCATTTTACGAAAATAGGGAGTCGATAATCTCATGGATTATGTCTTAAATGTTGAACCCCGAGCCAAAACCGGGCGCAGCGTCAATCAGGTACGCAAAGCTGGTTATGTCCCCGGTGTCCTTTACGGTCAAGGCGATGACGCTGTGACTGTCAAATTTCGCGAAATTGACTTTGTGCGTATCCTGCGCGCCGGTGGTTTCAGCCAGCTCATCGGGCTGGATGGCCTGGGTGGCAAACCGGTCAATGTGTTGATCAAAAGCATGCAGCGCCATCCCGTGCGCCGCAGCATCCTGCATGTTGATTTTTATAAAGTGCAGATGGATGTCAAAATTCAGACCGATGTGCCCGTCGTCATGGTGGGCGAATCTGACGCTGTCAAGGGCGGCGCTGTGATTATGCACCACATGGACACAGTCCTGGTGGAATGTCTGCCCGGCAACATTCCCGAATCCTTTACTGCCGATATGAGCAAATTGGTCAATATCAGCGATACCATCACCATTGCCGATTTGGCCGTGCCCGATGATGTCGTGATTCTGGCTGAGCCCAATGCACCTGTGATTGGCCTGACCATCTCCCGTAAGCTGGCTGAAGATGCTGTGGAAGGTGAAGAGGGCGATGTCGAGGGTGAGGAAACTGAAGAGGCAGCCGAGTAAGCGTTTTTTTGCTAAACGACCAACGGACAGGCCGCCCACGACCTGTCCGTTTTTTTTGTTTTCATTCGGATCGCTGCTCAGGTCTTGCGTCCGATGAGCTTGCGAACCACCGCGGCCATCATGTCGATGGTGGGGGGATGGCCCTGGGTGGCTTGCAGCGCGGCCAGGGCTGCTTGGGCGTGGTGTTGTCCCTGAGCCTGGGCATAGGCTCGGGCACCCAGTTTATCCAATAGCGCCAGAATGGTGCTGATGTCGTCGGTAGTGAGTGGGGCGGGGCGGGCGTATAGGGCGCGCAGGGTCGCAGCGTCTGGGCCCGATTGATTCAACGCATACAGCACCGGCAGCGTTTTCTTGCGAGTGATGATGTCGCCGGTGGCCGATTTGCCGGTAAGCGCCTCTTCGCCCCAAATGCCCAAAATGTCATCCTCGATTTGGAAACTGATGCCCACTTCGTAGCCAAAAGTGCGGTAGGCATCCAGATGAGGACTGCCTGCAATGAGTGCGCCCAATCGGGCCGAAGCTGAGAGCAGGGCCGCGGTTTTACCTGAAATCATCAAATGATACGCTTCCACCGAAACCAGATCCCGAGTCTCAAAAGCCATGTCCAGATATTGTCCCTGGGTCAGATGCAGACAGGTTTCGTCAAAGATGCGAAGCGCCTCCAGCACGCGCGGCGCAGGCACATCCACCTGGCTCAGGCGTTGCAGAGCCTGATGTGCCAACACGAACATGGCATCGCCAGTGTTGATGGCCTGGGCGTCGCCCGCCCAAGTCCACACGGTGGGGCGGTGACGCCTGGTTTCTCCCCGGTCTTCGATGTCATCGTGGATGAGGGAGAAGTTGTGCAGCAGTTCCACCGCCGCGGCCGCGGGCAGGGCCTGTGCCGGGTCGGCGCCCGCAGCCTGACAGGTCATCAGCACCAGTAGCGGGCGCAGGCGCTTGCCTTTGGGCGCGTCATCTGGTTGGCCGTGCGTGTCTTCCCAGCCCATGTGATACCGCATCATGCCGTACATCTCTCGCAATTCAGGTATTTCGCCGCTGAGGTGGCGTTGCATTTCTTGTTCGATTTGGGGTAACCAGTGCTGGCTGAATTCGATGAAAGTTGTCATAAAGTTTGTTCGGAGTGAATGTTAATGCGATGAGAGTTTGCCGGGGGCCCGCAATGAGGCTAAATTAGGGGAGCCGCTGACAAACATGGCTACCCGCAATTCGGCAAGAATGGCGTTGATTTCATCCATGACCGCTTGTGCGCTTTGTGTGGCGGGGCGCAAAAAGACCGCGGCCATGCCTGCCAGTTTAGCGCCCAAAGCAATGCTTTTGGCCACATCCAGGCCCGTTTTCAGACCCCCGCTGGCAAAAAGTGGCATCTCTGGCAAGATTGCATGAATGTTGCGTAGTGATTCTGCGGTGGGAATGCCCCAATCGGCAAAGGTGCGGGCTACGCGTCGTTGCAGCGGGTCGGGGTTGCGATGATACTCGACCTCTGCCCACGAGGTTCCGCCGCTGCCTGCAATGTCAATAGCTGCCACACCTGCATCGGCTAACAAGCGAGCAGTTGCCACCGAGATGCCCCATCCTACCTCTTTGGCGATGACAGGCACACTGAGCGCCCGGCAAACAGCCTCAATCTTTTTGGCCAGACCCGCCCATTGCACGTCGCCTTCCGGCTGCACAGCCTCTTGCAGGGGATTCAGATGTAAAATCAGGGCGTCCGCCTCGATCATATCCACTGCGCGCTGACAGTGTGCGGGCGTGTAGCCTTTGTTGAGCTGCACCGCTCCCAAATTGGCAAAAAGCAAAATATCGGGCGCCACGTGGCGTATCTGAAAGGTGCGGGCCAGGGCAGGGGTTTGCAGTGCCACCCGTTGCGAACCCACACCCATGGCAATGCCCGCGGCCTGTGCCGCCTGGGCCAGATGCCGATTGATGCGTTCAGCCTCGGGCGTGCCACCGGTCATCGAAGAGATGAGCAAGGGCGCTTGCAGGTGTTTGTCAAAGAGCCTGAGGCCCATTTCCACATCCGCTAAATTAAGCTCGGGCAGGGCCTGATGCACCAGACGCAGGGTCTCGAAGCCGCTGGTCAGGCGCGGGAAGCGTACATCTTGTTCAAGATTGATGCGAATGTGATCTGTTTTGCGTTGACTGTGTGGGGCCGGCATGACTATCTCCTGCTGGAAGTTTAATCTGCGGTGCGAACAGTGTCAAATTGTTGGCGTTGCCTGAATGAACAAAATGCCAGAGCCGCTAATAATCTTCTTATGCTTTGCCATTACAATAGAAGCATGGTAACGATTCACGGTTTCTGATTAGCCACGAAGGCACGAAGAAAGAATAAGCTTCCCTTCTTCGTCACCTTCGAGCTTGAAGAGCACGACCTGTATAGTTACGAAGCATGCAACCCAATACACCCGATTAGACAAATACGAAAGGCACAAAAACAAGTTGTGTCTTTTTTCTTGATGGTCTACTGACCCATAACCGCTACCAAGGAGAAATGTTGATGAGCGAGAACGCAAAGCAAGCTGAAACCATGCAGTTTCAGACAGAAATCAAGCAATTATTGGATATTTTAGTGCATTCTTTGTACTCGCAGCAGGAAATCTTCTTGCGCGAGCTGATTTCCAACGCTTCGGATGCGCTGCATCGGGTGAAGTTTGAGATGCTGACCAACCGTGACGTGCTGGACCCCGATGCTGAGTTGGCGATTCGCATTCAGGCTGATGCCGAAAAGGGCACACTGACGATTACTGATACAGGTATCGGCATGACGCGTGATGAGCTGGTGGAGAATTTGGGCGTGATTGCGCATTCGGGCGCAGCGCAGTTTGTGACCGCGTTGCAGGCGCAACAGCAAGCCCCCGAGGCTATTGATCAAATCGGGCAGTTTGGCGTGGGATTTTATTCGGTATTTATGGTAGCAGATGAAGTCCAGGTGATTAGCCGTTCCTACAAGCCCGATGCGTCGGCCTGGGCGTGGCGCTCCACCGGCGACGAAAGCTACACACTGCTTCCTGCCGACAAGCAGGAGCGAGGCACCACCATTGAAATCACCCTGAAAGAGGATGCCAAACAATACGCTGAGCCCTGGCAGCTCAAGTCCATCATTCACAAATACTCCGATTTTGTCACCTTTCCCATTTATCTGAATGATGAAGAGGAGCCGGTGAATCGGCAGCAGGCAATTTGGCGACAGAATCCTTCGCAAATCGAGGATGAAGCAGCCAACGAGTTTTACAAGCAACTCACTTTTGCTTTTGAAGACCCCATGACGCGCATTACAGTGCAAACGGATGCGCCGGTGCAGATTTACGCGTTGCTTTACATCCCGGCCAAGCTGGATCGTACCTTGCTGGGGCTTAAGCAGGATTATGGTTTGCGGCTTTATTCCCGACAGATTCGGATTCAGGATCGCAACAAGGAGCTTTTGCCAGAGTATTTGCGGTTTGTCGAGGGCGTAGTTGATTCGGAGGATATTCCGCTGAATGTGAGCCGTGAGATGGTGCAGAGCAATCGAGTTCTGCACAAAATTAAGTCGGTTCTCACTCGCAAGATTCTGAATGCTCTGGCTGATATGGCCCGTAAAGAGCCGGAGCAGTACGCCAAGTTCTGGCAGGCGTTCGGCATTTTCATCAAAGAGGGCATCAATACCGCTTTGGGGGATCATGCCAAGCTGACACCCCTGCTTCGTTTTTATTCCTCCACCAGCGAGGAGACCCTGGTTTCGCTTTCAGATTATGTGGCCCGGATGCAGCCAGAACAAAAGGCGATTTATTACATTGCCGGCGATAGTTTGGCCATTATCAAGCGTAGTCCGCATTTGGAGCATTTCCGGCAGCAAGGTATCGAGGTCTTGTATTTTGATCAGCCCATCGATGTCTTTTTGCCGCAGATGCTGGGCAAGTATGAGTCGTTCGAGTTTGTGAATGTGGATCGGGCTGACGCGAAGGTTTCGGGCCAGGAGGAGGCCAATCCCCCGGAACCGGGCGAAGATTTTGCCAGGCTGGTGGCCCGAGCCAAAACTTTGCTGGGAGATAAAGTGGCTGATGTGCGTCCCAGCCAGGTGTTGGTCTCACATCCCGCGCGATTGGCCGCTCCTGAAGATGGCATCGATAGCGGCATCCAGCGGGTGCGTCGGTTGATGGAGGAGGATTTCAGCGTACCGGCCATGGTGCTTGAGCTGAATCCTGAACATCCCATCGTGGCCAATTTGGTGCAGCGGGCCACTGCCGGAGCTGACGATACGTTGCTGGATTTGGCCATTGAACAGCTTTATGAGGATGCGTTGTTGCTGGATGGTTTCCACCCAGATCCTGCACGCATGGTTGAGCGCATCCAGACTTTGCTGGAGGCTGCCACCCGGGTGGCGTGACGATTGTGTTGTTGCGTGCTGTCATGCAGCCACTGCGCTTTTAGTGCTACGCATTTACCCCCTCCCGGTTTTGGCCGCCGGGAGGTTTTTTCTGGACAAAGTGTCGAAAATTCGGTACAATGACAGGAACTGATGTTCGGTTTTCAAGTGCCGCGTCTTTGTCTTATGCCCGACTTTCATCTGATTTCTCCTTTTCAGCCTACTGGTGATCAACCTGATGCGATCCTGCAGTTGCTCGCTGGTCTGGACGCGGGCATGAGGCATCAGACTCTGCTGGGCGCAACAGGCACAGGCAAGACCTTTGTCATGGGAAAGGTCATCGAGGCGATGCAGCGCCCGACGCTCATCATGGCGCACAACAAAACGCTGGCCGCGCAGCTTTATTCTGAGTTCCGTGAGTTCTTCCCGCACAACGCGGTGGAGTATTTTGTCAGCTATTATGATTATTATCAGCCCGAGGCTTATCTGCCCCGCACCGATACGTACATCGAGAAGGATGCGCAGATCAATGATGAGATTGATCGTTTGCGTCTGGCCGCAACCACTTCGCTTCTCAGCCGCCGGGATGTGATTATCGTGGCCTCAGTTTCCGCTATCTACGGCCTGGGCAATCCTGAGGATTACGGGCGGGTGGTGCTGAAGATGGTGCTGGGGCAGAGCACACGGCGCAATCTGCTGCTGCGGCATTTGGTGGATATTCATTACAATCGCAATGATGTGCAATTGTTGCCCGGTGCATTCCGGGTGCGGGGCGATACGCTGGAAGTTATGCCTGCTTATGGCACCACAGCTTATCGTATTGAGTTTTGGGGCGATGAGGTTGAGCGCATGACTGAGGTGGATCCACTAACCGGTGAGGTTTTGCGGGCGCTGGAGGAGCTGGAGATTTATCCGGCCAAGCATTTCATCACTCCGCAGGATAGGATGAGCGAGGCGTTGGCAGCTATTGAGCAGGAGATGATTGAGCGGGTGAAGTGGTTCGAGGCTCACGACAAGTTGTTGGAGGCGCAGCGTATTCAGCAGCGGGTGAGTTACGATTTGGAGATGTTGCAGGAGATTGGTTATTGTTCGGGCGTGGAGAATTATTCACGGCATCTGGCCCATCGTCCTGCCGGTTCCCGCCCGTGGACGCTGCTCGATTATTTCCCCGATGATTTTCTCCTTTTCATCGACGAGAGTCACATGACCGTCCCCCAGATTCGGGGCATGTACAATGGCGATCGTTCACGCAAGCAGGTGTTGGTGGAGCATGGCTTTCGTCTGCCCTCGGCGTTGGATAATCGTCCGCTGAAGTTCGATGAATTTCAGGCGTTGTTGCATCAGGTGATTTATGTTTCGGCCACGCCCGGGCCATTTGAGCGCGAGGTTTCGGAGCAGATTGTGGAGCAGATTATCCGTCCCACCGGATTGCTGGACCCGGTCATTGACATACGTCCCACCGAGGGGCAGGTGGATGATTTGGTGAGGGAGCTGAATCAGATTATTGGCCGCGGGCAGCGAGCTTTGCTCACCACGCTGACCAAGCGCATGGCCGAGGATTTATCGGATTATCTGGCTGAGCTGGGTTTTCGGGTGCATTATTTGCATTCCGAGGTACACACCATCGAGCGGGTAGAGATTTTACGAGATTTGCGTTTGGGTGTGTATGATGTGGTGGTGGGCATCAATCTTTTGCGCGAGGGCCTGGATTTGCCCGAGGTCAGTCTGGTGGCGATTTTGGATGCGGATAAGGAGGGCTTTTTACGCTCTGATACGGCGTTGATTCAGACCATGGGGCGTGCAGCCCGCCACGTGCAGGGCAAAGTTATCATGTATGCAGATATCATCACCCGGTCCATGCGCCGGGCCATCGATGAAACGACCCGCCGTCGCCGCATCCAAGAGACCTACAACCGAGAGCATGGCATCAAGCCGCAGTCCATCATCAAGGCGGTGCGCGATATTACGCAGCGGGTGGCTGAGGAGCGGGCTGTGACCGCTTTGGCTGAGCCAGGCCCGACTTACACCGTGGGCTCGGGCGGTGAGCTTATTCCCAGCCTCACCGCGTTGCCCCGCCCCGAACGCATCCGTCTCATCGAGACTCTTGAAATGCAGATGAACGAGGCCGCGCAGCAGCTCGAGTTCGAGCAGGCCGCGGTGCTGCGAGATCAAATTATGGAGCTGCGTCGCAGTTTGTTCGATGAGGGAGATTTATCTGCGTTGAAGCGGATAGTGGATGGCTGAGTTGTGGTTATTTCGGCATCGCTTCCAGCATCTGCAAAAAGCTTTGGGTATCTGGCCCCGATTGCTGGCGGCAGATGAGCTGTGGTGCGCCTGTCAGGGCATCGGCAATGCGCTCACGATGGCGGGGAATGAGGCGGTCGGGTAGGGCATCGGGCGGAAAAAAACGATTGTCGTCAGTCTCGGGCGTTTGTTTTTGCAGCTCGCCCCCTGCAATGACGCAGCGAAAGAGGAAAATGAGTTCATCCTTGCCTGCCTTGCTGTAAATCCCCAGTAATTTTTCGGCCCGCACCACCAGGCCTGTTTCCTCCAGCACTTCCCGAATCACGCCCGCATCGGGCAGCTCTCCCGGCTCCAAACCTCCGCCCGGCAGATTCCACAAATCCATATCCCGCCGGTGTCCCAGCAGAATGTGTCCGGTAGCATCAAAGATGATGGCAAAAGCGCCCAGTTTTGTCATAAGAGGTAAAATGGGCGGGGCGTGCGACCCCGCCCCGAATGCGTTTAGTACAAGAACATGGGCTTGCCTTGCACATGCGAAATCTTGGGACGATAAGCCTTGGCATCGTAGAATTCAGAGACATCGACACGTTTCAGGCCGCGGGTGCTGTAATCGGCGGCTACATGTGTGTAACGCCCTTCGCGCAGCGCTACCATACGTCCGGTAATGCCCCGGGTAGCCAGGTTGACTGCCAGCGTACCGAAATTGGCTGTCACAATGCGATCCAATGCATCGGGGGCGCCCGAGCGCATAAGATAACCTAACTGCTGGTAGATGATGTTCTCGCCGGTCAGTTCCTTGATTTGCTGCGCCACGTAGTTGCCCACGCCGCCCAATTTGCGATGCCCATAAGCATCTGCTTCGCCACTTTCCATGATTTGCCCTCCCGCGGGAAAGGCGCCTTCTGAGATGGTCATCACCGAATAATGGCTAGGATTGTTGCGCTTGTCTTCCATGAGCAAGTTGGCCAATTTTTCAATATCAAAGGGCACTTCCGAGATGATAGCTCGGTCGACATCGGCGCAGAATGCAGAGATGAGCGAGGTTTCGCCTGAATTGCGCCCAAACAGCTCTACCACGCCAATGCGTTCGTGCGAGCCGATGGAGGTGCGCAAATTGGTAATCAGCTCCACCGAGCGAGTCACCGCGGTGCTAAATCCAATGCAGTAATCTGTGCCGTAAACATCGTTATCCATGGTTTTGGGAATCGAAACCACAGGAAAGCCTTCATTGTGGATGCGGGCCCCGTAGCCCAGCGTATCATCGCCCCCGATGGGGATGAGCACATCGACCTCAAGCTGGTCCAGTGTTTGCAGCACCTTTTGGGTAGTGTCCAACGTTCCATCTTCGTTCACCGGGTAATCATCAACATTGAGAAACGGGGGCAGGTGTTCCGGTTTGACTTTGCTTGGTTTGGTGCGGGATGTGTGCAGGAATGTGCCGCCAGAGCGATCAATTTTGCGCACCATTTGTTTATCCAGTTCCAGCACCCATTGCCCCCAACTTTTGGGGTCATCGTGATTGTAGCGCAGCGGGCCCGCCCAGCCCCGCCTGAAGCCGAGCACGCGCCATCCTTCATCGACTGCGCGGCGCACCACCATCTTGACTGCGGGATTCAGGCCGGGCACATCGCCGCCACCTGTGAGAACTGCCAATGTTTTCTTTTTTGGGGTCATAATAATGCCTCTTGCAATAATTTGGGTAGTCTCCGAAAAGAGTTTTTGCCAAGGAGATGCAGTGGGCACGGAGAAGATAGGTGTGTTTAGCACTTTTGTGCCCATTGCTTTTTTGTTTTTTGTAGAGCTAATTTGTTACGACTAAGATGGCCCGGCTGGAAACCACTAAGACACGAAGCCACAATGGCTCAAAGAAAGAAAAAGTTTGTAACTGCTTACGTACCTGGCTTCGGCCTGTTTTTTCGGGCGGAGCGGCGCAGACGAGTCAACCTTAGCAGTTACAAACTTTTTCTTTCTTTGTGCCTTTGTGGTTTCGTGTCTTAGTGGTTTCTAGCCGGGCGACCTTAGTCGTAACAGGTGGTGAATGATTACACTCGGTTTTCCATGACTTGTCGGGCAAATTGCGTTGCGCCCACGCCAAGTCCCACCACAATCCAAAGCAGAGCTGTCATGTGAGGGTAGGTAAGATTGAACAGGTAATGATCCAACACGCCCGCTGCCAGCAGGCCCACCAACGCC
>CAZMDD010000109.1:0-9349 GCA_964565065.1 uncultured Caldilineales bacterium | reverse complement strand
TAGCAACGTTACTACTAAGGTGGCCCGGCTAGAAACCACGAAGACACGAAGCCACAAAGGCACGAAGAAAAGAAAAAGCTTTGAAATTCTTGGTGTTCTTAGTGTCTTTGCGCCTTTGTGGTGATTGAAGTCGGGTACGTTAGTCGTTACGTAGCAACTCTAAAAGATGGCGTGCCAGCGCATAGTGCGGTAGCCAGCTTGAATCAGGCTTCGGAGGAGGCAGCCGCAGCGCCAAAGACAGCGCCGCTAAGATAGCCAAGATACGCGGGAACCAAGGGTAATACGCACGGGGATAAGAAGGAAACCAATCCCCCCAGGAAGGCAAAGAGCAATGAAATTTGTGCTCCTCCTCCTTCGCTGGCCAAGTCCTGCTCAAAATTCAGGAAGCCGCCGAACTGCGAAAGCCGCGAAAGTGTATCGGTGAAGAGCAGCAGCGCGATGAAGATGAGCAGGATGCCGCTAATTAGGCTAATGGTGGGCAGCCATTTGTAGAATTTGGGCAAATACGCGGTTAGTTTCGAGAACAATGCACCGGCAATCAAGAAGGGCACGCCCAGGCCCGCGGAGTAAGCGGTGAGCAAAATTGCGCCCTGTACCCAGGTTTGTTCCTGTGCAGCCAGTAGCAAAATGCCGGAAAGAATAGGCCCGACGCAAGGTGTCCAGCCAGCGGCAAAGATGACACCGACCAGTGCGCTGCGCCAATAGGAGGCCTCGGATCCGAATTTGCCCCCCATGTCCATACGAAATTCCCGGTCGAATACATCGGTGAGATTGCCGTAGTAGACTGTGACCACAATCAGCAGCATTTCCAGCGCCTTGAGCCATGCCACGGGTGCGCCACTGGTAAGAAAACTGAGTCCGCCAACAAGGATGCCCAACACTAGCAGTATCATTTTTTCCCACTGAGCGCCCGAAAATACCGCCAGCGCCACAATCAATGCGTTGATCAGGCGATGGCTGGACTCGAATTGATATTTATCCAGCCAAAAGGTCATGGCACCAAAGAAGAGTGCGGCCACAACCCAACCCAGATAGTTCATCTTGACATGGGCAACTTTTAGCGAGAAGACGATGAGCAGGATGGCGCCTACACGAGTGATGACGGGCAAGGCGTCGTAAAGGGCGTAGCCGCCCAGCAGCCCCACCGAGGCTCCCAGCAGGGTAAAGATGGCTGTGAAGCCCAGCACCAGGGCCAGGGCATGGAAGAATGTGATGCGAGAACTGATGGATGATTTCATAGAGAGCTCCGACAACCGGTGTTGTGAAGTAAGATGTGGCAACGCTCACGCGGGCGCATCATGCGCAAGAGGCCAGAAAGTTATGGTTTTGTCGTTGGCAAGATGTTTAAGTAGGTAATGGTATGAACTTAAAATTAACCTGATGTGTGACTTTTCCATTCTGAGTAGTTTGCAATAAGTTTCCTAATTCCAAATTGCGAGCTTGTCATTTTTCCATGACGAAGATGGACCCAATTAGACGAATGTGGACGATTTTATTTCCTCCACGTTCCTCCTTTCGTCCATTTTCGTCTGAAAGCACAGCGCATTTCTCGAGTTTCAAATGCGCAGCTACTTGCATAGATGCAATCTAAACAAAAATGTTACGGTGTTTCTACGCTTCCGGGGCCAGACGCTCCAGGGCTTCTTCTAACACTTCGATTTGGCTATCAATTTTTTGCTGACGGCTGAAAATGCTGATGACAAAGATAAAGAGCATCAGCCAGATGATGCCGTAAGCGCCGACAAGGTAAATCATAAAAATACTCCGTTTGGGTCAGGAATTAGCAGGCGATGAGCAGGTAGTGTGGGATTTTAGACGAATTAAAAGTTCAGGCGTTCACGCAGGGCGTCGATGCGTTCTTCGGCCCAGCCCAGGCTGATGCGATTGGCCAGCAATGCGATGAACATGATGACAAAGGCGATGTTGGCAATCATAAAGGCATTGAGCATGTTGGGGCCCAGGCCAAATTTTCCGGCGTTGTCGGGCGATTCGACAATGACTGGATGAATGGTGTTCCACCAACGAATGGACATGAAGGTGAGGGGGACGCTGATGAAGGCGAAGATGTTGTAAACCGCGGCCATACGGGCCCGGCGACTCGGCTCATCGATGGCTCCCCGCAGCATAAAATAAGCGATGTAGAGCAGCAGCACGATGGTGTAGGTGGTCAATCGCGGATCCCAAGTCCAATAGGTGTTCCACGCGGGCTTGGCCCACAATGAACCGCTGATGATGGCGGCCACGGTGAAGGCAATGCCCAGTTCCGACGCGGCTCGGGCCCAAATATCCCAGCGTACGCGTTTGGTGGCCAGGTTGAGGATGCTGGCCACGAAGGCGACGAAGAAGGCCAATAGGCTGGACCAGGCCGCGGGCACATGAAAGTAGATGATGCGCTGTGCAGGCCTGATGCTGGGATCGACATTCATGGCGTCAGGGGCCATGACCAAGGCTGCGTAAACCGCAAACAGCATGGCTGCCAAGGCTAAAAGGTTCCAATAAAAAAGTAAACGGCGCGATAAAGTCATGGGCATTACTCCTCGACAACGAAATCAAAGGTCAGATACGAGACGACCAGGTAGAGAATATCAAAGAAAATTAGTAAATTAATCCATTTCATCATGTCGGCCAGGGTGTCTCCTTCCATGAAGCCGATGGTGGCCCGAATGCCCGCCATAAGCACCGGCAGCATCACCGGAAAAAGTAACACCGGCAGCAAAACTTCGCGGGTGCGGGTATTCACAGCCAGCCCCGAAAAAACCGTTCCCACAGTGGCAAAGCCCACAGTGCCCAAAAAGAGCAGCAGCAGCAGGGGCCAGGAAAGAAAGTTGAGGTTGAAGAAGATGACCATCAGGGGTAGCAAAATGGCTTCCATCACAAAGATGAAGAGGAGACTGGCCAGCATCTTGCCAAAGTAAATGGCGCTGCGATCGACCGGGGCCAGCAGTAGGCCCGCCATGCTGCCACGATCCTTTTCGCTGATGAAGGCTCGTCCCAGCCCTAAAACGCCGGAAAAAATGATGGCAACCCATAAAACGCCGGGAATGACAACGCTTTTATCGGGCACACGCAGCTCAAAGGCAAAGTTGAAAATCATCAGCGCCAGCACGGCAAAAACGGCCATGCTGGTAAAAACATCTTTGGTACGCAGCTCGATGCGCAGGTCTTTCCATAAAACCGCCCACAAAACTTGCAGATATCGCTTCATAGCGCCACCCCCGTGCCCACATAGCGGTCATAGGTCGGGCGTAATGTTTCGTAGCTGAGTGCGTCGGCCTGCTCATCAAAACGGATGCGACCCCCTTGCAGAATCAGCACCCGGTCGGCCAGGGCCAGGCCTCGCTCAAGATGATGGGTGGTCATTAGCACGGTGCGCTGACTGCCACCGATTTCGCGCAGAAAATCGGTCATCATTTCTGCTGCCTGGGGGTCGAGTCCGGTGTCTGGCTCATCCAGCAACAAAATGGGGGGATTGTGCAACAGGGCGCGGGCAATGGCCATGCGCTGCACCATGCCCCGTGAAAAGGTGCGTACCAAATCTTTGCGACGATGCAGCAGCCCCACTCGCTCTAATAGTTCGTGGATGCGTTTTTCGGCGTTGGCAATGCCGTAGAGTCGCCCGTAGAATCGCAGGTTTTCTTGGGCGCTCAAATCGCCATAAAGCAGGGGGGCGTGTGTAACCAGGCCCAGATATTGCCGAATGCCTTCGGGGTTATCGTTGATGTCGACGCCGGAAATGCGCACTGTGCCCGAGGTGGGCTTGCTGAGGGTGGCCAAGATGCGCAAAAAGGTGGTTTTGCCCGCACCATTGGGCCCGAATAGTACCACCGATTCTCCTGCCTGGATGTTTAAATCCAGCCCTTTGAGGACACGGTGCCGGCCAAAGGCTTTGCGCAGGGCCTGCACCTCAATCAATGGCTTCGCCATGCTCGCTATCCTCTTCGATTTGCAGCTTGACTGTTTTGTCGGCGTTGACATCATGCTCGGGCGCTGCTTCCTCTTGCAGCAGGGCCATGAGTTGTAATTTTAGCTGATTGCGCTGCCGATGGTAGTTGTCGGCGCCCATGTCGCCACGCTCAAAAGCGTTATCCAGTGAGGCCATTTGCGCCACCAGGGCTCGTTTGCCAGCTTCTCGCCGGGCAGGACGCTGAGCCTGGGTTTGCTTGTGCTGGCGCCATCCCAACAACACGCCGCCGCCCAACAGCAGCACACTCAGGCCCGAGACAATCCAGGGCAATTGGGGCACGCCCGAGATGCCAGGTGCGGCGTTGTGGTCGACAATTTGTTGCGGCTCATCGCTGTCGTTGCCCTGCGCCAAAACGGCCTCGCTAATGCCGCTGATGGTGGCCTCGGGCATGGCATGGGTGGGCAGGTCGAAGATGGAATAGTTCAGGAAGGTGACATCCTGGGTGGGAATCGATTCATCCTGCTGCCACTCAGGCGCGTCTACCTGAATGCCCACATCGGGAATAAGGAGATTGAGCATGGCGGTGGGGTAGAGGATAGGATGGGCCAAGGCTACCTGACCTTCTTCGACGGGCAGGGTGTAGCGTATAAAGATTTGTGTTTCGCCGGGCGGCAGCGGCTGGGTATCGATGAGGGTGGTTCCTTCCAACAGGAAGCGCTCGCCAATGGTTTCTCCCTCTACGCCGATGTGAATAGCTTTTTCGGGCAGGGGCAGTTTGAGGATGTGCGGTTTTTCTTGGGCAGGATTGGCCTCGCCCGCGTAAACTTGGTTGGAATCATTGACAAAGGAATAGACTTCGCCCATGCCGATGTAGTTGGCGTTGGGAATATCGACCAGCCAGTGCGAGCGCGAAATGGCGATGGCATCCAGCGAAGCGCCCGCGTCATACACCGCCACATCCAGCACGATTTTGCTGGAATCGGGAGAAAAGTGCCCGACTTCGCTGTGATAGGTCAGGCCCTGATAGCTGGTCTCGGCCACATAGGCCCAGGTGGGAGGCATGGGCAGTCCCGAAAAAACAGCTACACCCTGCTCATCGGCCTGGGCGTTGCGCATTTCGGTGTATTGCTCCTGCTCGAAGATGATGAGTGAAACAGCCTGATTAGCCAAAACTTCGCCGGTGGTTCCATTGCGCACAGTCACCTCGATGTCTCCTAGCCCCTCCACCGAGACTTGCGCCTGATCAAAGCCCAGGCTGAATCGGCGGGCAGCCACTGCGGCCAGGGCCAGCTCAGCCTTATCCAGTCCCACATCAGGATGCGAAGCATTGGTCATGGCGGCAATCAAGTCAGATTCGGGGAGCGCCAGCCATTTTTCGTCATCCAGATTAGGTGTATCCTCCTGTACAGCCAGACCGCTGGAGCCATGACACTGGGTGCAGTTGGCCTCATAAAGCTGGATAGCGGCATCGATGCGGGCCTGGGTCAGGTGCAACGACCACACATACGCGGTCACATCCCAGCGCTCCGATTCGCTCATCATGTTTTCCCACGAGGGCATCATTTTTTCCATGCGTCCCTGGGTGATGATGTCGAAAATCGTTTGCGGGCTCATGGTTGCGGCATAATCGGGCGCTGTAAAATCGGGAATGTTGCCAGAAATTTGCTCAGCCAGTGGGCCATCCCCTCTGCCCTCTTCGCCATGACACTGCACACAGCGCTGCACGAACTGCTTGCGTCCCCGATAAGCGATGCCTGTGGGCTCAGCCTTGCCGCCCTCTTGCGCCTGAACAGAGGATAACCCGGTGGTTAGCAAGGCCAGCGCTATGATGGAAAAAAGTTTTGTTAGTCTGGAAAATGAAATCGTCATTGAATTCTTTGATAAGGGCGAATGTAACTATTCACGTCTTCCGATGAGCCACGAAGGATACGAAGGCATAACGTCACGAAGAAAGAAAAGGCTTCCCCTCTTCGTCACCTTTGGGCCTTTGTGGCAAAGGATGGAAGGGCACGACCTGTATAGTTACGAGCGAATAAACGAAGAACGCGGCCGTCTGAATACAGGCGACCGCTTGAAGTTTAGATGAATAGCAGAGCCAAGAGCATGACACTGCTCGTTATTGCGAATCCAGCGACTGATAGTGGTTGGCATCAGGCGCTTCTTCGTAACGAGAGGGACATTTGAGCAACAGTGAGTCTGCGGTGAATGTTCCATCGGGATGGATGTTGCCTTCGACGATGGCCTCTGTTGCTTCATCGAAGTTGCTGGGGCGGCTGCCATGAAAGCTGACCAGGATGCTTTCGCCACTCTGGTCACTCATCTTGAAGCGCAGCATGAGATTGGTGGCGTCCCAGTCTTCGGTATCTTGCAAGATAGCGCCCGAGACACGGATTTTTTTGCCGATGTAAGCCTGTGGGTCTTTGTTCAGCTCATCCAGCGGAATGTAGTAGGCCCCGGTGTTTTTAATGGCCCCATAGCCAAGGTAGATGATTGCCAAAACAATGATGATGCCACCAATGATGAATTTGAATTTTTTATTGGGATTCTTGGCTTTGATGCGGGGTTGCGCAACGACTGTTTCAGTCATAAAAACTCCGGGCGGTGAAAGATGGGGATGGTTGTGGTGCAGCTTTTAGCCACTTTTTACCACAAAGAGAGCAAGAAGGGTAAAATACAATGCTGTTTTGCCCTTTTTCTTTGTGTCTTGGTGGCCTTGGTGGTTTTCTTGGAATAGCGGTGAACTGTTCCACTACCTCTTTATTATAGCACGTTGATGGCGACAAAAGATAACACAATGATGAAACGCACGTTAGAATTGCATGAGAATTAGTGTTCCTCGCCCTCTTCTTGCCACCAGTTCTCTGCCAGCTCATCTGGCCCGGTTCCGGTGTAGCGTTGGTCGATGATGGCCTGGGCCAATGATGCGTTTTTGCGGTGGACCAAAATTTTCAGCTCGGCCAATGAGCCCACTTGCAGTCCATAAACGCTGCCCACCGACTCACCGCTGCTGATGGCGGGGATGTTTTCGCTGGCCAGCAGGGCAATGGCCAGGGCAGCATCTCCTTGGTTGGCTGCGCGATACACCTCTACCAGTGCCTCCTCTTGGCTGGTAGAGGGATGCAGCCACTGGTTTAATTTGTTCAGCCAGGCCCGGACAATGGTCATCATTCGTCCCGAATCAGGCCCAATGCCTGCAAGCGCTGCGGTTGCGGAACGCCTTGCTCATCCCAGGCCCGCAGTTCATAATAAATGGGTAGCATTAGCGCCAGGTCGGGCAGGTTGCCAGCCGCGCTGCCATCGGGCTTGGGGTCAGCGGCAACGCGTGGGGGCAGGATGTCATCTTTGGCGCCGATGCCGTAGCGGTTGTTAATCAGGCGTTTGAGCTGGAAGAATTTTTCGCCCATGCGCAAAAGCTCGGCGGGCTGCAGCGTCCAGCCCATGGCTGCGTTGACAATTTCGGCCAGGCTGTCAGGCCCGACTTTGCCCTTGGCGATAAATTTACAAAGGCCCAGGGGATTGTAGACGCCAAAGTAGTTCTGAAAATCGTAAGCCATGCGGGCCTGGGCCGGAGAGGATTCCAGTCGCGGGAGCACATCTGGATAGCCCAAATCGGGCAGGGTGAGCCCGTAGCCATTCCAGTAGGAGAGTGCTTCTAAATGACAGCCGCCACGGTTGGCGGTGGCATAGTTCACGGCCATACTCACAAAGCCGCGCGGGTCATGGTAGGCCAGCTCCATCCCCTTGACATGAACCGCAAAAGCCTGGGCTTCTGGGCCCAACTGTGCTGCGGCGGCACGCGAGCCTTCTGCCAGCAAATCGCCAATGCCCTCACGGCTGGCAATCTGCCGAATGATGGTGATGAGGACCTCGGGGTCGCCAAATGTCAGTGTCAGCCCTCCCGTTGCCTCGGGCGTGAGTAAGCCCTTCTCGAAGGCCTCCATGGCAAAAGCGATGGTTCCCGAAGTGGAGATGGTGTCCAGACCCAAATCGTTGCACAGGGCATTGGCCTTGATGCCCGCCTCCATATTCTCGTTCAGCACATTGCCAAAGAATCCGGCCATGGTTTCATATTCTACGCCCTCGCCGCGAGGCGTGGCAAAGGGGCCCGAGGTTACTTCTACCTCTTTGCCGCAACCGATGGGACAAGAAAAGCAATGGGTGTGGCGCAAAAGATAGTTTTCGTACAGCACTGCGCCGGTCAAATCTGCGGCCCGGGGCCAGGAGCCCAGACGCCAATTTTTCAGTGCCAAATCGCCATAAACCTCGGTTGCCTGAAAACCACCCGCTGTTCCCAACAGGCTCATGCCTTCGGAATTGGCCTTGATGGCCTTATTTTGTTTTTTGACGGTGTTCAAAAAAGCTTTGCGGTCAGGATAATCGGGCCGCTGCTTGCCCCGAACCACGATGGCCTTCAGGTTCTTGCTACCCATGAGCGCGCCCATGCCCCCGCGCGAGGCCCCGCGCACATAATGCGAGGGCCCGACCATGATCCCTGCCATTTTTACCAAGTTCTCGCCCGCTGTCCCAATGCCTGCCACCTGGGCCTTGGCATCGGTCTCCAGCAGTAAGGCATCGCCGCTCTCGAACCAGTTTTGCCCCCACAGGTGCGAAGCGTCACGAATCTCGATGCTGCCCTCCAGGCCGTTAATCCACAAATAAACTGGTTTTTCGGCCGCACCGGTAATGACCATGCCGTCGTAACCGGCAAAGCGCAGCTCTGCCCCCCAATGATGCCCGACATTGGATTCATTCCAGATGCCGGTCAGGGGTGAACGCCCGCAAAAAGAGGTGCGAGATGCGGTGGGCGCAAAAGTTCCTACTAAAAGCCCGTTGAAAATGTACAAAGGTGATTCCGGGGCCAAGGGAGGCAAATCAGGGTTCATCTCATGATAAAAAAGATGGGCCGCGTAGCCTGAGCCCAAAAACCATTGCTGCACCTCTCTCTCGGAGATGGTCTCTTCGTGCCAGGTGCGGGTGCTAAGATCGATGCGCAAATACTTGCCGGCGTAAACGCTCATAAGACTCCATGTGATGATGAAAATGTCGTCAGCATTGACGGTGCGAATAAAAAGTGAGCAACGCTTATGATTGTAGCTGATATGAGGAAAAACGCAAGATTTGGGGTCATTCAGGTTGCTGTAAGTATCTTACCGCCTCCCCCGAGGTGTGCGTTTCAAAATTGGGGTAACGACTAACGTACCCGACTTCAATCATCACAAAGGCACAAAGACACTAAGAACACCAAGCATTTCAAAACTTTTCTTTCTTTGTGCCTTCGTGGCTTCGTGTCTTAGTGGTTTCTAGCCGGGCTACCTTAGTAGTAACAAATTGGGGTAGGCATTGTAAAACCCGCCGGATTCGCAATTCGACTCCGAAGCGGGGCTCCCCAGGACGGATTCGTCATCCGCCCGGCCAAAGAATAAAAGCGCCCTCAAACTGAAACGC
>CAZMDD010000108.1:0-7105 GCA_964565065.1 uncultured Caldilineales bacterium | reverse complement strand
GTGCGCCCGGGGTCAGACGCACCGCTGTTTTAGGCAGCAAAGTCGCTCATCAGTTGAAGGGACTGATTGCCCTGCGAACGCTACGCATCCACCGGCACAAAGTAGACATCGGTAGGTTTGAGCTTGGCATTGCGTAGGTAGCGGGCCTTGACCTTCATGCCAATCCAATCAAGACTGGCTTCATCGGGATCTGTGCCCAGAAGACGAGTCAAAAATAACGTATCTGCCCCTTCAAACTCGATGAGCGCCAACACAAAGGGAGTCTCGGGTAAAAATTCTTCCGAGCCGAAGTAGCAAACGGTAAAGGCGTGAACTGTGCCCTCTTCGGGCAGCGCCACCCATTTGGTTTCCGCGCCGTCATACATGCCATGCCCGCGCGGGGTGGCATAGGTGTAGCCAGAGTTGACCTCTTGCGTGCCCAAAAGCACCTTGTTGGTTAATCCGGCAAAGAAGGGACTATCCTGGCCATAGCTGTGCAAATAGGTAATTTTGTAATCCTGCTCGATGCGGATGGGCTGCATTTTGCGCAGCCACTCTAATGATTCGGGCGTTAGCTCACTGGGGAAGGGCAGGCCATGAACGATCATGCCGCCCAGGCTTTCTTCACGTTTCGAGGGTTGCTTAGTCATGATCTCCTCCTTAGTCTTCACGCTCAAGAACGGTAACGGTAACATAGGTGCCGGTGCCGGCATGACTGTGGATTGCGCCACGCTTGGCATCTTGTACCTGCAGCGTGGCATCGCCAAAGTGCTTGGGAATGCTGCCCTGCAATTGCCAGATGGCGAAAACAGCCTGCATCAAACCTGTGGCCCCCACAGGATGCCCACAGGCAATGAGTCCGCCCGAGGGATTTACCGGGCATACAGGATCATCCGCCAGGGTCAGCCCGTAGTCGATGCCGGGCATGAAGGCTTTGCCTGAGGCAGCAAAGGGCCCACCCTCGCCATAACGACAAAGGCCCATGTCCTCGTAAGTCTGAATTTCAGAGCTGGTGTAAGCATCATGCAGCTCTACAAAGTCGAGTTCGTTTAGCGGGTCAGTGATGCCCGCCCCCTTGTAAGCCATGTTTCCGGCAGTACGTCCCGCCCGGAAGGAATGCACGCCCGGATATCGGGTGCCATGCTCCCACAGCTTCTTGTAATAGGCCCGGGTCTCATCCGAGGCTTGCTCCTGCGGGGTGGCATACTTCTTCATAAAGGTGTCGTAATCCACATGGGGCCGATCAGCCATGCGCATGGCATCGGTGCCACGGCCAATGCCCGTAATTTTGACCAACGGACGCGGAATCTTAGCCCCAGCAGCCTCCAGCTTGGCCAACCCCTCTTCCGAAACTAAAATCGTGGCAGCTGCGCCATCAGACATGACGCAAATATCCAGACGGGTCAGGGGCCAGGCAACCATGGGCGAATTGCGCACATCGGCCACGCTGAGCTTGCGCCGCTTTTGCGAATAAGGGTTGTGATAGGCGTTCATGTGGTTCTTCACCGACACATGCGCCAGTTGCTCTACGGTGGTTCCAAATTCCTGCATGTGGCGCGTCACCATCATGGCGTAGTAGCCAGAATAAAAACCACCCACCGGGTAATCGAACGAAACATCGGAAGCCAGAGCGATGAATTCATTGCCTTTCCAGGTCTCGACATGGCTCATCTGCTCAAACCCATAGGCCAGGGCAATGTCCATGTGACCACTGGCCACGCTCTTCCATGCCTCCTGAAAACAAAGCCCTCCGGTGGCTCCGCCCCCCTCGACACGATGTCCAGGCTTTGGAATCAACCCCAAATAATCCTGCACCATGATCCCGGCCATAAGTTGCCGAGAGAAGTGATCGCTGAAATAGCTGGCAACAGAGCCATCTACCAGCTCCACAAACTTCGGATGTTCCAGACCGATGTCGGCAATGGCGTAGTCGTACGCCTCCTTAACTACCGCCTGGAATGTCTTATCTGGCCGGGCTTTGGCAAATTTGCTGACGCCGCCAGATATGGCATAGACTGGGCGCATAATTGAACCTCCTTGTTCAGTGAAAGAGCGTGGAATTATGAAAGTACCGATGTTATCCCGGAGCGGTTGACGAAACAGCCGTCAACTTATTTCCAATGTAAAGTATAGCACAACTTGCAGCGATGCAAAGAAATGCAGAGCGTCCCAGATTGTGCCTGAGGCCTCTCCTGCCCACCTGCGCACGCATCATGCGTCCGCGTGACGGCAAATTGACGGATTAGCTATCTAATGCTAAACTTGGTGCGTCAGTTCACTGCCGAACTGACAAAAAGCATCGTTTAGCTGGAAGACGCGTGCGAGAGAGCGTTGCAAGGTAGCAATAGGAATTAGGAGCAGGAATCAATCCCGATTCTAATCCTAATCTTTCAACCGCCGAAGGGGCAAGCCAGCGGGCCACCCAAGCCCAATGGTGAATCTCTCAGGCAAAAGGATCGCACGTTGACAGCGGCTCTGGAGAGCGAGACCAGGTATGCAGGTCTCCACCGACGGGGAAAGCCATTCAGGCCAATCTCTCAGGCACCAGGACAGAGCAAATCGTGGGTACTCTGTCAGTATAAATGCCCGAAATTATCGGGCCACACTCTCGGGAGACAAAAAATGTCTGACCTTCAACGTACAGCACTTTACGAGCGGCACGTAGCCATGGGTGCGCGCATGGTTCCCTTTGCAGGCTACGAAATGCCGGTGCAGTATCCCACAGGCCCCATGACTGAGCATCATGCAGTACGCAACGCGGCTGGCCTGTTCGATATTGATCACATGGGGCAATTGAAGCTGGTTGGGCCCGACGCCCAGGCCTTCTTGCAATATGTGCAACCCCGCGATGTTAGCCGAATGAAGGTCTGGGATGCCGAATACAGCTATCTCTGCTACCAGGATGGAACCATTGTGGATGATATTTTCATCTACAAGCTGCCCGACGACGAATGGATGATTGTCATCAATGCAGACAATCGCAGCAAGGATATTTTCTGGCTGGATACGCACATTGTGGGCTTCGATGCAGATATCATCGACATCTCGGATGCGACCTTTATGGTGGCGCTGCAAGGCCCCAAGGCCCAGGCCGTGCTGCAAAAACTCACCGATTATGATTTGAATCAGGTGGCCTTTCATACCGCGGCCCAAATCAAGGTTTCGGGCGTCGATGTGCTGATTGGAGCCACTGGCTACACCGGCGAATATGGCTACGAGCTCTTCTTCCCCGAAGAGAAGGCTGTGGCCATGTGGGAATTGCTGCTGGAAGCGGGCGCAGAAGATGGCCTGTTGGCCTGTGGTCTGGCCGCCCGAGACTCTTTGCGCTTCGAGGCCTGCCTGCCCCTGTATGGCCACGAAATCACCGCAGAGCTGGAACCTATCGGCGCCCGCCTGGGCTGGGTGTGCGATTGGGACAAAGGCCCGTGGATCGGGCGGGAAGCGGTGCTGAAGACCAAGCTGGAGAAGCCCAAAATGCTGCTGGTGGGCCTGGAAATGATCGACAAAGGCGTGCCTCGCGGGCATTATCAGGTGGCCAAAGATGGCCAGGTCATCGGCTGGGTCACCACCGGCATGAAATCCCCCACCCTGGGCAAATTCCTGGCAATGGCCTTTGTGCCCAATGGCTACAATAAATTCGGCACCGAGCTGGAAATCATCATCCGCGGCAAACCCAAGAAAGCGGTAGTGGTGCGACGTCCCTTCTATCTTCCCGCCTACCGCCGCTAACCCAATACCTAAGATCTACACAACTCATGTTACGCAGCAACCGATTGATCACCTGATTCTGGAAAAAGGCACTTGTTCTCTTACAGCGACGACGACCATGGACCAACGTGGACGAAAGAAAATACAGGCATCCTGCTTCCTCGATTTTCCTCTTATCCTCCATTCCCCTCTCCGTTATGCCTTCGTGGCTAATCAGAAAACGTCAATCGTCACATAACCAACACCTAACATCCAATAGCCCCTACCAACTCACCAAAAGGAGCAACCCCATGACCCTGAAATATGATTCCACGCTAAAATATGCCGAGACCGATGAATGGGCCAAAGTCGAAGATGATGTCGTTGTGGTTGGCATCAGCGATTACGCCCAGGACGCGCTTTCGGACATCGTTTATGTCGAATTGCCCGAAGTAGGCGATGAAATCGGCGCCGGCGATGCCGTGGCCACCGTCGAATCGGTAAAAGCGGCCTCCGATATCAACAGCCCGGTCTCGGGCGAAGTGATCGAAGTCAACGAAGCCCTGGAAGACACCCCCGAGATGATCAACGAAGACCCCTACGGAGCCTGGATTTTCAAAGTCAAGGCCAGCGACCTGGCTGAACTGGACGCCCTGATGGACGCCGACGCCTACGAAGCCTTCAACGAGAATCGGGAGCACTAAAATGCGCTATATTCCTCACACCGAGGCAGAGCGCCAGGCCATGATGGCAGCCATCGGCATTCAGGACATCGACGAGCTTTTCGCTGCGGTTCCTGCCGATTATCGCTATCCCCAGCTTGATTTGCCCGAGCCCATGACCGAGATGGAGGTCATGCGGGAGTTGGAGATGATGGCGGCAGACAATGCCAATTTGCGCGAATTTGCCAGCTTTTTGGGCGCGGGCGCTTACAATCATTTTGTGCCCGCCGTTGTCGATACCATCATCAGCCGCGGCGAATTTTACACTGCCTACACCCCTTATCAACCTGAAATCAGCCAGGGAACTTTGCAAGCCGCCTTCGAGTATCAGAGCATGGTGGCTGCACTCACCGGCATGGAAGTGGTCAATGCCTCGCACTACGATGGCGCCACCGCAGTGGCCGAAGCCGCGGTCATGGCCGTGAACATCCAGCGACACAAACGCCGCACCATCCTGATCTCGCCCACCCTGCATCCCCAATACCGGCAGGTGTTGCGCACCTACACCCAGGGCATGGATTTGAAAATCGTCGGCGATGAGCTGGAAAGCCATGACTTCCACGCAATCAGCGACATGTGCAACAACGACACCGCGCTGGTGGTGGTACAAAATCCCGATTTTCTGGGGAAATTGCACACGCCGCAAGAGATGCAAGACCTGGCGGACGCGGTTCACGCCAAGGGGGCACTGCTGGCTGTAGCCACCGATCCCATCGCCCTGGGCCTGCTGACGCCTCCCGGCGACTACGGCGCAGATATCGTGACTGCGGATGGGCAGGTGCTGGGCAATGGCCTGAACTTTGGCGGCCCCTACCTGGGCATCTTTGCATTCCGGGCCAAGCACATGCGCAAAAGCTCCGGGCGACTGGTGGGCGAAACAGTGGATGTTGATGGCAACAAGGGTTATGTGCTTACCCTCTCTACCCGTGAACAGCACATCCGCCGTGAAAAAGCCACCAGCAACATCTGCTCGAATCAGGCGCTAAACGCACTGGTGGCTGCGGTGTATCTGGCGGCCATGGGCAAGCATGGCCTGCGCAAAGCGGCTGAGCTTAGCTGGCACAAAGCGCACTACGCCGCCCAGAAGATTGACCAACTGCCAGCTTACGGGGTGGCTAATGATACCCCCTTCTTCAAAGAATTTGTGGTCACTTGTCCCCGCCCGGTTTCAGAAATCAACCAATATCTGCTGGAAGAATATGGCATCATTGGCGGCTACGACCTGAGCCAGGATTATCCCGAGCTGGGCAACGCCATGCTGCTGTGCGTGACAGAGATGAATACCCGCGAAGAGATTGATGATTTGGTGACAGCCCTGCAAGAAGCTGCCAACCCGCAAATTCGGCTGGAGGTGACGCAATGAAATATGATGCTTACATTTACGATCTGAGCACGCCCGGGCGCACAGGTGTGGATTTGCCCGAGCCCGATGTGCCCGAAACGCCCATTCCCGCCGAATTTGTGCGCGATGAGCTGCCCCTGCCTGAATTGAGTTTGCCGCAAGTCACCCGCCACTATCTGCGCCTGAGCCAGAAGAATTACGCAGTGGACAAAGGCTTCTATCCCCTGGGCTCCTGCACCATGAAGTACAATCCCAAGGTGAATGAATGGAGCTCACGGCTGCCCGGTTTTGCCGCGCTGCATCCCTTGCAAGACCCGTTGTTAACGCCCGGGGCCATGGGCCTGATGTATGATTTACAAAACATGATTGCCGAGATTGCCGGCTTCGATGCAGTTTCGTTGCAGCCTGCCGCGGGCGCGCATGGCGAGTTCGCGGGCGTGCTCATCATGCGCGCGGCGCAACTGGCTCGAGGCGAGACCCAGCGTCACAAGATTCTGGTTCCCGATTCGGCGCACGGCACGAACCCGGCCAGCACCGCCATGGCGGGCTTCACCGCGGTGCAAATTCCCAGCGACGCAGATGGCAATGTCGATATCGACGCGCTCAAAGCCAAGTTGGATGATGAAGTCATCGGCATCATGATTACCAATCCTAACACCCTGGGCCTGTTTGAATCCAACATCGTGGAGGTTTGCGAACTGGTGCACGAGGCGGGCGGCCTGGTCTATGGCGATGGCGCCAATCTCAACGCCATCATGGGCATTGTTCGCCCTGGCGATTTGGGCATCGATGTTATGCACTTCAACCTGCACAAGACCTTTAGCACGCCGCACGGTGGCGGCGGGCCTGGCAGCGGGCCCGTGGGCGTGGTCGCCGAGCTGGCCCCCTTCCTGCCCGGGCCCATCGTCGACCTCAACGACGCGGAAGATGCCTACATCTGGAAACAACCTGAGCAAAGCATTGGCCGGGTCAAGAGCTTCCACGGCAATTTCGGAGTGATGGTCAAAGCCTACACCTACATCCGCATGTTGGGCGCAGCGGGGCTACGCGAAGTTAGCGAAACCGCGGTGCTTAACGCCAACTACATGCAGGCCCGCATCCTCAAATCGGGCAATTACCCCATCCCCTACGGACATCGTTTCTGCATGCACGAGACCGTGGCCCAGGGCAAAATCCCCGGCGCAGAGGATGTTCACACCCTGGATGTGGCCAAACGTCTCATCGACTACGATTATCATCCCCCCACCATCTACTTCCCCCTCATCGTGCATGAGGCCCTGATGATGGAGCCCACCGAAACGGAAGACAAGGAAACCATCGACGAATTCCTGGATACTCTGGATAAAATTGCAGAAGAGGCGCGAGAAAACGCCGA
>CAZMDD010000107.1:0-10949 GCA_964565065.1 uncultured Caldilineales bacterium | reverse complement strand
TAATGTTGAATAAATTCTAGCAAACTGATGGCAATAACCAATGCCACCGAAACAAATAACCAGTCCATAAAAACTCCGTAACGAAATAATGAAAAAAGAAACGAAAACCTCTGCGCTTTCCACTTCTTAAGTAGGTGATGCTATGAAAGTTGCAATGTAACGGTTCATCGCTATCCAGAGCGCACCACCAAGTACACAAAGGCACGAAGAAAAAAGGAAAGAAACCATCACAAAATCTGTGCCATCTGTGAAATCTGTGGTTGCCATCTTCGCCGTTCGCCGAGATGCACAGCGCTTTTCTCAAATTTCAAATGCGTATCTACTTAATGCCTTTACGACAAAAAGCAAAGAAAACACGCATCACGTCTGCCCGTTTCATATTACTCAATAAAACCCGCCAATCCACAAAAAGTCGCGCACGGCCCGCTTGCCCCAAACTATCAAATCTTGTAAGATACCCCCATGAATGACGTTCTCCTGGCAGATTTAGTCCAACAACTGCAAACAGAATTCGATGCCGGCGACTACGCCCGCGGCTTCGCTCTGGGCCGTCATATTCTTCGCTTTTATCCCCGACACCTGGCCACCTACAAACTCATGGGGCGCGCATCGCTGGATGCCGGTCTGAGCCATGATGGCATCGACCTCTTGCAGCGGGCCCTGAGTGCAGACCCGGAAGATGGCGACCTGTGGGCCGCCCTGCATCTGGCAGCGCTGGACCAAAACCTACCCGCCGAAACCGCGCTCGCCGAAACCTACGCCCGGGCCCTGCTCACCCCCGAACTCATCGATGACAACATCGCCCGCGGACACATAGCCGCCCGTGAGCAGGACTGGCCCGCAGCCTATCGGGCCTATCGTCAAGGCTACCTGGCCCATCCCCAACGCATGGACGCAGCCCTGGGCCTGCTGAACGCACTCTACCACCAGCAAGCCTGCGCCCGGGCCCACACCCTGGCCCGACACATCCTCAACGAACTGCCCCACAGCCTCAAAGCCTTGTGGATGCTACTACTTTGCCATCCTGGGGAAGATGAAACGCCACACGCCCCCAAACATCATCTAAACACCGCCCGCAGCCTGGACCCGGACGACGTCTTCATTGTGCAATGGCTGGGCCACCCCCTCCAAACCTACACATCGCCACCTGCCGCCACCTTGCCCCCCTGGGATGAAACCAAACGCTGGCAATACAGCGCCCCCTTAAATCATTGATACTATGAATGTTGCAATGTAACGCTTCATTGCCATCCCGAGCGCACCACCAAGCGCACCCAGACATGAAGAGAGAATCTTTTTTTCGCACTTCGTGCCGTTCTCTCTTCGTGTCCTTCGTGGCCAATCATGAAACGTAAATCGGTACTGCACATCGACCCAAAACAGTAACCGCGCACATCTTTACGCGACCGAATCGGGCCAATGCACAAAATAAAAACGTTGTTGATAGCGTCGTAACAAACGCAGCACTGGCGCGCCAAAAATAAGAATGAACGCAGCATTGCCCACACCGCGCCCCAAATCCCACCAGGCCGATGTAAAAAGATAAAAAAGGGCATAAGCCTTGATTGTCGCCAACCAACTTTGGCCCGGCTGCCAATAAAGCGAAGCTTGCTCCGGCTGAAAAACAAAAGGCCAAAACCACAAATTCATCACCAGCCCATAAAAAAGCCCCAGCAGCAGCCCCACGAGCGCCAACAAAACAACCTCAGAGCGCGTTCCCGTGCGCCATCGGGGCAGCAACCCCGGCAGTGCGCCCGTCCACCCCGCAGCAAACATCTGATAAGGCAGCCACGGGCCCACGCCACCCGTAAGAAACGCCGACGCCAGCAGAGTGATAAGTCCGGCCAGAAACCCGAACTGTGCGCCAAACGCATACCCCGCCATGATAGGCAAGAAGAAAATACCTGAAAATCCGCCCGGGCCCGGAATAAACCGCATCATCGCCCCCACCGCCGCCAAAGCGCCCAACACCGCCAGCGTCTTGGCATTTATCTCATCACTCTGCAATCCCGCCACAATAGCCGCCATAGCCATCAGACTCAACAACGTAAGCATAAGCAAAGCATCTTGACCATGAGCCGTAGCAGCCATGCCCGATTGCTGCGGCGGCGCTCCCCAAAAAGGTGCTAAAAACGCAGCAACCCCCAACAAACTGGCCAAAACCAGAATGCCGTTGGCATAAGAAAACTTGAAAGATATCATGCAGGGCCTAACATGTGTTCATCAATTAGCCTTGGGTAAGTTACTACTAAGGTAGCCCGGCTAGAAACCACGAAGCCACAAAGGCACGAAGAAAAGAAAAAGCTTTGAAATTCTTGGTGTTCTTAGTGTCTTTGCGCCTTTGTGGTGATTGAAGTCGGGTACGTTAAGTAGTTACTTGGGTAAACAATAAACGGCATTTTTGTGGAACGAAATACTAATCTCACGGCCTTGCGGATAAACCTCGGCCCGGACTACATCCGATTCCGTGGCTATAAGCACTTGGCCGCCAACTTCCAAATCATACTCGATGAGCTCACCCAGATAAGAGGAACGACGCACCACAGCGGGGAACCCCGCCTCGGCCACATCAATCTTGATGGCCTCCGGGCGCACCACCAGGCGCACAGGATCCCCCACGCGCCGCTCATCCAAAGGCTGCGGAATATCCAGCAAACCGCCCAGGGCCCGAACCACCAGACGATCGCCCTCCACGCCCGCGACCTCGCCATCCACAAAATTCGCTCGCCCGATGAAATTGGCCACGAACTCGTTGGCTGGCTGCCGATAAACCTCCCACGGCGGGCCCACCTGCTCAATCTTGCCCTTATTCATCACCACAATCCGATCCGAAAGCGCCATAGCCTCCACCTGATCATGCGTCACATAAACGCTGGTAATGCCCAATTGCGTCTGAATACGGCGCAACTCCACCCGCATCTGCTCGCGCAACTTGGCATCCAGATTTGAAAGGGGTTCATCCAGCAGCAGCACCTTGGGCTCCATAACAAAAGCTCGGGCCAAAGCCACTCGCTGCTGCTGTCCCCCCGAAAGCTGATTCGGAGCCCGGTTCTCCAGCCCGTTCAGCTCAGTCAGCTCCAGCACATCGGCAACCTTACGCTTGATTTCATCCTTGGGAAGCTTTTTAATCTTCAAGCCGTAAGCAATGTTTTCAAACACACTAAGATGCGGGAAAATCGCGTAGGACTGGAAAACCATCGACATCTCTCGCTTGTCAGGCGAGAGCGACGCCACATCTTTGCCATCCAGAATAATTTTGCCACTGGTCGGAAACTCGAACCCGGCAATCAGACGCAAAGTGGTGGTCTTGCCACAACCACTGGGGCCCAACAACGTCACAAACTCTCCTTGCTGGATGTCGAGATTGACATTATTGACCGCCAGAACCTCGCCGCTGCCGCCGCGTGCCGGGAATTTTTTGTTTAGATTTTGTAATGAAAGATAAGCCATAATCAGTTCCAAAGGTAACTATGCAGGTAATGACATTCAATGCTAATCAGAGAACGTAAAGCGTTATATTCAAAGAATGAAAAATGGTGGATGTAAGAAAACGACACCTAGTTGCCAATACTCAAATCGGTATCGCGTGAGCCGTAAATGCGCCCCATGGCATAGTAGAACAAGCCAATGGCCGCCAAAACAATAAAGATGACAATCATGGCGTAGGCAGTGGCGATATTCAGCCCGCCCTGCTCTACTTCGCTAAGGATAAGCACCGTAAGAATTTTCCACTTGGCAGTGGTCAAAAAGATGATGGCACTCAGCGAAGTCATGTGCCGGGCAAAGGCAAAAATGATACCAGCCAGAAAAGCGGGGGCAATCAAGGGCAGCGTCACTCGCCGGAAAGTAACCTGAGCATCAGCTCCCAACGAGGTAGAAGCCTCTTCGATAGCAGGATCGATTTGCTGCAATGCCGCCACGCCCGCACGCAACGACGCCGGCAAACTGCGCACGGCATAAGCCGCGATAATGATGTAAGAACTGCCCACCAGCGCCAATGAATCATCAATAAAGATGAGCATGGTGGCGATAATGAGCAAAACGGCTGTAAAAAGCTCCTTCCAATTTTCTTTCAAACGGCTCATGGCATAGCCGCCAATGGCCAACAACAAAAAGCCATGGGCAGGCAAAGGCACTTGCGAGAACACATCGATCCAATCGGCCAGGCTTGTGACTGTTTTGGCCGAAAGCCCGCCCAATGAACGTCCCCAGATCGCCAGCCAACTGGTGGGATAAGGCCCGAGAATAAATACGATAAAGCCCAAAATCGGAACAAACAACAGCCAGCTCAGCATCTTTCGCTGCGACTCCTGAGCGCTCAGTCGCACCAGCACCAGCAAAATCAACGAGAAAACCAGGGCAACGTTGGCGATGCCCCAATCACCTCCCCAGTCTGAAAGATAGCGGGCCAGCAGCACCCCCACAGCCAAACTTCCTCCTGCCAGAATAGCCTTACGCACATTAGAGGTGCTAAGCGTATTGAGTAAATAAATGAGAAAAACGCCATACGTGAGCAAAATTGCGGGCCAGGGGGCATCGATAAAAGCGATAATGAACCCGATGCCTAAAATCGTGCCCGGCACAGCCGCCCCCAGATTGGAAACAAAATCCAACGCCTCCTTGCCCGAGAACTTGCGCCGTACCACCAAAAAGGCAATAATCATGCCCAAAATACCGGCAATTGGCGTAGCCACCGCAGCCAGGAAGGTCGTATCCAAAATCGCCTCGACGCCCCGATGGAAAGCTGTGAGATAATTATCCAGGGTAAAGGAATAATCAATGCCCCAAAGCCGGGTAAAGGAGCCAATGGCAATAGAAAGATAAAGCACAATCACCAACAGCAAGGCGAGGGTCGTAACCAGAATAAAGGGCCAGCGGATGTACCATTCTTTGATTTCGATTTGGCCACCCGCGGGCTTACCTGTAACCGAAACATAAGAACGTTTGTTGACCCAATAGCGCTGCACCATAAAAACAGTAAAAGTTGGAATCAGCAAAATCAGTGAAAGTACCGCAGCTTTTTGCTGATTGTACTCGCCATTCACAGCCAGATAAATCTCGGTAGAAAGCACATTGCGCTGCCCCGTAAGCAACAGCGGATTTCCCAAATCGGCCAGCGATTCCACAAAAAGCAGCAGCAATGCGCCAGCAAAACCGGGAATCAGCAGCGGAATGGTGACGGTGCGCAAGATGTGCAACTTGCTGGCTCCCAAGCTTTGGGCAGCCTCCTCCATAGCTGGATTCACTCGCTCTAACATGGCCCGAATCATCAAATAGGCCACCGGAAAAAAAGTGATAATCTGCACGATAACCAGCCCATCCAGCCCGTAGATGTCATTATCCCCCAGGCCCGGGGTAATGCCCATCCACTCATGCGTTACCAGGCCCGAACGTCCAAAAAGCATGATCATGGCAATGGCAATGGCAAAGGGCGGCGAAATGGTGGGAACCAGCGTCAGGGCATGAGCAAAACGCTTGAATGGATAACGGATGCGCACCAGCGTGAAGGCGACGATAAATCCCAACAGCGTGCCCCCCATCGCGGTCATCAACCCCATCTCCATGGTATCGCGCAACGTTGTCCAACTATGCCGGGCAAAATAAGGATCGATATAACGATTAAAATACTCCAGCGAGAAATCATGGGTCGTGGCATCAAAAAAGCCCTGCCACACCACTCGCACCAAAGGCCACACCACAAAGAAGAAGACAAAGGCGCTACTCATCATCAACCCGGAGATAAGAACCGGGTCTCGGGCAATTAATTGAAACTCACGCAAACGTCGTAAAAGTGCCTGTTTCCAGTCTGATTTCATAAGCAATTTCCTGGGGTGTGTTTCTGCGAGCTACAAAAAGCAAGAGGCGACGCCGAAACGCCGCCCCTTGTTGAAGTCTTGTTACTTCTTGAGATTATCGGCACCGGCAATTTCGTTGATGAAGCGATCAACAAAGGCTTTCTTGTTCTGGCCGCACCACTCGAAGTTGTAATCGATGAGGTTTACCTTCAACAGCTCTGGCTTAGAGGCTTTGGCGCCTTCGACAGTAGGAGCTTGATAAGCGCCATATTGCGGGCCCAATTCCTGGGTGGCAGGCTCCAGTGCCCAGTCGTACCACAATTTGGCATTTTCCAAGTTCTTGGCACCCTTGATGATGCCCATACCGCCAATCTCATAGCCTGTCCCTTCTTCGGGGAAGGAAAGCACCAGGGGCAAGCCATTTTCAATCTGCTTGACAATGTCATGCGAGAAGACAATGCCCACAGCAGCTTCGCCAGCGCCTACAAAGCGAGCAGGAGCGGAGCCGCTCTTGGTGAACTGATTGACCTGACCGGCGTAGGTGTTGAGGAATTTCCAGCCTTCATCTTCACCTTTAATCTGCAAAATGGTGCAGAGTGCGGTGTAGGATGTGCCGGAACTTGAAGGATGGGCCACCATCAGTTGGCCTTCCAGTTTGGGATCCAGCAGGTCATCCCACGATTTGGGAACCCAACCGCCATTTTTGTCTGACCAATCTTTGTTGGTGGCAAAACCCAACGAACCAACATAAACACCGACCCAGTATTTTTCGGGGTCAAGCATCAATTTTTTGTTGAGGATTTTATCCTGAGCTTTGGTTTCATATTTTTGCAGCAGGCCCTCCTGGGCAGCAGCAATTTGACCATCGACAGGCCCGCCCCACCAAATATCAAACTGAGGATTGTCCTTTTCGTTGCGCAGACGGGTCAGGCTTTCGCCACTGGACATGCGTACAAAGTTGACAGTAATGTCAGGGTACTTCTTTTCAAATTCAGCCTTCATGCCTTCGCACCATTCAACTTGTGGTGTACACAGAACATTCAGCTCGCCGCTGGCTTTTTTGGCTCCGCCCGGAGGGGCACAAGAGGCCGCCAACAGCACAAAGAGAAGCAAGCCTAAAATCACCCAAAAAACGCGTCGTCGAATCATGGTAGTAACCTCCAAATAGGAAAAGAGTGGGGAGAAAGTAGGTGACCGGGATGGTGAGTCACGGTGTGTTCCTGACGGGATTATACTTTATCTTAACATTGTAAGCAACCATCCTGTTAAACAGAAGTGCGTTTCAAAATTGGGGCAGACATTGCAAAACCCGCCTGATTGCGACTAACGACGAAAATGAATTCGGCACCATGGCAACCACCGATGGCACAGATTTCACCCGCAGGAGCCCCTTATCCGTCGTTGACCAACGCCAGCAGTCTCTCAATCTGGTAGCCCGATAGCTTGTGTCCGGTGTTGATGATGCGAATCACATCATAGCAAGCGCTTATGGCCCGAACCACCTCTTCTGCGGGCATCTCTCGGGTTTGCCAGGTGAGCACAGCCACGGCAAAAAGGCTGTGCAGCAGCCGAGACATAGCCTCGGCATTGTACCACTGAATGCCTTGATGCCAGTTGACTCCCAAAAAGTGCTGTACCTGCTCATCTTGCAGCAGGCCCGTTAGCAAATAGCCGGGCCGCTGGGCATAAGTGCGGGCTATAAGTTCAGAGTCCAGCGGAAAGGCTTGCCAGGCAATGAGAATACTCACCAGGGTGGCCAATTGCCCCGCCCGAAAGGAGGAGAGTCCTGCAGCTTGCAAAATGGCGCTCAATTCCGGTGCCAGCAGCCATTCCTGAAAACGCTCTCGGGCAGTGTGGCCATGATCGCCCAGAGGGCGTAGCAACACATAGCTGATGAGCGCCAGCCAAGCCCCGTCATCATCCTCTTCCAGACCTGCCAGCAAAAAGGCCACAGCTCGCTGATATTTGGTCGCATCGGGCCCGACGGCTATGTCGGGCAGACGCGGGAAGTGAAGCAAGGCCTGCAATTCAGCCAAAATAGCGTCGGTGCGCGCGGGCGCAGTGCGTGCCTTAGTCGAAGAATCACTTGCCAGCGCCTGCACCCGTCGCCGCAAAATGTCCACATCCAGGTCATCTTCCCCCTCTTCCTGAATCACTGCCTGCCGCACAGCTTGCAAAAAGGCCACCAGATGAGGGCGCAGGGTCTCGGCCCACGAGTTTTCAGCCGCGGGCTCTGCCTGGCGCTGCGCCCGAAGCTGTGATAGCAACTCTGGGGTCATCATGGCCCGTAAGGCGGCGTGCAGCGGGCGCAGGACTTGCCGTTTGCGGTACAGTTCGATGCTGGGAACGCCGCGCCCGGCCAAATCAGCGGCAATGCGGGCGTAATCGCCCCCGGGGTCATGCACCAGCCGCCAATCCAGATAAACCAAACGCTGATACGCTCCCAACGTCACATCAAACCCCGATTGTGCCAGGTGTGCGGTGCTGCGGATAAATTCCAGGTCCGAGACCAGTTCCCGAAAGATGACAAAAGTTTGGGGTGCATCGGGCAGCGCCAAACCGGTCATCAACGATTCCTGCCGCAAGGTTTTTTCAGCATCCTTGAAAGGAACCGACATGCGAATGGTTCCCGAGGTCTCGGCTAACGTGTTGTGATAAAAAATCAGTGCCCGCTGCCCCTGAAAACGATTGGAGTAGGCCAGCACGTTCTCATTCACGCCGTCGCCTGTCTCAAAATCATAAAGCCGAAAAGACTCGACGCCGGCAAACAGTGGCCGTCGCCGAAGCAAGGGGGTAATTTGGCGCTGATGATGCTGCATCAGGCCCACGTCCGGCGTTTCATCGTGATAGGCGCGGCGATACTCCATGCCATATTTTTCGGCGTAACCTTCAAACTGCCCATGTCCGATGAGGGGTAGACCGGGCACAGTGGCCAGCACGGTGAACACGCCAAAATACTTATCCCCCTTGCCAAATTGTTCCACCGCGGTTTCCTCATCGGGATTGGTCATAAAATTCACGTAACGCTTGAGAATTTCAGGATCAAAGGCCAGGGTTTCACGCAATTGCGCCCGATAACTGGCGGTATCTTCATCGCGCAGCATGTGCATGAATGCGCTGTTGTAAACCCGGTGCATGCCCAAAGTGCGCACAAAGTAGCCTTCCATCAGCCAAAAAGCTTCGGCCAGCAATAGCGTATCTGGTGCTTCGGTAGCCAGACGGTCCACCACCTCACGCCAGAATTCGGTGGGCATCAGGGCATCGAACTGGGCCTGACTCATGGCAAAAGCTGCCCGCGAGGCAATGGCGCCGCCATGTCCCGGCTGGGGATACCACAAGCGTTGGATGTGGCGTTTGGCCAGGGTCATGGCTGCATCAAAGCGGATGATGGGAAATTGTCGGGCCACGTGCAAGATGGTTTGAATGACCGCTTCTCTGGTCTCGGGATTCAGGTAATCGAGCTGGGCGGTGTCGTTCCAGGGCATGGTGGTGCCATCGTTGCCGTGGTAGATGTAGCGCACCTCGCCAGTCCGGCGATCCAGGCGTTTGAACACCACCGCGGCATCGCTGCGATGGTAATAGTGATCTTCCAAAAAGATGCCGACCCGCTCATCATTGCTGAGATCGGGGCCATCAAAGGTGTAATTCGGAAAAGGACTTTCATCCAGGCCCAGGAAGCGCTGCGGATACTCGATAACCCAGCGGGAATCAATGGCCATGTGATTGGGAACCATGTCGGAGGCCAGACGGATGCCCCGCTGCCAGGCCCGCTGCTGCAAATTTTCCAGTGCGGCCTCACCCCCCAAATCATCGGCAATCACATAATCATCGATGGCATAGGCCGAGGATGCAGCTTCGGGATTGCCCATAATTTGCTTGATGCGCTGCGAAGCCCGGCTGCGCTGCCACAGGCCAATAAGCCACAAGCTGGTAATGCCTTGGGCAGCCAGCATATCCAGAGCGGCATCCGGGATTTGATCCAGGGTGTGAATGGGGTAGCCATAAGCTTGCGAAAGTTGATGCAGCCAAACATAGGTATTTTTGGCCAGCAGCACCACGCTGGGCATCCAGTCGGTGTCGGGCGTGTATTGTTCGGGACTTTCATCCAGCGCGGTTAGCTCGGGCGTTTGGATAGGCCCGGGCCCGCCATCAAAGAGAGGCTTGTTCTCTTCGGCCATAAAATCCAACCCGCCCAAAAGTCGCAACGAAAAGGTATCCAACCAGGGAGCCCAATGCTGCAAAATGTAGCGCAATTGCCCGGTCAACGAATCGGGCGAGGCTTGCAGCGGAGCCAGTAGCAACGCCATGAGATCTGGCCCGGTGGCATCAAGGCCCGGCTGTGCGGCAAAAAAGTGCTGCAAATGCTGCACCGCAGCCAGATAAGGAGCATTCTGTTGCAAGGTGGTGTCATCAAAAAGCTCCCGATAGGCGTCCAGGGCTCGATTCTGATTGCTTATCCACAGCATCAGCAACTCTTCCAGCGCAATCTCGGAGTGCGGGATGCCCTGAGTCTGTCCCAAAAGCCATGCCTGAGCGCTTTGCTCGCCCCGATAGACTGCCAGGGGTGGGAAAAGCTGCAAAAAGGTGGTCAAGGCGCGGGTAAGCGCGTCTGCGCCCAGATGCGTACGCAGATACGCCAGCGCCCGCGTGAAAATCGTCTTATCCACCTGCTGCCGATAAGTGGCCACCATTTGGTGCATGAGTTCATCCAGCAGGCCCGCGGCATAAAGCTCCGAGGCTTTTATTGGAGGAGTATCGCCCCGAACCGCGATCATTTGCTGCGCCAGATGACGGGCAGCCATAAAATCGCCCAGGATGAGCCGCCCGTCAAAGCTGAACAGGGATTGGTCGAACTGGTAACGATCTCGGGCCTTGCGGGCAATATGGCATTCGTACATGATGATGCGTACCTTACTGGTGGAATTTTAGCCCACAGAGCTAAAAAATGAACTTACACCAAGTCGCCAAGACACCAAGAATGATGAAATACAAGCGTTTCCATCCCTTTTCTTCGTGCCTTTGTGGCAAACCTTGGCATTTCAATACGCCAGCAGCCTTTCCATGCCTGCGCGAATGCGTTCGACGCTGGGCACGACGCCGGTCATCAGTTCTTGGCTGTAAGGAACCATGACTTGCGGGGATGTCACTCGCAGC
>CAZMDD010000106.1:0-9635 GCA_964565065.1 uncultured Caldilineales bacterium | reverse complement strand
CTAAGGTAGCCCGGCTAGAAACCACGAAGACACGAAGCCACAAAGGCACGAAGAAAAGAAAAAGCTTTGAAATGCTTGGTGTTCTTAGTGTCTTTGCGCCTTTGTGGTGATTGAAGTCGGGTACGTTAGTCGTTACATTTTCTGTGAAAATTCGTGCCTGTGTACTCTTGGTGGTGCGCTCCGGATGGCGATGAACCGTTACATTTTAACTTTCATGGCATCAGCTACTTAATCTGCCATAGCCACAAAAAAACACCCCGGCCTGTTGTGTTAGCGCCGGGGTGTTTTCTTTAGTGAGATGGCTTGTGGCTACACAAAACCATTATTTTCGATGATGATTTCCTTTGCCAGGCTCAGCGCAGTCTCAAGTGAGTCGATATTGGTGATGTAGCTGTCGCGCAACTGAATTTCATATTTCACATTGCCATCTTGATCGCCGATGGTGCGAATATAGAGATTCATGCGACTGCCTAACCGAATATAGTGTGCGCTCACAAACTCTTTGCCTTTAAATGTCCAGTGACCAAAGACATCATGTAGCAGAAAGGTTTCAATCTGTTGTGGGAATTTCATAATAGACTCCTTGAATCATTTCAGAGTATTGTAACTGGGAATTATTCTGCTGAAACGTCGTGAATCGCATTTTCCAGGTGGCCAATTACAACGCCCGCTGTGGCATCGCCCCAGACATTGACCGCAGTACGGAACTGGTCGAGGATGCGGTCGATGGCCAGAATCAAGCCGATACCATCCAGAGGCAAGCCAACGGCTGTCAGCACAATACCCATGGTTACCAAACCGGCACCAGGAATTGCGGCCGCGCCAATGGCTGCCAGGGTTGCTGTGATAAAGACAATCACCTGTTGGGCGATGGTCAAATGGAAACCCAACAACTCGGCAATGAAAATAACGGCAATGGATTCATAGAGCGCAGTACCATCCATGTTGACTGTTGCGCCCAGAGGCAGCACAAAGTTACCGATGCGGCGCTCGACGCCCGCACGTCTCTCCAGACTGTCCATGGTGATGGGCAGGGTGGCGGCGCTGGAAGCAGTTGACCAAGCGGTCATAATGGCTGGCAGCATCGCTTTGAAGAGTTTGAATGGGTTATAGCGACCAATAAACGCCACCAGCAACGGCAACGTAATGGCGGCGTGGATGGCCAGACCCACCAAAACGGTTGTGCCATATTTTGCCAAAGCCTTCAAAGCAGGGAAACCTAACTTCATCATAAGGGATGTGACCAGCAAGAAGATACAGTATGGCGCCAATTCCATGACCACCATCACCGATTTGTTCATCATCTTGTCTAGGCCACTGACCATGCTAACAAAGGTGTCTGTTTCCCTCCCGATAATTGCTGCCACCACAGCCAGGAAAATACTAAAGAAGATAATCTGCAGGACTGTACCCTTTGCAAAGGCTGCTGCCGGGTTTTTGGGAACCATGTTGATGAGGACATCTGCAATAATCAAGGATGTCGGTTTTTCGCCCACATCTTGTGCTGCAACCTTGGCAGGAACATTTTTGCCAATGCCTGCTGCTTCCAGAGTCTTCGTGTCAACACCATAGCCCGGATGAATGATGTTTACAAGGATAAGCCCAACCAATACTGCCAACGCAGTTGTAACGAAATAGTACAAGATTGTTTTTGAACCGATTTTACCAAGTTCCCGGATGTCGCCCAAATTAACAATTGCCATAAAGATAGAGGCAAACACCAGTGGAACAATCAACATGCGTAGCAGACGAACAAAGATGTCGCCACCGCGGGCGAAGATCTCATTGATCCACCACAACGTCGATCCTTTAGCCGCATCAACCGCACCGATTTGGTTAAAGAAAATGCCAAGAACAAGGCCCGCGACAATACCAATGAGAATCTTCCATTGTAGGTCAAGGCCTTTCTTACCTGAACTGCTTGAACCAGACATAGCTTCCTCCTGAGACAGAAATGAAAAGAGAGTTAGATATGTAAACACCCGGGCAACAAGTTGCTGGATGGAGTTTTGCTGCGAGAGAGCAACTAATGTTCAGGGTATTGCGGTAGCGGCGGTTCTATTTCAGCAGGCATCATCTAAAAATGCGGTTACTACTAAGGTAGCCCGGCTAGAAACCATTAAGACACGAAGCCACAAAGGCACAAAGAAAGAAAAAGTTCTGAAATTCTTGGTATTCTTAGTGTCTTTGTGCCTTTGTGGTGATTAAAGTCGGGTACGTTAGTCGTTACAAAATGCGAGAGTTTGTGATGCCTGGGAGAACTTCTTCGTTCTGTTAAAGTGTGGTGCAAGCATGTCAATCTTTTCCCATTTGACATGTTGAAAAAATGCGAGTGTCGGCTAGACTACAAAGTAATAATAAGCTTGATTATAGCATAATTAGGGAAGCGATGTCAAGTGATTTTTAATTTTTTCATTTTGCGAGTTCTGTTTTCCTGCAGCTTTGTATTTTTTGCGGGGCTTGCGTGAGGCTAAATCTTCTGCGACTTGAGAATTTTGTGTGAGACACCAGTTTTTAATGCGGCTCAGTTTCGGGTATACTTTGGGCATGCCAAAATCTGAACTCAAGCGCGACATTCTCGCTCTTTTGCTGCTGTTTTTGCTGCCGCTGCTCTTTTTTGGGCCGGTGGTCTTTGGCGGCAAAACCTTGCTGCCCGCAGATAACATTTATCAATATCAGCCGTGGCAACAGTACGCCGCAGACATGGGCGCCGAAATTCCGCATAATGCGCTGCTTTCGGACCTGGTGCTGGAGAATTATGAGTGGAAGCTGCTGATTCGGGAGGCGCTGGAAAATCGGGAGCCGCCGCTGTGGAATCCTTATGCTTTTGCCGGGCAGCCTTTTTTGGCCGAGGGGCAGCATTCGGCGCTGTTTCCGCTGAGTCTGGTCTATTACATCTTTCCGCTGTGGGTGGCGTATGGGATTTTCACCTGGCTGGCGCTGGCCCTGGCGGGGATGGGCGCGTATGGCTTCGCCCGGGTGTTGCGCGTGGGCCGGGCGGGCGCGCTGTTCTCGGGCATCGCTTACATGTTCTCAGGCTTTTTCATGGGCTCGGTGGTGTTCCCCATGATGATTGGGGCGGCAGCTCTGTTGCCGCTCTTTTTGGCGCTTATCGAGATGGTGGTGCGCAAGCAGGAGGAAAAAGGCAACGCGCCTTTCATCCCGGTGGCCTACATTGTGGTGGGCGCGGCAGTGCTGGGGATGCAGGTGCTGGCCGGGCATGTGGAGATTACTTATTATTTCCTGCTGGTGGGCGCGATGTACAGTTTGTGGCGGCTGTTTGGCGTGTGGCGACGGCTGGGCGTGTGGAAGCCGGTGCTGCGCATGGCTGGCTGGCTGCTTTTTATGGTGGCCACGGGCCTGATGCTGGGCGCGGTGCAGTTTGTGCCTCTTTACGAGTTGGTGACGCACAATTTTCGCGAGGGCTCGGTCAGTTATGATCAAGTGGTGAACTGGGCCTGGCCCAATCGCCACATCATCACCTTCCTTATTCCCGATTTTTACGGCAACCCCGCCCATCATGTCATCCGTGATTGGTGGTCGGGCGAGGCGCACTGGGTGTGGAAGAATGCCGCTGGCGAGGATAGACGCACGGTGTTCTGGGGCATCAAGAATTATGTGGAGGGCGCGAATTATCTGGGCATTCTCACCCTGGTTTTTGCTGCGGCCGCGGTGCTGGATGTGGTGGGCCGCTTGCGTGGGGGCTCGGTGCGGCAGCCCAAGGATAAGCCGGGCTGGCAGCGTCCGCCCACGGGGCGTTTTTATGTGGCCGGATTTGCGCTGCTGGCGGCGCTTTCGCTGGCCTTTGCGTTCGGCACGCCCCTCTACGCCATCCTGTTCTATGGTCTGCCCGGCTACAATCAGCTTCATTCTGCGTTCCGATGGGTGTTTCCCTACACGCTGGCTATGGCTGTGCTGGCCGGTTTTGGCGTGGAGCGTGTGCAACTGGCTATCGAGGGGGGGCATCAGGCCCGGCTGGGGGGCAAGCGCCGTTTCAAATGGTTGACTTTCCCCGAACTGGCCCGGCTGGCAGGCTGGCTGCTGACCGCGGGCGGGGCGCTGACGCTGTTGGTGCTGCTCATCAGCCGGTTTGCGCCGGGCCCGTTCATTGCTCTGGGCGATAGGGTGGTTGCAGGTTCTGATTTGGCTGCGAATGCTTTTGGGGATGGCTCTCTCTTCTGGAGCTATGAGGCGCTGCGTTTGCTGCAATTCGGGTTTATGACGTTGGCTTCGGGCGCGGTGATGCTGCTGGCGACTTCTGGCTGGGGGCAGCGGCGGTTGCTGGGCCCGGTGAGTCAGCGGGCCGAGGCTGAGGCCAAGGCGGATCCGGGCTACACCTGGTCGGTGGGGTTGCGGCTGTGGCAGGCCGCGGCTTTGCTGATTCTGCTGCTGGATTTGTGGCTCATCGGCTATCCTTTCAATCCTAAAACGGACCCTGCGCTGCTGCGGTTTCAGCCTCCGGCCATGCAGTGGCTGGCTGCTCACAAGAATCCTGAGCAGCCGTGGCGTTTGACCACTTATCAGTTGCCTGATGAGCAAAAGACCCTGAATGCGAATTTGGGGATGCTCTGGGGTCTGTATGATGTGCGGGGCTACAATTCTATCATCCTCAGGCAATACGCTGATTATATGAGGCAGTTGCAGACGCAGGGCGATTTGCTTTACAATCGCATCGCGCCCATCTATGCGCCTAACGCGCCCGCGCTGCACGACCCCTTGTTCAATCTGCTGGGGATCAAGTATGTGGTGACGACGCAGGCGCTTTCGGAACCCGATTACACGCTGGTTTACGATGCCGAGGTGAAGATTTATGAGAACGCGCGGGCGCAGCCCAAGGTGCTGGTGCTGCCCGAGGCGCGCGTCCTCCCACAAGATGAAACCTATGCGGCGCTGCGCGAGCTGGATTTGCGCCAGATTGTGGTTATTGCGGGTCTGGAGCGGGCGCCCGCGCCTGTGTTTGGTCGGCAGCGTGAGGCCCGGGTGGTGGATTATGGCCTGAACGATGTGCTGGTGGAGGTGCGTTTGGATGCGCCGGGCTGGGTGTTGCTGACGGATGCGTATTTCCCGGGCTGGCGGGCTTATGTGCGTCCGCTGGTAACGCCGGAGTCGGGCCTGGAGCCGCCGGATGAGCTGGAGACGCCCATTTATCGGGCCGATGGCATGTTCCGGGCGGTGTATGTGGATGCGCCCGGTTGGTATCAGGTGCGTTTCCATTATACGCCCATGTCTTTCAAGATGGGGTTGTTCGCCAGCTTTTTGGCGGGGATGCTGCTGCTTTTGCTCATTGGCTGGTGGGCCTGGGGCAGGTTTTATCGCGAGGCGCAGGGGGAGGGCGCTGAGGTGAAGCGGGTGGCCAAGAATTCGTTGGTTCCCATGGGCATGTCGCTGGTGAACAAGTTTATCGATTATGCGTTCGCGCTGCTGCGATTGCGCATTCTCATGCCCGCTGGCGAGGGCGCTTACACCTTTGCGGTGCAGTTTTATAGTTTGTTCGAGATTCTGGTGCGCTTTGGTCTGGGCACTTTGCTCACCCGCGAGGTGGCCAAGAAGCGGGATGCGCAGACCGCGAATCAGTTTTTGAATAATGTGGTGTTGCTGCGGATAACGTTGTGGGCGGTTTCGTTGCCGGTGATGGCGGGTGTGACCTGGCTTTATTGGCGGGGCGGCAACATCAACATGGCCACTGTTTGGGCCATTGCGCTTTTTGCTGCGGCTTTGTTCTTTGCCAATCTCAATGATGCTTTTTCATCGGTGTTTTATGCTTATGAGAAGATGGAGTATCCCGCGGGCATTGCCTCGTTCATTGCTCTGGCCAAGGTGACGCTGGGCGCGCTGGCTCTGTTCATGGGCTGGGGGTTTGTGGGTCTGGCGGGCGTGGCTTTGCTGATGAATGCGGTGCAGACGGTGTGGCTGTATGTGCTTATGGCCCGTCATGTGGTGCGTTTGCGCTGGCAGCCTGATTGGAAGCTGCAAAAGTGGATGCTGGGCGAGAGTTATCCCCTGATGCTGAATCATCTGCTGGCCACGGTGTTTTGGCGCATCGATGTGCTGATTTTGACTTCGGTGGTGGGCGTTTTTGGCGTGGGACTCTATTCCGCCGCGTATAAATACATCGATGGCCTGAATGTGATTCCCAGTTATTTCACGTTGGCGGTGTTTCCGCTCATGGCCCGTTTTGCCGCGGATGCGCCCGATACTTTGGCCCGAACGCATCGTCTGAGCCTGCGCCTGCTGACGCTGATTGCTATTCCCGTTGCTGTGTTCATCTTTTTTACTGCCGAGCCTCTGATTTATATTCTGGGCGGTGCGGATTATGTGCCCGGCTCGGTGCTGCCCCTGCAACTGCTGGTGCTGAGTATTCCCATCGGTTTTATGAATTCGGTGACGCATTATGTGCTCATTGCCGTGAATAAGCAAAAGTTCCTGACCTGGGCTTTTGTGGGGGGCGTCATTTTCAACACGGTGGCCAACATCTTGCTGATTCCCCGTTATGGCGTTACCGCGGCAGCCGTGACCACCATTCTTTCGGAGTTTGCGCTCTTTTTCCCCTTTGTTTATGCGGTGCACAGGCACATTGCGCCAATTCCCTGGTTCGATGTGTTGTGGCGGCAGGTGGTTGCGGGCCTGATGATGGCCGCGGTGTTTATTTTGGTGGGGCCCTTTAGCCTGCCTCTGGCCATGGGCCTGGCCGTTATTGCCTATGCCGCGGGCCTGCTGCTCACGGGCGTGCACAAGAGTGAGGATATGGAAGCGGTGTTGGGGCTCATTCCTTCGGGCCGGGTGAAGGGATGGTTGGGCGTGGGATAGGTCGCTGGCAGTGGGCAGTGAGCAGTGGGGTGGTTGTAGGGATTCAATGGAGATTCATCGAGATTGTTGTGGGGAGGCTTGTTTCTGGTTATTTGCTTATGCGTTGTCAAGGGGACTGCGGACAGCAAAGGGACCGGCGTTCATAACGTGGGTGTAGATCATGGTGGTTTTTACATCTTTGTGGCCGAGGAGTTCTTGAACGGTGCGGATGTCGTAGCCGGCTTCCAGGAGATGGGTGGCAAAGGAGTGGCGGAATGTATGTGGAGAGACGCTTTTGTTAAGACCAGCCTGTTTTGCAGCTCGGCGCACGGCTTTTTGCAGGCCGCTTTCGTGAGCGTGGTGACGTCGGAGGTCGCCAGTGCGAGGGTTCGTGGCGAGTCTTGGAGCGGGGAAGAGCCATTGCCAGGGCCATTCATGGGCGGCGTTGGGGTATTTTCGGTCTATCGCGTCGGGCATAGAGACGCCGGGAAGCCCTTGAGCCAGGTCGTTTTCGTAGATGCGCCGGGCCTCCTGAAGTTGCATTTGTAGAGAGGGGATAAGGGATTTGGGGAGAATGGTAACCCGATCTTTGGCGCCTTTGCCATTGCGGACGATGATCTGGTGCTGGTTGAAATCAATATCCTGGACGCGCAGGCGCAGACATTCCATGAGCCGGAGGCCAGAGCCGTAGAGGAGTTGAGCCATGAGCAGGTGAGGGTCGGAGAGGCGTTGAAAAACCACGGCGATTTCATCTTTGGTGAGGACAGTGGGAAGGCGCTGGGGCTTCTTGGCTTGAGCGGGGCGAAGCTGGGTAGCAATGGGTTGATGGAGAACGTGGTCGTAGAGAAAGAGAATGGCGCTGCGGGCCTGATTCTGGGTGGAAGCGGCCACGTGCCGCTCCACGGCCAGCCAGGTAAGGAAGGCTTCAATTTCAGAGACGCCCATATCTTGGGGATGGATGTATTGGCCGGAGCGTTCCTTATGGAAGATGATGAAACGCTTGATCCATTGCACGTAGGATTGCTCGGTGCGGTAGGAGTAGTTTCTGCGCCGGATGGCATCCCGCACCTGATCCAGAAGTTTGGGCCTGGTGGGAATTTGAGTATTTGACATGATGGTAAAGATATGCTGTAATGGTGACCATAGTTGATAGACAAGGATCGATAAAATCGGTTTACCTGTAGTGCTTGTCCGCATAAAAGGATAGACAAGGAGATTATATGTTCTTTTTCCGTATAATACAACCCGGCCGGAGATTATCCAGCTTTCCGTATAACCCCCCGCTGAGGGGGATATTGCGGACGTCCGTATAATTATAGTTAGCGCCGAAGCTCCGCTCCGGCGCTAATGCGCGGTTCACGTGTACAATCGCAGCCCTCCGCTCCGCTTCGGGCTAACATGCGATTGCACACCGTCCACTCGCTCCGCTCGTAGTGTGCCATTTGAGTGTCATCATGATGCAAGGAGGTTCAATTATGAAACGCATATTGAGATTGACGGGTAGTTTATTGGGGGTGCTGGCCCTGGCAGGGCTGGTGGTGGTTCTGGTAATGACCTTTCAGGGATTACGGGGAGAACCTCAGGCAGAATCGCCCATGTTTCAGTCACCGATCCAGACACCGAGTCGGCCGCAGGTGACACCATCACGAGCTCCAACCCTCCCCGCAGAAACACCACCGGCTACTGTGTTAGCTACTTCAACGCCAACGCTTACGCCCTTGCCGCCGAGGCCACCAACGCGAACACCGCCTCCTGTACTTGATAATGAGAGGCCAAAAGGTGCACCCGTGCCTGAACCAACCTGGGAACGCCCATTTATTCCTATAAGCAAACCAGAGGATGTCATTTCGATTGTCATCAGTGATCCGGGGTTTCAGAGTACGATGGATGCATTTTTCTTTGGACCCCAAACCAAAGAGATAATGCCCGGGGAACCTGTCTATGTCAAAGCTCTGAGCGGGAAATATGAACGCTATTACGTAATTCCATTCTACTATCAAAATGAAGTGGTCGGACTCGCAGCAGTCGGTCTTCAACAAGGAAAAGGGAGATTGGTCAGTTGGAGCAAAGCCGAAGTTCCAAGGTTCCCTCCGCTTAATGCCCATGAAGCACGCATAGCGGTCGAAAAACTTGGTTACCAAGTCGTGAATGACCCGGAATTAGTGTATGACACGTGGAAAAGCATGACATCTTTTCACTATGGGGGGAACCCTACGGCGCCTTTTTGGAAGGTAAAGGTTAAAAAAGGAAAGGATCTCTATGTATTGTATGATTTTTCGACACATCACTCTCTTATCTATGATGTCAAAGCAGATCGTTTGCTAAAATGATAGGCCTGATGGCTTAAACTTAATGTGAACTCGTGTAAATTGGAGGAAGATCATGAAACATACAAGATCCAGGCTGGCCTTATCACTTGTGGTTACATTTGTCATATCAATGATCATAATGGTGTCTCCAACAGTCGGCTTCAGACAGGATGCAATCAATATTAACATGCAGCCACAAGAACGACACAGTGACGATACGCCACCCTATGGATGGGGCTACCGGGCAGCCGCCCATCATCGCCCCCTCCCCCGCCCGCTCATGCACGTTCGCTCGCGGGGGAGGGAGTCATCCGCGGGCAGCGCTTCGTAGTCAATCGCCAGCTCCTCCATCAAAAAACCGTGTCCAGGCGAGTCTGTGACTCGGCGGGTTGAACGCCCGCCCGCATCATGCGCCCGCGTGCCCGCACCAGCGACGCATGAACACTGAAAACTGTGATACTTCTTGGTAGCAAACCTATTTTAAGGCTTGACGATTGTCGCGTTTGCAAAAGAGGTGATACGTGATGCGTAAAACGGCGG
>CAZMDD010000105.1:0-33968 GCA_964565065.1 uncultured Caldilineales bacterium | reverse complement strand
ACGACTAAGGTAGCCCGGCTAGAAACCACGAAGACACGAAGCCACAAAGGCACGAAGAAAAGAAAAAGCTTTGAAATGCTTGGTGTTCTTAGTGTCTTTGCGCCTTTGTGGTGATTGAAGTCGGGTACGTTAGTCGTTACTCACGTTCAGTTATTAGCATCCAGGCGCGGTCGTGGACGCGGGTGAGGATGACGACGACGGAGCGGCCCTGTTTGCGGCGGTAGAGACGTTTGCGGAAGGGTTCTGGCTGGATGGGGGAGCCCCGCTTTTTGACTGCTTCGACTTGTGCGCCCAGGGCTCGCAGGCGACGGTTTAGGTGTTTGAGATCAAAGGGGAAGTGTTCCAGGATGCGCCAGGTTCGGGCCCAGGGGCTGGCTGCTATCTGGGCGCCGCTGAGATAGGCGATTTGTTCATCCAGTTGCCACAGGCCCAGATGCTGCGCCAGGTCGCTAACTGCTCCGGCGCGTATGATGGCGGGATCAGGTTCGTAGAGATGGCTGCCTGGTGCGCGCACCACCGCGGGCGCATGATGCGCATACAGGCTCAGGCCCGCGGGCAGGAGTGTGGCCCGACGTTGGCCCGGATGCTGGGCCAGGTTGCCCAGCCACAGCACCGCTTCTTTGAGCTGTCCGTTCAGGCTAATCCATTCAGTTTCGGCCTGGGGCGGTATGTGTTGGTGCGGCAGGCCGGGCATGAGTTTGATGCCCATGTGCGGGATGCTGCTGTTTTGCAGCTTCAGCAGGGCTGCCAGGGGCGGTTGCAGGGCCTGGGGATGAAAGATGCGGCGGGAGTCTTGCTGGCGGCGGCCTGGGTCGGCCCAGGCGGTGTCGGTGTGCCAGGCTGGTTGCAGGATGTCGGCTTGTATGGGATGGATGCGGTGGTGCAGATGGCTGGCCCGGGCGTTGGCTTGGGTCAGGCTTACGGCCAGGGGGTCTTGGTCGATGGCCAGGATCTGTTCGGTTCGGGCGGCCAAAGCCAGGCTGTCGGCGCCCATGCCGCAGCCCAGGTCGGCGACGATGGGGTGCTTCGTATAGCGATTGGCTATGTGCCGGGCCACTGCCGGAGGACTGGCTTGTTGCAAGTGGGTGGCAGTAAAGAATAAAGTTGCGGCCTGGGCTCCGAATTTTTTGCGAGCCTGGTAGCGCAGCCGGGCCTGGGTTACTAATGCCGCGGCTTTGTGGGGGGCGACATGTTTTCGCAGGTGAAGAAGTGTTGCCAGGAGTGCAGCATCGTCGGGCGGGCTTGCGGTCAAGCCTGGTAACCACGCGGCTGCTTCTTTCTCCTGAAGCCAGTGGATGAGTTCGGGGGTGAGGCTCACGAGCTGGCTGTGGGGGAGCAGGGGACTGCTACGGGCAGGTAGATGCGGAAGGTGGTGCCTTCTTCTGGTGCGGTTTCGACTTCGATGTGACCGTGGTGTGCATCGACCAGCCATTTGACGATGGAGAGTCCCAGGCCGGTTCCGCCCGCGGCGCGGGTGCGAGCTTTGTCGGCCCGGTAGAAGCGCTCGAAGATGTGGGGCAGGTCTTGGGGTGCGATGCCGGGTCCGTTGTCGCTGATGCTGATGATGGCTTGATCCTGCTGGCAGTGCAGGCTTAGCTGGATGAGTCCTCCCGCAGGGGTGTAGCGCAGGGCGTTGTTGATGATGTTATCCAGGATTTGGCGCAGGCGATCAGCGTCTCCCTGGACGATGATTTGGTCTTCGTGTAGTAGTTGGATGGTGTGACTGCCGTTGGCGCGGCGTTGGGCCAGCCGATAGCTTTGCAGCAGTAAGGTGTCTAGCTCTACGGGGGCGCGGTTGAGGCTCAGGCCTGCTTCGGCCTGGGAAAGGAGGAGCAGGTCGGAGATGAGGCGGTGCATGCGCTCTGCTTCGGAGTGCATTTCGGCCAGCATATCAGCTTGTTCTTCGGGGGGCAGGCTGTGAGCTCGGCGCAACAGGCTAAGGTTGCCCAGGATGGTGGTGAGGGGCGAGCGGAGTTCGTGAGAGATGTCGCCGGTGAAGCGTCGTTGTTTTTCGAAGAGTTCTTCCAGGCGGTCAAGCATTTCGTTGAAGGTGCTGACCAGGGCGCCGATTTCATCTATGCGCTGACGATGTACCGGTACACGACGCTTGAGGTTGCCGGTGCGGGTGATGGCCAGGGCGGTGGCAGTGGATTCGTTGATGGGCTGCAGGGCTACGCCAATGAGCCAGTAGCCGCCGCCCGCGGCCAGGGCCAGGGCGATGGCAAAGAGTATCAGCAGGTTGTTGCTGAGTTCTTTGAGGATGGCTTGTTGGGGGGCAAGGCTGCGGGCCATTTGCACAATGCCCACGGTGCGATGCCCGACGATGATGGGGGTAAAGTAGACGCGCAGGTCTCCGGGATGGCTGATGCTGAGATTGTAGAAGCCCGCGTAGCCGTTGAGTGCTTGTTGGTAGTAGGCCGCGGGCAGTTCGATGACGGAGCGTCCGAGATTGGTGGAGCGAATGATGGTGCGACCGGAGTTTTCCCGTATCTGCACGAACATTTCTGATTCGAACGAGGCGCTGATGAGGGTGAGCAGTGGGTCGGCCAGTAGGGTTGTGCCCGATGTGAGGCCCGCCAGCCGTGCAATTTGATCACCCCGTTGCTGGAGTTCTTGATCGATGCTGCCTACAACGCTGGTTTGCACCCGCGAGTAGACCATGGCTCCTACCAGCAGCAGCAGGGCGGCCAGGAGTCCGGTGTACCAAAGGGTCAGGCGCAGGCGTAAGGACATGCGGTGAGGGGGTGAGCAGGCTCAGGGCTGGCGTAGGATGTAACCGGCGCCTCGTTTGGTGTGGATAAGGCGTGGTTCTCCTTCAGCTTCCAGTTTGGTGCGCAGATACCGAATGTAGACTTCGATGATGTTGGATTCGCCGCCAAAGTCGTAGTCCCAGATTTCGTCGTAGATTTGGGTGCGGGTGATGACCTGGTTGGGGTTGCGCATGAAAAGTTCCAGCAGGTCGAATTCCCGGGCGGTGAGTTCTACTTCGCGCGCGCCGCGGCGCACGGTACGCGCTGCGGTGTCCATGACCAGGTCGGCAAATTCCAGTGTAAGTTTGGGGCGGTGTTGTTGGCTGCGTCGTAGTTGCGCCCGAACCCGGGCCAGAAGTTCGTCAATGTCGAAGGGTTTGATAACATAGTCATCTGCGCCGCTATCCAGGCCCAAAACTCGGTCTTCTACGGTGTCTCGGGCGGTGAGCATGAGGATGGGAAGGTTGCTTTCTTCGCGAATGCGTTTGCACACCTCGATGCCATCGATGCCGGGCAGCATTAGGTCCAGGATGATGAGGTCAGGTTTTTTTTCGTGAAAGGCGGCAATGCCTGCCAGACCATTTTTGACCAGTTGGGCATCGTAGCCTTCCAGCAGCAGGGCCCGCCGCAGCAGTTTGCCGATGGAGGGATCGTCTTCGATGATGAGGATGACTGGGGACATGAGGTTCTCGCTTGAGTGTGTGGGAAGGTGGGGCGTGAGTTCAGTAGGTCTAGGCATCGCCACCTCTTACAACTTGAAGCCGGGACTACCTTCGGCGGCCAGCAGGTCGCGCAGGCGGTCGATGCTGAGATTGCCGCCGCTGAGGACGATGCCTACTTTTTTGCCTGCCAGGGCATCGCGTTGTTTGAGCGCGGCGGCCAATGAGGCTGCGCCCGCGCCTTCGGCCAGGTTGCGGGTGTGCGCCAGCAGAATGATAACAGCCCGGCGCAGTTCATCTTCGCTGACCAAAATAAAATCGTCCAGGTAGTGGCGCAGAATTTGTTGGGGCATTTCAAAGGCTGTGCGTGTGGCCAGACCCTCGGCAAAGGTGTGCATCTCAGCTTCGACTGCCTGGCCCGTGCGCCATGATTGCCAAGCAGCGGGTGCGTTTTCTGCTTGCACGCCAATGACCTGAATGCGGGGATTGATGGTTTTGGCGGCGATGCAGGTTCCTGCTGCGCCGCTGCCTCCTCCTACTGGCACGATGATGACATCCAGGTCTGGTTGCGTTTCCAGCATTTCCAGGGCATAGGTTCCCACGCCCGCAATTAAATGGGGTTCGTTGCCGCTGTGGATGTAGCGGTAGCCTTGCCGTGGTGCTTCTGCTTCTACCCATTCGCGTGCTTCGTCAAAATCTTTCCCCCGGAAGATGACCTCGGCACCCAGATGGCGCATGGAGGCGATCTTGGCGGGATTAGCGCCCTGAGGCACTGCAATGATGGCACGCACGCCAAAGAGACGGGCCGCATAGGCGACTGATTGTCCATGATTGCCGGTGCTGGCGGCAATGACGCCTGCGCGACGCTGTTGGGCATCGAGTTGTGAGATTAGGTGAACACCGCCTCGAACTTTGAAGGCTCCTACTGGCTGGTGGTTTTCATGCTTTACCCACATCTCAGCTCCTACCATGGCGCTGAGTGCGGGGTAGGGATGCAGGGGGGTGGCTCGCAAATAGGCTTGCAGGTTGCGTCGGGCGTAAAGAATGTCGGTAAATTGTACTGGGAGCTGTGTAGACATGGTTAAAAGGGGGGGGATGGGTGGAGAGGGTGTCAATCTGGGCAGGGGTCACAGTTTTAGGACCTGTGCAAGCATTATAGGGAAGAAGTGACGGTTAGACAAAGATGCGCTATGCTATCTTGGCGCTGCTTGCTTACTTTTGGCGATGCAGGTATGATGGTGCTATGTTGCATTTGCTGCTTTTGCCCGATGATTTGCTGGTGGCCCGCCTTCCTGCCCGCGCGCCTGTGCCCGCGTGGGCGCTGGCCGCTCCTTTTTTTAGTTTGACCCGCACGGCCCATGAGCTTTCGGTGGTGTGTTCGGCTGAGGCTGCGCCCGCTGATTTGCCTGCCGAGCGGGGCTGGCGTTGTTTGCAGGTGGCAGGTCCGCTGGATTTTAGTTTGGTGGGTATTTTGGCCTCATTGCTGGCCCCTTTGCAGGCGGCTGGGGTGAGTGTTTTTGTTATCTCTACTTATGACACCGATTATCTGATGCTGAAGCAAGAGCAGCTAGGGCGGGCGCTGGCCGCGCTGCGGGCTGCAGGGCACAGCATCGATTCATAAAAATGACCCCGGCGATTTTCTGCCGAGGTCGGTGGCTGTATGATTGGGCGAGCTGTGTCGGTTACTCGATTTCCGGCATTTCGTCGCCGGGTAGCCATTGTACATTGATTTTGTCTTTGGGGTCGTAAGGTGCTTTTACAAAAATCGCTTTCCAGTCTTCATCGCCGCGATTGATGAGGTAGTGGGGCGTGAGCGGCGGCACATGGCAAAGATCGCCCGGGTTTAGTGTCCAGCAGTCACCATCAACATAAATGTCAACAGTGCCGGTCAGGGTGAAGAAATCTTCTTCGATGGTGCGGTGATAGTGGGTCTGAAAATCTTCGCCCGGCTTGAGCACGACCATGCCAAAGTCGGCCCGAGGCCCGCGCATAAGATATTTGGGGCCCGAGATGCCGTCGAACCTGTATTCGACCTCATCTTCATGAATTTTGAATGCTTTCATTGACTAAGCTCCTTGGTGTGAGGGTTCTTTTGGCTTGGTTGTGGCTGAATTATTCGCCTGGGGCCCGCCACATGGATGTGGTTACGCCTGAATCGGATAGTGCTAGTTGGGGAGCGTAGGCTGCTTGCCAGCGCTGGGCCAGGTCTTGATAAACCTGGGCATTGGCGGGATTGGGGTGATAGACGCTGTCCTCTTGCACCAAAGCCTGTGCTGCCGCAGACATGTCGGTGTACAGGCCCGCGCCCACGCCCGCACAGATGGCCGCGCCTAACGCGGTCGCCTCCTTGACCACGCGCGTGTGTACGGGAATCTGTAACACGTCGGCCAGGATTTGCGACCATAGCGGGCCTTTGGATGCGCCGCTGGCAAAGATGACGCTTTGGGGGAAGGTGCCGGTGATGTCGGCGATGCGGCGTAAATTGGCCAGGGTGATGATGGCCGCATTTTCTTGCAGGGCCCGGAACATGGCTGCCCGGGTGTATTTTTCGGGCTCTAGTCCCAAATTCAGGAAGGAGGGCGCCGCGTGTCGCCAGTGCATGTAATCCATGGCATCGGAGAAGATGGGCAGGATGCCGTAGGAGCCCGCGGGGACTTGTGCAGCCAGGGCTTCAAGTCGGGCATAGGGGTCTTCTCCCGCGGCCAGGGCCGCAGCTTTGATGTCGGGAGTGATGGCATCGCGGAACCAGCGAACTGCAATGCCCGGGAAGAAGACAATGGCTTCAGCTTGCCACTGGCCCGGCACTGCGTTGAAATTCATCCGCATCCGGCCCGAGGGGTCGCTCAGCGGTTGTGCCAAATTCACCTCTTGCTGCCAGAAGGAGCCGCCAAATACTGCGGCTTGGCCCGGTTCCACCGCGCCCACGCCCACTGTTCCAAGCTGCGCATCGCCACCACCCATCACAATGGGAATCCCCGCGGGCAGTCCTGTTTCGGCCGCTGCCTGCGCCGATACCTGTCCAATGACCTCGCCCGATTCTGCCACGGGCGCACTGAGCAAATCGGGTCGCAACCCACACGCTTCCATCATCTCTGGGGCCCAGCGCCTGGTTTTTAGGTCGAACAGGCCTGTTGTGCCGCCATTGGAGGGATCGACATGAGGTGGGGCTCCCAGACGCACCGAAATCCAGTCACTGAGCATGACCATGGTGGCGGCACGGTCATAAAGTGCGGGCTCGTGGCGCTTGAGCCACAGCAAGCGTGGCGCTGCTCCCAGAGCAAAGGTTTGTCCCGATTTCAGATAAAGCTCGAATTCCAGCTCAGGATTTTGAGCGCGCAGGTCTTTTACTTCCTGGATGGCCCGGGCATCGACATTGGCGCAGGCCCAAAGCTCAGTGCCCTGGCTATCATAAAGTGCAATGCCCTCTCGCATGCTGGTGGTGCTAACACCGACAATGCTGGCCTCGGGCGCAGCTTGCAATACATCATGGATGCACGCCTTGAGCAGCTCCCAGTTGTGGGGCATATCAAATTCCATGGAGCCAGGAAAGCGGGGATCGCTTTTGTGCGTCCATTCCCGCGCCGAAGCGGCAATCTGGCGACCTGTTTCATCGAATAGGACTGCCCGGCCGCTGCCAGTGCCGGCATCCAGCGCTAAAAGATGTCTCATGGGGCCTCCGTAGTTTGTGAGAGCGTTTTGACGATGGGATAAGGGGGATTGGTTTGGGAATCCCCACTATCCCATCACCACGACAAGGGCTGGGGGCCCGCGTCAACCCGCGCGAGCCCCCAGCGTTCAAGAGGAGGGGTTAGAAGTCGTAATTGTCGATGTTGTCTTTGGTGAAGATGACCCGCTCGGGCAGCAAGATGATGCCATTGCCATCGGCTTCGTAATCGTAGCCCTGAATTTTGTTGGGGGAAACTTCGACCGTGCCCACATCTGGCACATCAAATTTATCACCAACTTTCAGCGTTTTGCCTTCCAGCAGCATATTGGTCACATACACGGCCAATTTGCCCTGCTTGACCACATCCCACAGTCCGAATTGTTTGACTGTGCCCGATTTGACATACTGACGCATGACATTGGGGGTAGAGAAGCCTGTGATGATGACTTTGCCAGCAATACCAAGGTTTTCTGCGGCCTGAGCAGAGCCGGGCAGCGCATTGGCATCGGGGCAGATGATGGCATCAAGATCGGGGTAGGTCTGGAAGAGATCGGTGGGAACCTGAACCGCTTTTTGGGCATCTTCGCCACTGAATTCGGTGGCCACGACTTCCCAATTGGGATATTCTTTGGCGATGATATCTTTGGCAACAGTGGCCCATTGGTTCTGGTCGGTCACGGTGGGGCTTGAGTAGTGGAATGCCACTTTCTTGGGAGCGCCTTTGGCATCTTCCATCTGACTGGCAGCCATTTCGACCAACATGCGGCCCAGAATGTCGGGCGTGCCCTGATTGATGTAGAAGGTGCGGCATTCGGGATTGGTGTCTGAATCCCAGGTTACAACTTTTACGCCTTTGTCTGCGGCACGTTTCAGTGCTTCGCACAGGCCATCAGGCGAGAGTGAAGAGATAGCGATGCCGTTGTAGCCTTGATTGACAAAGTTGTTGATGTATTCGATTTGGCCACTGACACTGGCTTCGCTGGGGCCATCATATTTCACCTGGATTCCCAGTTTTTCGCCCATGGCCTCTGCTCCTGCGCCGCCCGATTCAAAGAACCCGACACCCGTTAGTTTGGGGATAAAGGCAATCTTGGCTTCTACTTTGGCAGGCGCTTCTGATTTGGCGGGGGCTTCGGCTTTGGCGGGCGCTTCTGATTTGGCAGGTGCTTCTTTGGCTGGGGCGGTTTTGGGCGCACATGCGCTAACAAAGGCTGCCACCAGCAGTACAACGACTAAAACCAACAATAGTTTCTTGCGAGACATTTTGGAAGTCCTCCTTTTGGAACTGGGTTATGATGAGATGAGAGAGTAGGAAGGAATCGGGAAAGTGAGCTGGGGGGATGTTGGTTGCAGGATAATAAATTTTCACCTCCTTTCGATACTGACATGCAGCGCTTGTTGATTGAGTCGACGTTGATTGTGGGATGCAAGCAGGAGTTTGAGTACAACCACAATGATGAGCAATGCGCCAATCACTACTGGCACGACATCGCTGGTGACGCCAATGGCCAGAAGTCCTTGTCGCAAGAATCCGATGAGGAATCCTGCCAGCAATGTTCCCAGGATAGAGCCTTTGCCGCCATTGATGTCTGCGCCGCCCAGTACGACCACGGTGATGATGGTGAGTAAGGCTTCTTTGCCTAAATCGGAGCGGGCCGAGGTAAAGTAGGATGTGAGTACCACACCGGCCAGCGCTGCACCCAGGCCGCTCAGGGCATAAACGCTAATCAGGGTAGATTTGACCGGCACATTGCTGTAACGGGCTGCCTTTTCGTTGACGCCAATCAGGTAGAGATAGCGGCCAAAACGAGTTCTGTGCAACAAAATGCCCAGGAAGATGGCGAAGATGAGAACGATAATCAGTGGATAGGGAATCCAGCCGATGCCTCCGTGTGCTATTTGATTAAAGCTATGAGGCAGACCACTGATGCCTTCGTACATGTAGGCTGCAAAACCGGCTGCACCATAAGCATTAAAGCCCAGAGCGTCCAACAGGCCGGGCAGGCCCATGGCAATGCCTGCAAACATAAAGAGTGAGCCCAGGGTAATTACCAGTGGATTGACATCGGTGGAGGCTACGAAAGCGCCGTTGAACATGCCTGCCAGCACGCCGATAATCAGGGCAATCAGCAGCGCCACAAAGACATTGACGCCCGCCACCCAAATAAGGCCCAGGGTGATGGAACTGAGTCCCATGATGGAGACGCCCGAAATATCGATGCCCGCGCTGATGATGATGAGGGTAAGGGGCAGGGCCGCCAGTAAGATGTGTGTGAAGTCGCTGGTAGAGTAGAGCAGGTTTTCAAGATTCAAGAAGGTAGGATTGATGGCTCCCAGCACCAGAATTTCCAGCACCAGCAACACAGCCAGGCCGAATTCCCATGTTTTGAGCCATTTCAATGCTTGTGATTTCATGCTTGCTCCTTTTCGGGGGCATGGGTGTTTTCCTGATGATTGCTCTCTTTGCGAACTGCGGCTCGGGCCTGTCGTTGCTGGGTAGCCACTGCCCGGCGTACCCGATAATCAAGGAAAACGGCTGCCAGCAAAATGGCCCCGCCCACGGCATTGTTCCAGTAGCCCGGAACTTTCAAAAAGACCAGTGCGCTATCCACCGCAGTGAGGAAGATCGCTCCCACCACGGCTGAGAGGGGGCTGCCAACGCCACCCGCCAGGTTTACGCCGCCCAGCACATCCGCGGCAATGGCCCGCAATTCCTGCCCATTACCGGCCTGCATGGGCACGAAACCAATCTGCGCCACAAAAATCACCGCGGCAATGCCTGCAAAAAGCCCGGCCAGGGTGTAGGCGGCAAAAAGTGTCTTTTTCACCGGAATGTCCATGAGCCGGGCCCCTTCTTCGTTATCACCTACCGCATAAAAGTAGCGGGCTTTTTTGTATTTGCGCAGCGCCAAGGTGGTTAGCAGAACGATGACCAATGTCAGCCAGATGAAAAATCTTACCCCCAGGATGTGCCAGTTGGCGAAAAATTTGATATTAGCGGGAATCGTCTCAATCCAGCTTCCGCCGGTGATGATGAGCATCAGACCGCGGTAAACGCCCAGCGTGCCCAAGGTCATAATGATGGGGGGCACACGCAAAAAGGTGATACCCACGGCATTGACCATGCCTGCCAGCACGCTGACCAACAGCGCCAGCAGCACAGCCAGGGGCAGGGCCACGCCCGCGTTCAGGGCCACACCCAGGATGACCGCACTCAGGCCCAAAATGGCGCCCACCGAAACATCGATGCCCCGGGTAAGAATGACAAACATTTCGCCAATCGAAACCAGCAGCAAAATCAAACTACTGTTCAGAATGTGCATCAACGAGCGAGCCTGCCAAAAGTTGGGGTTGATAAGCCCAACTGCCAGCATGAGCACCACCAGCAGAAAAAATACCAGAAGTTCGCGACTTCGCAGGATACGACTCATAGACTTGGTTCTCCCTGAAGACCGAATGCAGCGGCCATGACATGTTGCAAAGTGGCATCACTCCGTGACATTTCGGTGATGATGCGTCCCTGATACATCACCAAAATCCGGTCACTGAGATCGACGATTTCTTCGAGTTCGGAGGAGATGAGCAGGATGCCGACGCCCTGTTTGGCCAGTTTTTGAATGAGCTGATACACATCCTGGCGGGCGCTGGCATCGACACCACGTGTGGGTTCATCCAAAAGAATGACTTCGGGATGGCTGGCCAGAGCTTTGGAAAGCACCACTTTTTGCTGATTTCCTCCCGAAAGCGTGCCCGCAAGCTGGCGCAGGCTAGTCATTTTGATGGAGAGCTGCTGTTGATACCGGGTGCCAATCTGCGCTTCCTGCTTGAATGAGAGCAGATATTTGCCCAGCTTTTCCAGAATGGTGGCTGTCATGGTGTATAAACTGGGCAGTTCCAGAAAGATGCCGTGTGCATGGCGATCTTCAGGTACATAAACCAGACCGCGGGCCTGGCTTTCTCGCGGGTCATGTTTTTTCATGGCGTGGCCCTTGATGAAAACCTCACCGCGGGCGTTGGGATCTAAGCCTACAATGGCTTCGGCAACTTCGGTGCGCCCGGCGCCTACCAGGCCTGCCAGTCCTACCACTTCGCCCGCTCGCAGCTCAAAACTCACATCCTGGAATGTATCGCTGTTCAGCCCGGTCACCGCCAGCACCACTTCGCCGCTGGCCTCGGAATCGGTGGTGCGGCGATGTTTTTGCGTCTGCTGTAACTCGGCATCCTGCGGCAGCATGGCCCGCACCAACATCTCCGAATCCACTTCACTGGTGTAGGCATCCAGCACAATGTTGCCTTCTCGCAAGATACTGATGCGGTGAGAGATTTCCAGCACCTCGTTCAGCCGGTGTGAGATGAAGAAAATGCCGATGCCCCGCTGCGACAGAGTGCGCATGCGGTTGAAAAGATTTTCCACCTCCCGGAAGGTCAGGGCAGAGGTGGGCTCATCCAGAATAAGGATTTGGGCCTTGCGCAGCAGACCGCGGATGATTTCAAGCAGTTGTTGGTTGGCGATGCTTAGCGTGCCTGCTTCTTGCGAAAGCTTACTCTCGAAGCCAATCTCATCGGCGAGTTGCAGAATTTCGTTTCGGGCCGCGAAGGGGTCCATCTCCAGGCCCAGCAGCAAATTCTCTTCCACCGAAAGATGCGGGAAGATGTGGGGTTCTTGCGGAACCATGTAGATGCCGTTGCGATGAGCATCATGCGGGCTGCGGAATATCACCGACTTGCCGTTTAGCATGATGTTCCCTCGCTCAGGTGTGTACACGCCCGAGAGAATCTTCATGGTTGTTGATTTTCCCGAACCATTCCCGCCCAGCAGAGCATGAATCTCTCCAGGCATCAGGTTCAGATCGATACCCTTGAGAACTGGAACCCCTGCAAACACCTTCCAGATATTTTTGAGTTCCACCAGCGGGTGCGTGCTTGCTGTCGCCATACGGGCTTTCTCCGAGTGGTGATGACTTGGCTGCGCTGCGCTGTGGCTCTTGGCTAACAGTCAGCTCAGGATGCGATGGATAATGAAGCGTTGTTGGACAAATGTGACAGGCAATCACATCTGTTTTTCTATGATAGTACAGCTCGCGGCGTTTGTCAAGTCCATTATTCGTGACTTTTTCTAAGAAATGATAGATGAAATAGCCGTTTTGTGCCAGATTACTAGCTTTCTGCTTTTATTTTGCTTTTGGTTATTGACAATTGGAGAAAATGTTTTATACTAAATAGAGAAACTCAAGCTCACTAATGTGCAGCTTGCGCACAAATGCTTTTGCCTCTTCACCTCATTTTTCGTGTCTCACCCCTTTATTTCTCCAGAGCGAGATGTGTTCATGGCAGATTTGATGACTCCACAAGATAGTCAACGGCGGGAATACCTGGCCAAAATTGCTTCGCTTTATTATGATCACAATAAAACGCAGCAAGAGATTGCTTTGGAGATTGGGTTGACCCGCTCAGCCATCTCCCGGCTTTTGACCGAGGCGCGGGAACGGGGCATTGTCGAGATTATTGTGCATTATCCCTGGCGCAATGATCCCAACCTTGAACAAGCTTTGATTGAAACCTTCAATCTCAAGGCTGCGCGGGTACTGGTGCGAGATACAAAATCTTATGCCGAGATGTTGCGGGGTCTGGGCGTGCTGGCTGCCGATTACTTTGATCACATCCTGCATGACGGCATGATTATTGATATTTCGTGGGGCACAGCTTTGTATCAAATGATTAACACGCTGCGCCCGCGCAAAATGCCCGGGGTCGAGGTGGTGCAGATTCTAGGAGCCACCGGCTCTGAGAACACACCCATCAATGGTCCGATTTTGGCACAGTTGCTCAGCGACCGCTTGGGTTGCCGTAGCTGGCATTTGCATGCCCCCCTGATTGTCGATTGCGAGGCCGGGCGCAATGCCTTGCTGCAAGATCGCAGCATTCAGCATACTCTGGAGCGGGCCAAGCATGCCGATGTGGCCCTGGTGGGCATCGGCTCTACTCGCTCCGATTTGTATAGCCTGCTGCGCGCTGGCTACGTGACCGAGGATGAAGCACAGGCTATTCGTGAGATGGGCGCTGTGGGGGATGTCTGCGCACAGCATTACAATTTGTCGGGCCAGTGGCTGGATATCGACATCAACCGGCGGGTGGTGGGTATTGAGTTGGAGACGCTCTTCAAGATTGATACTGTGATTGGGGTAGCGGGCAGCTCTCGCAAGGGCCAGGCAATTCTTGGGGCTTTGCGGGGCGGCTATGTCGATGTGCTGATTACTGATGACCAAGCTGCCAAAAAGGTCCTGGCGCTGCACAATTCCAATTAAAAGAGATTTGGCAACGACTAAATAATCGTAACGACTAACGTACCCGACTTCAATCACCACAAAGGCGCAAAGACACTAAGAACACCAAGCATTTCAAAACTTTTTCTTTCTTTGTGCCTTTGTGACTTCGTGTCTTAGTGGTTTCTAGCCGGGCTACCTTGGTAGTAACGAGATTTGAGTCTTGCCACTGCTTGACTCTTATCCTTGCCTGCGTTAAAGTTGGGGGGATTCCCCTCTTTTTGAAGATGACGCTGCTCCCGGAGTGTTTATGATTGCTAAAATTGCGCATTTGATTCTGCGTTTACTTGGCTGGAAGCTCATTGGCGAGCGTCCGCCATACAAAAAATATCTTGTAATTGGCGCTCCTCACACCTCTAATTGGGATTTTCTTTATTTTTACCTGGCCGCGCTGATTTTTGAGATTCCCATCCATTTTATGATTAAAAGTGACATCTTCAAGGGGCCGCTGGGCCCGATTCTGCGCAAGATGGGGGGGATTCCTGTTATTCGTAGCCACAGCACCAACATGGTCTCGCAAATGATTCAGGCATTCCAGGAGCGGGAGGAGATGGTTTTGCTCATTCCGCCCGCAGGCACACGCAAGCATACCGACTATTGGAAATCGGGCTTCTATCATATTGCTTTGGGAGCAAAGGTGCCTTTGGCTCTGGCCACCATGGATTACCAGCGCAAGGAGGTGGGCATCAGCAAGGTTTTTATGCCCAGCAGCGATATGAAAATGGATATGGATGTGATGCGGGCCGTCTACACGCCTGTAGTCGCCAAATTCCCTCACGAAAAAAGCGCCATTCGTCTTCGACAGGAGCCGGTCGAGTAGCAGCCGGACGCCATCTCTCTCTTTTACAACAATACCATGCTTAAACCAACCGATTTCTTCGATTTAACCGATTACGATCACGCAGACTTGTTCCGGGGCTGCGAGTTTGTGTGGCAGGCCCTGCCCCGGCTGGCCCATTACTTGCAGGCGCTACTTCCGGCCCGAAAACACCAAATTTTGGGGGATGTGGCCCCTGGCGCGCATTTGGTTGCGGGCACAGCCATCTACATTGGCCCGGGCGCAGTGGTCGAGCCTGGCGCCATGATTTCCGGGCCCGCGTACATCGGCCCGGGCGCGCAGGTGCGGCATGGCGCATACGTGCGCAGTAACGCGCTCATCGGCGCGGGAGCGGTGGTAGGCCACGATACCGAAATCAAAAACAGCATCTTGCTGCCCGGCGCGCATGCTCCCCACTTCAACTATGTGGGAGACAGCATCTTGGGGCGGCGTGTGAATCTGGGGGCCGGCACCAAGCTCTCCAATCTTACCGTGATTAGTGTCAAAGATCAGCTCACAGGCAAGCGCCCTGCCATCATGCTGCCCATCGATGGCACTGTTTACGATACAGGCCTGGCCAAACTGGGCGCCATCATGGGCGACGATGCGCAAACAGGATGCAACAGCGTGTTGAATCCTGGCGTGTTGCTGGGCCCGCGCTGCCTGGTTTATCCCAACGCCTCCTTGCCCAAAGGCTTTTATCCCGCCGACACCATCATCAAGCTGCGCCAAAAACAAGTGCGAGTGCAACGCCGATGACACTTCCTATCCTGCTCAAACCCCTAACCACCGAAATGCTGGCCGATTTGCAGGCCATGTACGAAGCCAGCCCACGTTATTTCATCACCTTTACCGGCTCGCCCGTGTCACCCATCCAGGCAGCCAACGACTACAACCAATTGCTAGAAAGTGACGATCGGGCCATCATGGGCATCTTTTGGCAGAATGAGCAACTCATCGGGTCTCTGGATTTTCGCTTTCAGCATCCGGCAGAGGGCATTTTGTGGCTGGGCGCTTTGATTTTGCAAGAGGAACTCCCTGCACCGCAAGATGAAATCGGGCAATTGGCCCTGAAAATCCTGGCCGAGTGGCTGCGTATCGCCACCGACCTCACCGAAATACGCACCGCTGTACCTCTCAACGCCATCGATCGGGTACGATTTTGGCAACAAGCAGGCTTTCGCCTCACCCCGGAACTCCTGCGCCAGCCCATCGCCGACAAACAAATTCGCTTTGGCATCTTTAGCTTTGCCATCGCCCGCTAATTCCACCTTCCAAATTCATGAAATTCGGACTCAATTACTCAAAAGCAGCCATCAAACTTTATGACGCCGGCATCATTGCGCCCGACGTTTTCAAATGCCCGGCCTGGCCCCATGTGGTCGCCCAGGCCAAAGATCACTACCCCATCTACGTTCATTTTCCGCTGGATGTAGGCTTTGGCATTGGCGGAGCCATGAACAGCGAAACCGGCTCCCCTGCCGACTGGCATGAAATCGAAAAAATTTTGGTGGATAGCCATTCACCCTACCTGAACGTTCATCTTCATGCGCCCGCCCCGGACACGGGCCATCGTTTTGATGCAGAGCGCACACTGGAAACCCTGATTCACGATGTCGAGGCGGTGATTCGGCACTTTGGCCAAGAGATGGTCATTGTCGAGAATGGCTTTTCGTTAGGCAATGAACCCTTGCCCCCGGCCTACAATCCCGAGATGCTCACCGCACTGGTGCAGGAAACTGGCTGCGGCTTCCTTTTTGATATCTCTCACGCCCGAATCGCAGCCATGCGCTCGAAGTACGACTACATCGACTACATCAGTCATTTACCCTTGCACGCCATCCGCGAAATCCACATCACCGGCATGCAGGTCATTGATGAGTATTGGATTCAGCGGGCCATTGCCACCGGCTTATCCAAAGAGATTATCGAGCAGTACACCGGGCCCGGCGGCGCCTGGCTGCCCAATGGCATGAGCGATCATCTGCCCCTAACCGACGATGATTGGGAGGTGATGGACTGGGCCGCGGCACAACTACGTTCCGGTGCCTGGCAAGTGCCCTGGGTCACATCACTGGAATGCGGCGGCATCGGGCCTTTTTGGGAGGCCACCTTCACCGAGGAGGAAATGCGAGAGCAGGTACCGCGACTGGAGAAGATTTTTGCGGAGATTTAGCACGCCTGCTAACCATCCAGATCGGGCGGTGCGTGCCGGGCCTTGGTGCGCGCCGCCTCTGAGGCCAGCGCATCCACCCGTTCATTTTCGGGATGTCCGGCGTGGCCCTTGACCCACTCCCAGCGCACATCATGCGGTTTGGCCGCCTTGAGCAGCGCTTGCCACAAATCCTTGTTCTTGACCGGCCTCTTGCTGGCCGTCTGCCAGCCGTTGCGCTGCCAGTTGCGCACCCATTTGGTAATACCTTGCCGCAAATACTGCGAATCGGTGTGCAGTGTTACCTGGCAAGGCTTGTTGAGCGCGTTCAGAGCATGAATAGCCGCCTGCATCTCCATGCGATTATTGGTGGTTTTGCTGGCTGCGCCCGAAAGCTCCTTTTCGTGAGGCCCAGAGCGCAACAGCGCGCCCCAGCCTCCCGGGCCCGGATTTCCCAGGCACGCGCCGTCGGTGTAGATTTCGACAATAGGCTTTTTGGTCATTTTTTCGTGGTTAAGTAAGTGATGCTATGAAAGTTGAAATGTAGTGGTTCATTGCCACCCAGCGTGCACCGCCAAGAGCACAAAGGCACGAAGAAAAAGGGGCTCAACTGGATTTCGGGGGTGATAGGCCGGGCGGATGGCAAATCGGTCCCGGGAGCCACCGCTCTTGAGCCGGGTACGTGATCCGGCGGCTTGACAGCACCAGACCCCCTGAAATCCAGTTGAGCCGAAAAAGGTAACGACTAACGTACCCGACTTCAATCACCACAAAGACACTAAGAACACCAAGCATTTCAAAATTTTTTCTTTCTTTGTGCCTTTGTGGCTTCGTGTCTTAGTGGTTTCTAGCTGGGCTACCTTAGTAGTAACCGAAAAAGGAAAGAAACGCTCAAGAAAATCTGTGCCATCTGTGTCATCTGTGGTTGCAATAGCGGCAACTCTATTTTCGCCGTTCGCCAAGAGGCCAGCGCTTTTCTCAAGCTTCAAATGTGCATCTACTTAATCGGAGAAGTGGTGATGCCGTCAGATGACAATTTCCTCTCCAACCACCAAATCAACGTAGCGGTCGCCAAAAGCATCCTTGAACGCCTTTAATGACCAATCGCAGCTATCGTGGGGCGAAAGCGAAATCACTTTGGGGTCGCGACGATAAATATACGCAATGGCCCGATGCACATCCGCAGGGGTGATGCGTTGCCAGGGCCAGCGTCCAGTTCCAAAAATCTGCTGCGCCTGCAACCCATAGCGCACCGAGCGGGACGCTGTCACCGGGAAGTGCAGCCCACCGATGACGCCGTACAGCGGCGCATCCAGCAGCATCTCTTTGCGGGCAATAATGCGCTGGATGGTGCTGTGCCCACAGCCGATGATGAGAACAATCCCTTTGCCTTCCACGTTGATAGCCAGCGATTGTTCGGGCGTCCAACCCAGGAAGAAAAGCTGCCGGGGAATGGTTCCCAGACTGACGATGCCGGGCGCCAGAACCTGGGGCGATTCCACCAGGTGCGCGCGGGCCGTGGGATTGCTCATCACCTCGGGCACATAAGCGGGGACCTGGTTCAGGTTGACATGCCCCGCAGAGGGGGCAAAAATGCCCTCCCTGACATTTTGCATACTCCCCACATGATCCAGATGATTGTGCGAGATGAAAATCATGTCGATGCTCTCAATGCTAACCCCCAGTTTTGCCATGTTGCGCAGCAAAGGCGAGGGATGCTCATTGTTTTTGTTCAGGCCCATATCAAACAAAATCGTCGTGTCATCCGCCTGAATGAGATACGAGACACCCGCTTCGCCCGTCAGGTCATCGCTGGCCGTGTACCAGTCGATGAGCGGCAGAATCCGCAGATTTTTGACACTTCCCACCTCCTTCAGGGGCGAAAACTGGCTGTTCTGCCACTCGGCCTCGGCTCGCTGCCGGCCGCGCACAAAGCGCAGTCCCAGCGCCCCCGCGGCCATGCCAGCGGTCAGGGCAAAAAATTCCAACATTGTTTGCAAGGGATTCTGCCGCATCATCTTACTCCATGTTGAGTTCCCTGCGCTTCGCTTCCACCAGTTCGACGATCTCGGGGAAGTCGATGCCCAGCTCTTTGAGATGTGCCAGGGTGGGGATGCCATGTTCATCCCACCCACGGCGTTTATACACGGCATCTACCAGTTTTTCGTAGCGTGCTTCGCGATAAGCCCGCACTTTGGCGATTTTTTCCTCGGTGCTGAGGCCGGCCGGGTCGATGCCGATTTCTTCTTGAAGTTGCTTGTCATAACGTTCTTGTCGAGATTCGTATTCCTCGACAGTCACCGGGCCCACTGCCCGGTAGGGGTTGTAGTCGAAGGCGCGGGTTCCAAAGCCCATGCGCAGATTGAACACCCGCTGGAAGTTATAAACCCGTTCCGATTGCCGAATGAGTCCCTCGGGGGTGATGGGCGTGCCTGTGGTTCCTTCGTAAATCCAGGTGTAATTTTCTACATGCTGCGGCACTTTGGCCGGTTCATCCTCATCCTTGTTGTCAATGGGTTCGATGTCGTTCCAGGGCAGTTTGCACAGGCCGTGCAGGCTGAACCAAGTGCGCCACATGGGGAAGTAATGCAAAGCTTCCGCTTTTTTCTCGAATGTTGGCAGCAGTTTTTCCACCTGATCCATGAAGATGAGCCAAGCTTCATCGTGCTGCGGGCCCTTGAGCGTCATGCCGTAGCCGCCCTGTTGTGCCAGCGATTCTTTGGTCACATATTCCGAAATCTCCAGGCCCTTGCCCTGCATACCAATATCTTGCAAGAAACCCCGGTCGGCGCCGTAATTTTCGGCAAAATAGTCAATCATCCAACGCACACCATTGCCCACGACCTCGTATCCAAAGCCCTGGCCCCGGGCCATCTGATGCAGCAATTCAGCAGCTTCCTGCCAATTGCCCCAGGTCAAGTCCAGGCCGCCCGTATCCTCCTGGCTGATGATGCCATTTTCGTAAACTTCCATAACAAAGGCGATGGAATTGGCCAGGCTGATGGTGTCGATGCCGTAGCTGTCTGCGTAAAAATTCAGCTCTACCACACCTGCGGGATCAAAGTTGCCGATGTTGGAGCCCAGACCCGCGGCTGTTTCATACTCCGGGCCCTCCACAATGACCGAATCACCGGCATACGGGCCCGTTTGCAGCCGAAAATCATCCACTGCGTGCGAACAAGACATCTGACACCCGGCCCAACAGCCATCAGGCATGCCCTGGGTGAAGAAAGCTTTCCACACCGTCGAATCAATCTTGTGCGATTCAGGATGAGATCCAAACTTGAAATTGTGTGTGGGCAAGAGATCGAAGTGATCCATAATCTCTACCAGATGTGCCGTGCCCGTGGTGGTCATCTGGTTTTGTACGGCATCATAAAGCTTGATTTCGTTATTGATACGTTGGCCTGCTTTTTTGATGAGCGCGCTATCGGCTGGATTGTTGCTGCGTCCTGAAAGACTGCTGTAGCGCACCACAATGCCCTTGATGCGTTTATCGCGAAACACACGGCCCACGCCGCCGCGGCCCGCCTGTTTCATGCGTACGTGCTTGCGGCGCACATCGTACCAGCTCATGTTCAGAATTGCGTAGCGGATGTGTTCGGCAGCTTCGCCCGCTGTTACCACCGAGATGCCCAGCTTGCCCCGGGGGCCTTTGGCGCGGTCTGCGTACATCTCGGTGAGCTGCTCCGCCAGGATGTGCGAGTTCAATGCTTCCAGCGGTGCTTCTTCGATGCTAATTTTTCCGGTATCACCATCGATGAAGATGATGACATCCTTTTGCGCCTTGCCCTGAATTTCCAGCGCATCGAAGCCCGCAAATTTGAGATACGGGCCAAAGTATCCCCCAGCATTGCTATCGATGACGTTGTGTGTTAGGGGCGAGATGGTGACAGTGGTGGTTTTACCCAGGCCAGGATAGGTGGTCGAGCCGCTGATGGGCCCGTTGGCAAAAATGAGCTCGTTGCGAGCATCATCCCACCGGGTATCGCCATCAATGGCATCCCACAGCAGTTTCAGCGCAAAACCGCGGCCACCTGTAAAAATGGCCTTCATTTGCTGCGTGACCGGTTTTTCTTTGATTTCGTTGGTATCGAGATTGATATAAAGGGTACGATTGGCGTAACCTCGTTCCACCGGGCGCAGGTCGTAGGTGTAGGTTTTTAATAATTGATGTGCTTCGTGCAGTGTTTTTATTTGCCTGGTCATTGCTATAAACCTCTGAATTATTTTTGGGAGCTGTTGCTGTGCGAAAAGCGCGCAGTGTAATTGCCACATTATCGCTGATAAGTCATGCGATGGTCAAACATTGAGGGGGCGTTGGTAGCCTATCCTTTTGTTGCCGCATAACCGTATCCTTTTAGCCCTTTCTGCGTTAATGAAGGGTGCAAGGGGCCAAATACAGTCGCCCACATCAACCCATTCTCAAGGAGAGATCAAAATGAAACGCATGACATCACTTTTGATAACGCTTCTGCTGCTCAGTATTCTGGTCATCATTCCAGTTTATGCTCACGGTGGCGGAGGAAACGTGGACCACCACAAGCATCCAACCAAAACACCGGCGCACCACACTGCAACACCGCATCCCACGCAAACACCGCAGCACCCGCATCCCACACCACATCCCACGCAAACACCACAACACCCTCACCCACATCCCAGTGTCCATGTTGATTTGCGTGGAACCATCACCTCCAAACAAGATGGCTTCTGGATGATTGATGCTGTGCGTGTGGCGGTTGATGCCAACACTGTCATCGATGAACACTGTGCCCCCGCCGAGATTGGCGCCTTGGTCGATGTGAAGGCATTGCGTCAGGAGGATGGTAGTCTGCTGGCTATTAAAATCACCGTCAAGGATTCCCAGCGCATGCCGATGAACACAATGCAGTTCGAGGGGCAAATTCAAGCCATGAATCAGGCCATGTGGATGATTGGTGGGCGTCAGATTGTGATTGACGATGACACCACCATCGATGAAAGCAACGGACGGGCCGTGGTTGGCGCCCGTGTCAGTGTACGTGCCACCAGGGAGCTGGACCGAAAATTGCATGCCCGCAGCATCACTGTTTTGGCCCAAACCCCGCAAACTTTGGCTGCTGTTTCCTGGACGGGCACACTAGAGGCCATGAATGCAGCCACATGGAGGATTGCCGGGCGTGAGGTTGTGGTGGATGCCCGCACCCGCCTTGTGCGCAGCAACGGGCCCCTGATGGTCAATGCTACTGTTCATGTCGATGCTTTACAGCAGAGCGATGGCACACTGTGGGCGCGGCGCATCGAATCGCGTGGCCCCCAACTTCCTGCGGCTGATGTTCAATTTAGCGGCAACATCGAAAGTATGACCGATGAGAGCTGGATGATTGCTGGTGTTGCGGTAATGGTGGACGCCAGCACCATCATCGATGAGCGGGAAGGCCCTGCTGAAGTTGGCGCTATGGTTTCGGTGCGGGCCATGCGTCAGGAGGATGGCAGCTTGTACGCCCAGCGCATCCATGTGCAAAACGATTTACCCGATGGCTTTAAAATCGAATTCCGTGGGCCCATCGAGGCCATGGATGAGGCCCAATGGCGTGTGGCCGGATTTGATGTTGTGGTCGATGACGCCACACGCTTCATGCACCTGGAGCGGGCCGAACTGGGCGCTATTGCCCAGGTCAGTGCTCGCCGCATGGATGACGGCTCACTTCTGGCCATTGAAATCAACATCCGGGGCACTGCCGCAGACCAATTGCGTCAGGTCGAATGGAAGGGCCCGCTGGAGCGTTTTGATGATGGGCAATGGCAAGTTGCGGGCCTAACAGCTATCATCGATGAAAACACCCTCATCTATGGCGAGCCCCTCCTCAATGCCACAGTAGAAGTTCATGCTTGGGTGCAAGATGATGGCAGTTTTCTGGCCTATAAACTTTTGGTCGAGCCAGACGCCCGCATGAGCTTTCATGGCGTGGTAGAAGCTATTTCCTCTGAAGCCTGGACAATTGGTGGCGTTCGCTTCAAGGTTGATACCCGCACCATCTTTGATGAGGATAACGGGCCATTGGGCGTTGGCGTCACCGCCAGTGTCAAGGCCATGAGACTCGATGATGGCTCTTTCTTGGCCATGCGCATTGAAACAGTGAACTGAAAATGCGTGATAAAGGTTTTCTTACACTCCTCTTCCTCAGTTGGGTGGGCGTCGTTCTGGCGCTCACCCAGTGGATGCCTGCCCATGCCCAGGATGCGGGCATTCCCATCGCCACTTCCGGTCAGCAAAGCGCTGCGCCCGCCATTGCCATCGGGCCCGAAAATGTGGTACACATCGCCTGGGAGCAGGAAGATGGCATTTGGTATCGGCGTTGGCAACTGGGCCACCTTACGCCCCTGATGCACATCTCGGCAGAGGGCAAAAATCCCACCCTGGCAGTCGACCCTTATGATGACATCGCCTATTTGGCCTGGGAGCAAGCCTTTGCCGGTAACTATGAGATTTTTACGCGCAAATGGGATGCTCTGCAAGGTTGGTCTGCGCCCCACAATGTTTCTAACAATGCTGGTGGCTCAACCTCACCCACGCTGGTTGTCAGCAGCATGGGCATGGTTCATCTTTTGTGGAGCGACACCACTCCGGGCAGCAACACACTTTATCATGCTATTTCCAGCAACGGTGAAAGCTGGCCCGTGGCAACTCCCATCGACGCCGCCCGTGGCAGCCATCCCAGCGCGGCAATAGATGCTCAAGGCGTACTGCATGTTGCGTGGCAATATCGGGCCAGCTTTGCCGATAACCTGCGCATCTGGACTTCCAGCAAAGTGGATGGTGTCTGGCTTTCTCCTGTGGCGCTCACCGATGGCACATCCCAGGCCTTTTCGCCGCAACTACGCAGCCGGGACGATAAAATGCTGCTGGTGTGGCAGGAGGGCACGCAAAGCATCCTGGCCACCATGCAGGATAGTGGTTGGCAGCAAGCTCGGGCACAGGCAGGCGCAGCTCCTGCTGTTGCAATCAGTGGGCAGGGCGCAGTAGAATGGGCCTGGCAGACAGCGCAAGGTTTGGCCCGGGAATACCATCACGCAGTCCAGTGGCCTCGCATCAACTGGAGTGTGCCAGGAGCCCGGCATGTTGCGCTGGCAGCTCAGGATGACTGCTTTGGCCTGGTCTGGATTCAGGGCCAGGATGCCAACAGCCAAGTTTTCTTTACCTATGATCGTCCCGTCACCACCTATCAGCCTATCTTTTACAAATAAACTTCGTGACTGTCCCCTTGCAGATACTTTTATTGGCCCTGCAAACGAACCTTTCTTCAGCACCTGCGGTCTGGAAAGAGGAAGCGTTGCTGGTGCGCGCTAAAAAGCTGGAAGATGACGCCTGGCAGATGATTTTTCAGCAGCACTACCCGCGTCTGTACAGCTATCTCTACTATCAGGTAGGCAATGCCGATGTAGCAGAAGATTTGTGTGGTCTGGTCTTCGAGCGTGCGGTCAAACATATTCACCGATTCAATCCCCGCAAGGGTGGCCTGGCCGGATGGCTAACCCGTATCGCCCAAAACCTGGCCCGTGATTATCATCGCCGAAATCGCACCCGGGCGCCTGAGCCTCTGGAACTGAATGAAGCCTGGATTGCTCATGGAAAGGATCCCTCTGCGCTCCTGCTGGCGCAAGAATCGAGTCGATATCTGTATCAGGCATTACAACAGCTTACCGAAGAGCAACGCAACGTCATCCTTTTACGTTTTCTCGCCCAAATGAAGCTGCCAGAGGTCGCTCGTACCCTGGGCAAAAGTGTTGGAGCTGTCAAATCACTTCAGCATCGCGCTTTGGCAACGCTACGCAAAGAGCTAAAAAAATTAGGCTATTATGAATAAGCTCACAGATCGATTAGACAATGCCATCACAGCCATGCTGGCGAATCGGGCCTACCCGCAAGATGAAGGCCTGGAGGAGCTGTTGCAGCCCGCGCGAATGCTGCTGACTGCTCCTGTGCCCGCTCCCGCGCGGCGCACTGCCCAGGCGCGCCTGACACAGGCCCTGGCCATGCAGCGGCAGCGGCAACCTGCTCAGTGGCTTATTGCCCTGCGTGGCTTGCTGCGCCCTGGCACGCTGGTTTCAGTTGCAGTTGCCGCAACGATGATTGTGCTCATCTACTTGTCGGCCAAAGCACTTCCCGGAGAAATGTTTTACCCCATCAAGCAGACTGGCGTTGCTTTCGACAGCCACTTGCCACGCACCGAAACATCGCGAGCACGCTATTATCGGGACTTATCGGAAAAACAATTGGCAGAGATTGAGGCACTCGTGGCCAAGCAGTTGCCAGTTCCCACCGAGGCACTAACGCAGTATCGTGCAACCTGGCAGTACATACGTGCGCACTATCCTGACGAGAACGCCGAGTTTATCGCCAGTGCCGAAACCCAGGCTGAACGATGGCAGGCCATCCGCCCCCGATTGGCTCCTGAGCAGCAGGGCCTGGCCCAGGAAATTTTAAATCTGCTGCAAGCTGCCAACAAGCCAACACCGCCCCCACCCAGCCCGATGCCAGAGATTCAGCCGCTGGCAACTCCTGCACCCACTGCCACAAAATGGCGAGTTACCCCTGCGCCCGCACTGCCTCTCCATCCCACTCCGCGCACAGCCACGCCCACTGCTACGATGACCAGCACGCCCACGCCCGGGCATACCGCAACGCCCACGCCCGAGCCCACCGCTACATCCACTGCCACGGTCACCAGTACACCTGTGCCCGTAGCCAACAGCACCCCCACACCAACTCCTACCCCCACAGCAACCACCCGGATGTCGCATCCTACTCGAACTCCCACCCCCACGCCGCACCCCACAAGAACGCCACATCCCACCCATACCCCCGGACACAAAAAAACACGCACACCTGAATCAAAGCCAACCAAAACACATAAGTAGTCTGCAAGCTGCAACCAAAATAGATTAGCGGTGTTCTCTTCTATAGCGATCCGTCACTGTCCACGCCCATCCCCAAAAAGGGAAACGCTTTGCACCTGGGCCTGTACAATTGCGACGTTCATTTCAACTCACGCCCCTAATCTATTTCATATGAAAAAAATCTTCACTCGGGCCCGCGCCTACTTTGCCATCATCTGGATGATTTTAACTCCCTTTGCCATGGGAATTTGGATGCTTTTCCACTTTCGCGGCAATCTTACCAACGCCAACCATGCCTTTGTGCGATTTTTGCGCTGGGGTGTACAAAAAACAGGCCGGGTCGAAATTGAGGTCGAGGGGCGCGAGCATCTTACCGCACATCAACCCTGCATCTTTGTCAGCAATCATCAGCACTACTTCGATGCCGTCATCGTTGGCGAAGTCTTTCCGCCACACACCGTGGTGGCTGCCATGATTGAGTTGCGGCGCTTACCTGTGATGGGCTGGATTTTTGAGAAGGCGGGAAACATCTTCATCGACCGGGATAATCCCAAAGATGCCATTAGAACCTTGCGCAATTTTGCCGAAAAAATGCGCCGGGAAAAAGTCAATTTATGGATTTTCCCGGAAGGCTATCTCAACGAAGAAAAGCGAGGCTTGCAGCCCTTCAAGCGAGGCCCCTTCCTCACCGCCGTGCAATTGCAAGCGCCCTTGGTTCCGGTGGTGATGAGCCCTTCCTATTGCATGCTGGATGCTACATCGGGGCATCGACGTTCTGGCAAAGCGTGGGTTAAAGTGCTGCCCCCCATCGCCACCGCGGGCCTTACCCGCAAAGATATCGACGCACTGCGCACCGAAACCCGAGAAAAAATGCTCGCTGCGTATCAGGAACTGGAACAAAAAGCGCTTCTCCACAATCCGCCCAACGTTATCAACTGCGATGCCGCCCACCCGAAAGCCGCAAGCATGGCCACGTCTTAGCCGTCGCGAAATTTTCAGCAACGCGTGGATGCGGTTGCAGATTGATCGCGTGCAGCTTCCCGATGGGCGTCCCTACGACTACACGCTGGTGCATCGGTTCAGCGATGGCGTTGCCGCGCTGGTTTTCGATGAGCGCAACCACATCCTGCTGGAGCGGGAATATCGCTATCCTGTGGATGACATTATTTGGCAATTGCCGGGCGGGCTGGCAGACCCGGGCGAGGCCATGCTGCCCGCGATGCAGCGAGAATTAGCAGAGGAAACAGGTTACGAAGCCGCACACTGGGAGCATTTGGGCACATTTTGGGATAACCCGGCCCTGTCCGCCATGAAAGTCCACATCTTCTTGGCCCGCGGGGCCAGTCAAAGTGCAAGCACCCATTTCGATATAGCCGAATACATCGAAACCGTGTGGAAGCCGTGGGACTGGGTGATGCACGCTGTGCGCTCAGGTGAAATAAAGGAACGGGTACTGCTTTCGGCGCTGGGAATGCTCATGGCCCGGCAAGAGGGCGATAGCGCGGCCTAGTGCCGGAAGTGTCGCATGCCCGTAAAAACCATCGCCAGGCCCAAAGCATCTGCTGCGGCAATAACCTCTGCATCCCGGATAGAGCCGCCCGGTTGAATCACCGCAGTAATGCCCAGGCGGGCTGCCTCTTCGATGCCATCGGGGAAGGGGAAGAAAGCATCCGAGGCCATGACCGCACCCTGCGCCCGCGCCCCCGCCTTGACACCTGCCAGCTTCACCGCATCCACTCGGCTCATCTGGCCCGCGCCTACGCCCACGGTGGCCCGGTCGCTGGCAAATAAAATGGCATTGGATTTTACCCACTTGACCGCGTGCCAGGCAAATTGCAAATCAGCCAACTCCGCTGTGCTGGGCTGCCGTTTCGAGACGATTTCCAGCTTGGCCACAAACCGATCATCCGGGGTCTGCGCCAACAATCCGCCATAAATCGCGTGCAATTCCAGCGGAAAGCGACGCGCACCAGTGGCCTGCATCACCCGCAGATTTTTCTTCCTGCTCAAGCGGGCCAAAGCCTCGGGCGTAAAATCGGGTGCGGCCAGCACCTCGATGAACAGCTTGCCAAAAGCTTCTACCAGTGCCAAATCTACAGGCCGATTCACAGTAACAATCGAGCCGAACGCACTGATGGGGTCAGAAGCCAACGCCTTTTGAAAGGCTGTCACCAAATCCTCATCTGTGGCCAAACCGCAGGGATTAGCATGTTTGATGATGGCCACTGCCGGGGCCTCGAATTCGGAAACCGCACCCCAGGCACCGTGCAAATCGCCCAAATTATTGTAGCTTAGCGCCTTACCCTGCAACTGCTGGAAGGCGGGCTCGTAGCCAGGCCAGCGATAAAATGCAGCTTGTTGATGCGGATTTTCGCCATAGCGCAGCGCCTGCACCCGCTCTGCCACCAGGGTCAGCGTCTCGGGCGTGGCACTTTCTTGCGGCGTTCGGCCCGCAAAATAGCCACTGATGGCCGCATCATACGCAGCAGTGTGCCGAAAAGCCTTCAGTGCCAGAGCCCGGCGCTCATCCAGCGTGAGCCCGCCCGCGGTCAGGCGTTCCAGCACCCAGGCATAATCTGTCGGATGTACCACCACACTCACCCGCGCAAAGTTCTTGGCCCCCGCGCGCAGCAGTGTCACCCCGCCAATGTCAATCTTCTCCACCGCCTCGGCCTCGGTTACGCCGGGCTGGCTGATGGTTTGGGTAAAGGGATAGAGATTGCACACCACCAAATCTATGGGGCTCAGGCCATGCTCAGCCAGCTCCGCCCGATGTTCTGCGGTATCGCGGGCCAGGATGGGGCCGTGGATGGCTGGATGCAGGGTTTTGACACGCCCGCCCAAAATCTCGGGAAAGCTGGTTAAATCGGCCACAGCAGTCACCGGCAAGCCAGCCTGAGCAATGGCCCGAGCCGTGCCGCCGCTGGCAATCAGTTCGATGCCCAGGTTGTGCAGCCCCCGGGCGAAATCAACAAGTCCAGTTTTATCTGAAAGGGATAGAAGTGCGCGCATAATTTTTGGGGAAATGGAGGGAGTTTTTTGATAAATGGAAGCTGTTTTTTGTTACGACTAAGGTAGCCCGGCTAGAAACCACTAAGGCACAAAGAAAGAAAAAGTTTTGAAATGCTTGGTGTTCTTAGTGCTTTTGTGTCCTTGGTGGTATGCTCCGGATAGCAATGAACTTGGAAAATACAGAAAGGCATCAGCAAAATTTGTAAAATCGGTGGTTGATTGGGAGCACCACCGATTCTTTCAGCAACGCTCCAAAACTTGTAGCGTTTGGGTAGCAGCCTTTTGCCAGGAAAAACGCTGGAGATTTTTGCGACCTTTGGCAATGAGATCCTGCCGCAACGCTTCATCCAGCAGCACCTTCTCGATGGCCGTGACCATCTCGTCAACGCTTAGCGGGTCAAAATAAATGGCGCCCGCGCCTGCCACTTCGGGCAACGAGGATGTATTGGCGCAAACCAAAGGCGTCTCGCAGGCCTGAGCCTCCAGCGCAGGTAAGCCAAAGCCCTCGAAAAGTGATGGCAGCACATAAGCGGTGGCCGCAGAGTAAATCGCAGCAATCTGATGCGGCAGCACAAAGCCAGGAAACCGCACCCAATCCAGCAGGCCCAAAGCCTTCACCTTCTCGCGTAAGGCGCGCCCGCCCGAGGCCATGTCGCCCGCCAGCACCAGAAAAAGCTTCTGCTCGGGATGACGCTGGCGCAAAATGGCAAAGGCGTCGATGAGGCGCTCCAGATTCTTACGCGGGCGCATAGCTCCTACGTGCAACAGATAGCGGGCAAAGCCTGGAATTCCGAATTGCGCCGCGGTCAACGAGCGTTTGACTTGCTCGGTTACAGGCTTTAGCGCCCGATCCGGGGCCAAATGCACCACCTGGATGCGCTGAGGGTCGGCATCATACAACTTTATCAAGTCAGCTTTGGTGGCCTGGCTATCGGCAATGATGCGAGTGGCCACACGAGCATGACGACGAGTACTCCATCGCAGATAGCGCAACTCAGCGCCCGAATGCGCCTGAGGAAAGTATTCGTAGCCCAAATCATGCACAGTGACCACTGTTTTAGGCGGGCCCAACACCGGCAGCACATGCGATGGCACAAAAAGCACATCTGGGGGATGCTGGCGGGTGTGCGGGCCCAGTTTGCTGTGTGTCCATAGCCGCGTGCCTGGTAAAACCACCACCTCGGCGTTATCCCGAAACAGGTCGATGGGTGGCGTGCGCGGCACATACAGCCGGAAGGTGTGGCCGCTGTTCAAATCCAGCAGCGCATTGATAAGTTCCAGGCTGTAGCGTTCGGTTCCGGTGCGACGGGCCACCAGGGCCCGCGAAGCATCAATGCCAATAATCATAGCGAATCATGTACCTTTTCCTGATTGATGACAAACTGTCGAGAGTCATTATAGATGAAAGGCCCGACTCCAACAAACCGCACCCATCCTTTGACAGGAAAGAACTGCCGTTGGTATGATTCCGGTCAGTCTACCTTTTGAATCCCATCACACCACTCAAATTACCATGACACCTATTTTTACGAAGCGACACCGTTTCAACTTTGCCCTGAGCATGATTGCCAGTTTGCTCATCCTTTCGGGCACAGTACTGGCAGCAGAATGGCACAGCATCGACACCAACAATGGCCACATTGACAGCATCTGGGATCAAATAACCCCGGCCTACACCGATGATGTCAACAACACCGACATCTACGATAAAGATGAACTCAAGCAAGCCTGGTACGCCTATGATGGCGATGCCATCTATTTCAAATTCACAAGCTGGCACAGTACCGATATTCTCTACAGCGACTTCAAACAAGGGGTAGCCGCCATCGATTGCAACGAAAACAACCTCTTTGACGATGCCGATGACCGCAAAATTATCTTTCTTAACAATGGTGATGTGCAGATTACCTCGGGCGATGCCGCAACAACCATCATCACCCGGGCCGATTGGGGGGAACAGGACGGCCCCACCATCGAGTGGCAAGGCCCGCTCAAATATCTGCCTGTGGCCTGTCGCGGCAGCTTACACCCTGTTAGCATCAAACTTTTCATTCAGCGCAATTCCGATAACGTGATTATGTCGCAGGCTGATGGAACGTACACCATTGACAATCCCATGGATTTTGGCGATGCCGGTAACTGGGTTGACCCGGGCTCGCAAACTTGTCAGGATTACAGCACACTGTTGTTTTGCAACGGGCCGCGACATGGCATTACGCCGCTGCATCTGGGCGCACATGTCGATGCCGATAGTGGTGAGCTACAAAATTCGCGTGCCACAGCAGATGACCTGGACAACAGTGCAGATGAAGATGGCGTTGCGCCCCGGCAGGGTGAAACCTGGGTGGCTGGCGGACAAGGGCATCTTGATGTGACCGTCAGTGGTGGCTATGGCAACCTTAATTGCTGGGTTGATTGGAATCGTGATCAAGATTTTGCAGCAAATGAACTTATTATCGATGATTCCCTTGTGGGCAGCGGCTACCAGATGCTCACGACGACCATTCCTGCTTTTGTCACCTTTGATGGCCCCTACATGGCCAGATGTCGCGTTGCCGCGGGCCCGGACCTTGCCACCATGCCCGAGGGGGCAGTGATGAGTGGCGAGGTGGAGGACTACGATTGGCTCATTTTGTCGCCCCAGCCCACCATCAGCACACCCAGCCTCGATCTTGTTTTTCAGTGGCCTTATTTGAGCCAGGATGACGAGGAGCAGGTTTACAAGAGTGATTCCCCTTACTTCCGGCGAGAAGATGCGACATCGCTGGGTTGGTCGGGAACATCGGGCACAGCCACCGATTATGCAGTACTGGGGCTCCCTGCCGATACCTTCTTTTATCAGGTCATTGGCAGTAAAAGTGTCGATGGTGATCAGCTTTATTCCACCCCCTCCAAAGAGATGGGACTATTTGAATTTGAGCTGGTTGTCGGAACCTCCTAAATGCGATATACTTAGATTATCGAACAATCATCCTTTCACATGGAGTTACAATAAATGTTCACACAGCGGCTCAAAGAAGCCATTAATCAGCAAATCAACGCCGAGTATTATTCGGCCTACCTTTATCTTTCCATGTCCGCCTATCTCGAAAGTCTGGACTTGCCCGGCATGGCGCACTGGATGCGGATGCAATATGAAGAAGAGGTGATTCACACCTTGAAGTTCTTCGATTTTATCAATGATCGCGGCGCCCGAGTCTACCTGACAGCCATCGAGGCCCCACCCACCGATTTCGGCTCCGTAGTCGAGGTGTTTGAAGAGGTGCTCAAGCATGAACAACATGTTACCCACCTCATTCACAATCTCTATGCCCTTGCCATCGAAGAAAATGATTATCCTACCCAAAGTCTGCTAAAATGGTACATCGATGAGCAGGTAGAAGAGGAGAAAACCGCTTCCGATGTGCTGGCCAAGATACGGATGATGAAGGATTATCCTCCTGGACTGCTGATGATTGATCAGGAATTGGCGACTCGTCCGCAGCCGCTTGCGCCCACCCCCGCGTAAGGCGCGTCCGCAGGCCCGTACCCGCTCATGTGCGACACATCATCCCGGTGTGTCGCACTTTTTCATCGACCATGACCAAGATTCTATTTGTTTGCCTGGGCAATATCTGTCGTTCACCCTCGGCCCAGGCCATTTTTGAAGATCTGCTCATCCCCCGCAATATCGCCGATGCCGTGGAAGTCGATTCTGCAGGCACAGCCAGCTATCATGTGGGTGAGCCGCCTTGCAGCATCATGCAGCAGGCCGCGCATGAAATCGGCATCGCTATGAGCCATTTGCGGGCCCGGCAACTTGTTCTTGCCGATTTTGACCGTTTCGATTATCTCTATGCCATGGATCGCTCGAATTTGCGGGCGATGCAGCGCATGGCTCCGCCCGCGCATCAGCACAAGCTCAGGCTCTTTTTGGCTGATGCGCCTGAATTAGGGCCCGACGTGCCCGATCCCTACTACGGTGGCTTGCCGCAAGCCCGCCATGTGCTGAGCATCATCGAAGAGGGGGCCATGACGGTGCTGCAAACCTTGTTGGAAGATGAAATCTGCCCTTGAGCCATGACCACCCAAGCTGAAGTAATCATCGTTGGTGGTGGGCCTGCGGGGCTTTCCACAGCTTTGCACTTGGTGCAGCAAGATGCAGCGTGGGCCGGGCGCATCCTGGTGCTGGAAAAGGCCCGTTATCCGCGGCCCAAGCTGTGCGGTGGCGGCATCACACGGCCAGGATTGGATGTGTTGGCCGAGCTGGGCCTGACGCCGGCCCTGTCCACAGTGCCCATGCAGCGGGTGTTGCTACGATACCGCCAACGCACTTATTTTTTGGAAGGGGATCCCGTTTTTACAGTGGTGCATCGTCCCGAGTTTGACGCCTGGCTGGCGCAAGAGGCCCGGGCTCGGGGCATTGTCATTCAGCAGGACGCGGGCGTGACGCAGGTGCAGGTGCATGATGCCGGTGTGCGCGTGCAGGCGGGAGCCCGCACCTACCAGGCGCGAGCACTGGTGGCTGCTGATGGCTCCAACAGCGTGGTGCGGCGGCAATTGCGCTGGGGCGCGGGCCACAAGGCGCGTCTGCTGGAAATTTTTACGCCGGGCAATGCTGCTGATGAGCACTTTCGGTTGGGGCATGCGCTGTTTGACTGGACGCCGCTGGACGGGGGCGTGCAAGGCTACTACTGGACATTTCCCGGTTTGGTGGCAGGGCAGCCCATGCTGAATCGTGGTCTTTTCGATGCTGGCGTGCTGCCGCAAAAGAACCGCCCCTCTCTAAAAAAACTGCTGGCGCAATGTCTGGCCCGCGATGGCCTGAACCTGGCCGATTATCAACTCAAGGGACATCCCATCCATTGGTGGACACCCGATAGCCAGCTTGCCCGGAACCGGGTCCTGCTGGTGGGCGATGCTGCGGGTGTCGATCCCTTTCTGGGCGAGGGCATTGCTTTTGCTCTGGGCTATGGGCAAGTAGCTGCCCAGGCGCTGGTAGCCGCGCATCGGGCCCAGGATTACTCCTTTGGCGATTACACCCAACGCGTGCGCCAGCATTGGTTGACACAGCAGCTACATGCCCGCTATCTGGGTGCGCGTCTGGCCTTTGGCACATTGCGATGGCCACTGCTTACCCGGGCGCTGTGGTGGGCCGCACCGCCGCTGTTTCGGGCGCTGGCTGCTGTCCGACCCCAGTACTTCCCCCTGGACAAAAAAGAGATGCTCCGTGGTTAAGTAGGTGATGCTATGAAAGTTGAACTGTAACGGTTCATCGCTATCCAGAGCACACCAACAAGGACACAGAGGTACGAAGGCACAAAGAAAAAAGGAATGAAGCGCTCAAGAAAAATCTGTGCCTTTGTGTGCTTGGAGGCTAATCAGGGAATTCTGTAAAACCTGTGGATGTGAACACTGGGGCTGACAAAATCTCGTAAGAAACGGTAGCTGAGAAGCGCATGTTGACATCATGACGTCAGGGATGTATACTTAAAATGTAAGGCAACAATTGGGTCGAGCTTCGCGACAATGCGCTTTCAATATCCGCTTGGCCATGCTGTTTATGAGGCCCGCACATGTTTTTTCGCCTTCATGTGACCATGTTGGGGAGATTCGAAATCTGGGAGGAAACGCGCCACGAGGGGGGCGAGATGCGTCGCGCCCTGTCCCTGCCCGCCACGAACAAATCGCAATCCCTGCTGGCCTATCTGCTACTTCATCGGGAG
>CAZMDD010000104.1:0-13681 GCA_964565065.1 uncultured Caldilineales bacterium | reverse complement strand
CATCTGGCGCATGTAGCAGGTCTTTTCCCGCTCCATGATCTGCAAGCTTCGCCCCTGAACAGCCCATGCTCACTTATAACCACTTCACTTATCAGTACCCCAACGCGGCCACAGCGACGCTGAAAAATCTGCAACTTCATATTCCCGAAGAAGCCTTTGTTTTGGTTGTCGGGCCATCTGGGGCAGGAAAGTCCACCTTTTTGCGCACCATCAATGGACTTATTCCCCATTTTTATGGTGGAACTGTGCGCGGCAGCATCAGTATTGCTGGGCGCGACCCGGTCAAAGCGTCGCCGCGGGGTATGTCTGATCAGGTGGGCATGGTTTTTCAGGACCCCGAATCCAGTTTTGTGGTGGATGTGGTTGAGGATGAATTGGCTTTTGCCATGGAAAATTGGGGCCTACCGCAAGATATCATGCGCAAGCGGGTGGAAGAGGCGCTGGATCAACTGCAAATTGCACATCTGCGCCAGCGCCCCATCAGTCAGCTTTCGGGGGGCGAAAAGCAACGCGTGGCCATTGCTGCGGTTCTCACCCTGCATCCACGTATTCTTGTTCTGGATGAGCCTACGTCGCAGCTAGACCCTCAGGCTGCTGAGGATGTTTTGCAAATTTTGCGCCAGCTCAATGAAGACTTGGGCCTGACGATTCTGCTTTCGGAGCATCGTCTTGAACGGGTGGCGCACTATGTCGATTATATGCTTTATTGGCCCGGTCATGGCCATCCCCCTCTTTTTGGCCCGCCCGCTCAAATTCTGGCCCAAATTCCTCTGACACCCCCTCTCATCACCCTGGGCAAGGCTCTGGACTGGCAACCTTTGCCTCTTACCATCAAACAGGGGCGCAAATTTGCCCGGGCGATAAAGCCTCGCTTGCGTCCCGAGCCTTTGCCGCCAATCCTGCGCCGCACAGATATCTCGCCCGACATCACCATCAGCAATGTTTGGCATAGCTACGCCGGGCAAAATGAAACGTTGCGCGGCATCACGCTGCAAGCTGGGCCCGGAGAATTCATCGCGCTTATGGGGCGCAATGGCAGCGGCAAAACCACTCTGCTCAAGCATCTGGTGGGCCTGCTCAAGCCTGCCCGCGGCAGCATACAAATTTTGGGGATGGATCCTGTGCGTACCCCCACCGAAACTTTGACCCGACGCATCGCCTATCTGCCCCAGAATCCTGAGCGTCTTCTTTTTGCCGAGAGTGTGGCCGATGAGCTGGCCTTTAGTCGTCGGGCCCATCATCTTGCGCCCGACAGCGCTGCCGATCAGGCGTTGTTGGCCCGTTTGGGCCTTGATGAGCTGCAAAACCGTCATCCCCATGATTTATCGGTGGGAGAAAAACAGCGTCTTGCTCTGGCCGCGGTTCTTATACCTGATCCTCAGATTCTTTTGCTGGATGAACCCACGCGGGGTCTTGATTATGTGCAGAAAAAGCAGCTTACCCACATTTTGCAGCGTTTGCGAGATGAAGGCAAAACCATCATCATGGCCACTCACGATGTCGAGCTGGCTGCCGCGGCTGCCGATCGTGTCATTCTTATGGCTCAGGGGCAACTTGTTGTCGATGGCCCGGCCCGCCGCATCATGTCTGAATCACTGCTTTTTGCCAGTCAAATCAACAAGCTCTTTCGTGATTCCCGCTATCTTACCCCGGATGATGTTTTGCAGGCCCTGCCATCACGGGAGCACGTTGAAGGCTCCTGAGGGTGACAGGTGTTTGCTATAAAGTTTTAGCCACTGCTGATGACGGTATTCCGGTGAAAAGCGGGGGTGTGCTTCGTAGATTTTCCCCAATGCTGGCCCGCGCGGAAACTGCTGTCCCAGTGTGATTTTTAGTCCCGACAGCAACGCCGCGGCATCATTGGGAGGCACGAGATGGGCATGAGGTGCGTCTGCGCAGACTTCGGGTAAGCCGCCCGCGCGTGTGGCCAGCACTGGCACGCCCAAACGCAGCGCCTCGAATGCAGTCATGCCCCAGGCCTCTTGCCGCGAGGGGATAATGACCACATGGGCAGCCCGCAACCACGCCCGAATATCGGGCACATGCCCCATCCAGCGCAAACCTGTCTGCCTGAGCTGTGCTTTGATGCGGCGTTGCCAGAGCGGGGCGGGGGCCATTGCGCCCAACAGCCACAATCGGACCTGGGGCCACTGGGCACGCACTGCCGGCCATAGGCTCAGCAGCCAATCGATTCCTTTTTCTGGCGAGAGACGCCCGGCATAGAGAAGGTGGGGGCCGGGGCCAGCCAGATGCCGGGGCGCGGGCAGGGGCGCATCCACCAAAATGGCACGGCTATTGCCTAGCACCTGCATGGATGCGGCGGGAACGCCCTGCGTTGCCAGCCATTGTTGCCACGCGGCTGAAACAGGCACAACGGCATCGGCCCGGCGCAGCGCCTGCACATCCAGCCGGTTCCACAGTTTCATGCGTTGGTTTTCGGCGGTATGCCCCTGAGTTTCAGCTATCCAGCGGGGGCGCTGCCGCAACGAGGCTATGAGGACATCGCTGCGATAATCGCTGCTATGAACCAGTTGCGGCTGCACCTGATGCAGCAGATGACGCAATGCTCGCCAGGTTTTCAGGCTCCAGGGCGCGGGATCGGGCAGGGTGGTGCTGGCAAGCCCCGCGGCCCGGCTGGCCTGCACCAGAGGATGTTCTTTCGTGTCGCGGAAAAGTGCAGCGATGTGTACGCTCCATCCAATTTGGTGCAAGCGTTGGGCGTGCCACAGCATTTGCCGTTCGATGCCGCCCAGGTGGCGACTGGAGCGCAGAAAGAGGATGCCAGGCAAGTTAGTGTCTTTGCGCCTTTGTGGTGATTGAAGTCGGGTACGTTAGTCGTTACGATTATTTAGAGAGGAGGCAAGGGCTGTTTTGTGCGCCGGTGTGTCGGTTTATTCGGTGGGGGTTTGGCGACGGAGGACTATAAATACGCCGCCAGCCAATAGCAATGTTAGCAGACTGCCCCCCAGCAGTAATCCGGTGGGTGGGCCGCTGGCGGGCGGTGGTGCGGCGGGTGTGGCTGTGGGCGCGGGCTTGGGTGCGCGTGTGGGCGTAGCCGCCGCGGGGGTAGCTGTGGGCGCGGGCGGGGGCGTTGCTGTGGGCGTGGGGGTGTCGGGCACAGGGGTTGCAGTGGGTGTGGGGGAGGCTGTGGGGGGTATGGTGGGCGCTGCTGCGGTGGCTGTGCTGGTGGCTGTGGCTGTTGGTAGCGCTGTAGCTGTGGCTGTTGGCGGCTCTGTGGCCGAAGGCAAGGCTGTAGGAGTCTGCGTTGGTGGTGCGGGGGTGTTGGTGGGTGGCGGTGTATGGGTGGGCTGGGGGATGGGGGTATCGGTGGGGTGCGGTGTGGGAGTATGGGTGGCGGGCTCGGGCGTAGGGCTCGGAGCTGTGGTAGGCGTGTTGGTGGGCGCCGAGGTAGGGGTTAGCGACGGTGTGAGCGAAGGGCGGGCAGTGGGAGGCAGCAGCAGGACGGCGGCCCCAGCTTGCTGTGTATCTGCCTGGGCAAAAACGTGCAGCCCTGTCAGCATAAAGAATTGTCCGATAATGATGCTGATAACGATAAGTAGAGAAAGTGTTCGGTTCATGTTGGATTTTTGGGAGTGTTGAAACGGCCAATAAGCCAGGGAATACCGACGATGACAGGAAAGAGTAACACCGCTGCATGGGTAATCAGGCCATATGCCAGCCCCTGCTCGGTGGGAATGCCAGCAATGGAGAGGGCCAAAATGGCCAACCATTCAAAGATGGCAATGCCTGCCGGTGCGACAGGCACACTAAGTCCGCCCTGCACAATGACATTGGCCAAAATAGCCAGAGACAGACTGGCTGGCAGCGATAACGAAGCCAGCAGTGCATAGGTGGCGCCTATGCTGGCCGCCCAGGCGATGCCGGTCCAAAACAGGATGGGCAACAAGCGTTGGCGGTGGCGCAATGAGGAGAAGCCATTGAGCAAACGGCTGAGCAGACCGATGAGGCGGGCGATGACGGGCCAATGGCGGGCCAGCCGGGCCAATAGCGTGAGCGCCAGTGGCAGTCCGGCGATGATGCCTATCCATAACGCCAGCGCTGCCAGACTCACGAACCAGATGGTGTTTTTGTTGGATTCGAGCCAGGCGGGCAGGATGAAGTAGGGCAGCACCAAAGTGAAAAGTGCGCCCATGATCATCATGTCCAGCACTTTTTCGGCGCCAATGGTTCCTGCTGCTGCAGCCGAGCTGTTGCCGCGGTGGCGGCCCATGAAGTACGCCCGAGAAATATCGCCGCTGCGAAAGGGCAGTACAAAGTTGAGTAATTGCCCCGCCATCAAGGCGCCAAAAGCATCGCCAATGGCAGGCAATAGCTGCTCCACCGGGAAAAGCTGCCGCCAGCGAGAGGCTTTGGCAACATTATTGAGCAGCAGCGCCAAAATTGCAACCAGCAGCCAGGGCCAGCGCAAATAGTGCATGCTGTGCAGTGCTGCCCGCCAATCGACCAGGCGCCCCAGCATGACCAAGGCAAAAGCTGTCAGGCTTAATCCCAGCAACAGACCCGTGATCTGACGGGAGGAGCCTGACAGTTTTACGTTTTGCATGGTTGCGGGCATTTAGCGAATGATGACCGGCATGTATACAATCGCCGGGCGGTTTTCATCGATGAACAGCGGCAAATAGACCCATCGGGTTGGTATTTCGGTGGGCGTAGGTGTGTAAGCGGGCATGGAGAGATCTTCAAAGAATCGAATATCCTGGTCAATCATCACGCGGATTTTACCATCGGCTTGGTTATCCAGGTCTTTGGGCCCGCCATCGGTGATGGTGATTTCTGAAACCAGGGCGTAATCCATTTCGGAGCGGGGCCAGGTGCGCACTTTTACGACTCGCATGGTTCCGCCAGTTTGCGAAACTGGGATTTCGGCAGGTTGTGGCGGCGGGAATGCAGTTTCGTTATCATACATCCATAAGACTGTTTTCTTGCGCCCACGATCGTTGAAGACGTAGCCTTCGAAGCGGTTGGGCAAATCATTGCGAGGATGATCGAATGTGGCATCTTTTAGTTCATCGACCAGTGCTTTGTAGGCGTAGTAGCTGGGCTTGGGGGAGCCATCCAGGTTCAACAGGCCGTAGCGTCGTCCATCGTAGTTGATGGAGAAGTTCAAGTCGATGCCTGTGAACCAGGTGATGGGATAAACGTTGACCATCTGTGCTTCGAGGATATTTTGATAAATTGCCAAAATCTGGCGACGGAAGTCGGGCTCCTTTTGTTTGTTGTGCGAGGTTTCGCCAACTTCGGTGCATAAAATCGGTTTTTTCTTTCCCGAGGCATTGTAGACTTCGGTGACCATCCAGCGGGCCTTGAAGTCGATGTGGCGGTTGTAGCGATCAAATGGCTCTGGTTCCCAGCGCCAGCCTGACCACGGGTAATAGTGAAAATTGATGAAGTCGAAGTAATCGGCAGCACCGGCGGCCAGCATGTCATCCAGGAAGAGGGGGTCAAAAACGCCATGTTCCGGGTCTGTTGTAAAGTAGTCATACGCCAGTCCACCCATGGCCACATAGGTGTTTGGGTTGGCGCTCTTGATGGCAGGGTAGACCTTTTTGAGCATATTGGCATAGGCAGTTCCGCCAGCACCGGGCGCGGCTTTGGGGTTTCCGGCATCGCCCCAGCAACCGCCCAGCCAAACGAAGTCCTCGGCGTTGCTGTTATCAGGTTCATTGTAGAGCGACCAGATTTTTACTGTGTAGGGGGCATAGCTGTACCGTGCCACGGCATGGTTCAGGAATGTGGCAAAATCATCCAAATGCTCCGGCTTGATGGGACCGCAAGTGGTGTCTGCGGCCCAGCCTGGGTTATCGATAACGGTGAGGATGACATTGTAGCCATTGTTAGCAGCTTTTTTGAGTGCCTCGTCCCAGCTTGACCAATCGTAAACACCTGGTGTTTTTTCTACGTGGCCCCAGTTCAAAAAGAGTGTAACCCACCTTGTGTCAGTTTCGCTGAGTCGTTCGGCACCCTCCATGCTGGGCAGCAACCAAACTCCGTAGCCATTGTTGGGCAAGTCTGATGGTGGTGGGGGCGGGTCGATGATGCCGTCGTTGAGCCCGCGGGCAGATAGGGGAATAGTGATGGCAATGCCTGCAAGTACGACTAAAAATATCATGGTGAGTCGCCTTAACTGTTTGTTCATTATTTTCCTCCGTAAGTGTCGAGGTTGCGGGGCGATGGTGTCAGAATGGCACAGGGATGAGTATCGCGCAGCAGTTAAATGGCCCGGTGCTCGCGGGGGAGAGCGGCCGTACCCGAGCTATAGCCAAAAGAAAGGATACAGGATAAACGCTAAAATGTAAAAGTTGAAGCACAGCAACACCAGTAAAGCGATGGTCAGCATTCGAGTTTGACCTGCTTTTGGGGCAATGCGCTGCAAGCCTGCAGCCATGGGCAGGAGCATGGCGGGCAAAACGGGGTACAAGTAACGCATTTGCGGAACAGAGCCTGCTTTCCAGGCCTGATACACAATATCCTTGCCCAGGGTCAGGCCAATTTGCGTGAGCAGAGTCAGGAGCAGCAGGATCAGGCCCATCTTTTGCCAGGCTGGGCGTTTTTTGTCAAGGACTTGCCAGTAGCCCAGCCCCAGCAGCAAAAGCATTCCCACGGTGATGATGCTTCCTGCCCAGTAAAGGCCCGAGGGCAGCGGAACCCGTAGCCATCCGAACCAGCCCCAAAAGGTGCGATAGATGGCAAGGCTCGATTTGGTCAGGGGGGCCGCCAGCACCAGTTGCCACAATCGTGCGGGCGAAAGATTGGCTTGTTGCGATGGTGTGAGCCAATAGCGGCCAGTTGCTTTGATAAGATAAAGCCCCAGGGGGATGGCGATGATTCCTGCGGCCAGCGTAGCGATGCCCAACATCCGGGCCCGACGCGAAGCATTGCGGGCCATGTGCAAAATGCCCCAGCCCGGAATTGCCAGCATCAGCACCAACACGCTGAAACCGGTGCGTTTGGTGTAGATGGTGAGAATGATGAACAAGAAGAACCAAGTCAGGGATTTGAGCGCGGGCCCATCCCGCAACAGGCGCAGGGCAAAGTAGGTGGCCCAAATGACCAGCGCCTCGGCCATGGGGTCATTGTTCACAGCAGCATTGGCTGCCAGATGCGCGGGCCACAACGCAGCAAAGGCCAGGGCCATCAGCGCAATTTGCGGGCGCTGCGGAAAAAGCAATCGTCCCAGGGCATAAATGCCGCCAAGGCTGATGCCCAGCCAGAAGATGCCAAAGAATCGTAGCAAAAGGACCGCTTGTGCATGGCTAAGTGTTTGGCCCCAGGTGTAAAGACCCAATCCGGCTAAATCGTAGTAAAGGGGTAGTTGATAAAAGGCGCGGGAATAGATGGGATCCCAGATGGTATCGAAGGAGTCGGGCAATTTATTGGGATCCCAGCCGACCAGGGAGTAGCCATACCACCAAAAGCTTTGTGTTTCCATGTCGGCGATAATTTCGCGCTCCCACGCCATGTTTACATCTTTATCGGTGGTTCCTGGTTTGCCCAAGCGGGCGTCGTGTAAGATGACTTCGTAGTGGCGCGGTTCGTCTGGCTGCATCCATGGACGGATGGTGAACGCGTACAGTGACGCCACCATCATCCCCAACAGGATGAGCCCCAGCGCTGTGCTGTGTCGATGCACCCACGGCTGTGCGCTGCGCTCTGATGGCTGTTGGTGCGCCTGCCAGGCAATCGTGGCAAAACCTGCAGCCAGGATGAACCAGAGCATAGATTGCCACAGGGTGCTACCTTGCAAAAAGCCTAATCCCAGTGTTAGTAGTGTCATGCCCGTGGCGGTGGCTTGCATGTAGGAGGCCCGGACCATGAGGTGACGCCACGAGCTGTTGCTGTGCGCCGCCTGGTACACACTCCAACTCAGGCTGGCTAGCAAGATTGCCAGTCCTAGCACCCAAAGTGCGCTGCTAAAAATACCGTACCAGTTAATCATAGAGCGAGGTTTCTCCTGATGGAGCCAGAGCAACTGCCATGGTTAGTCCCCAGATGCCCCAGATGACGATGGCGGAGAGGGGCGAGTAGGTGGGGGTATCGACGATGCCATGTACGAGAAAATGTGCCATCGAGCCCAGCAGGCCCGTGGCCAGCACCTTTTGCAGGCCCGAGCCGTGTCTGATTTGCCCAATCAGCGCTGCCAACAACACTCCCCAAAAGGCCAGATGCAAAATGAGGCCGGGATAGCCCATTTCGGCCAGCGCCTGAAGATAGATGTTATGTGCATGCGGTACATCGGCGGTGATGACGACACGATAGGTGGGATAGAGGTTTTGGGTGATGTCGGGAAAATTGCCCAGCCCAATGCCGGTGAAGGGAAAATCCAGGCCCGCGTAAATGGCGCGGCTCCATAATTCGGTGCGTTGGGCCAACGATTGCACGCCGGAGTTGGTATCGGAGCTGAGGAAGAGTTCCACCAGCGCCCGTCCGCGCAAAGCCAGCGTGCCAGTCATCATCAGGGCTCCGCCCCACCACAGCCAGCGCAAAGCCCGAATCATCAGCCCCGAGACTAAGACTGTGGCGACCAACATGCCCAGAATTGCGCCGCGTGATTGTGTTAGGAAGAGTACCAGTACCAACAGCAGCGTTGTGATGCTGGCCAGCAAGCGTTGTCCCCAGTTTTGCGGGCGAATGCTAATTGCCAGTGCCGGGGGCAAGAAGAGTGCCAGCAGGCCCGCTGTCATGTTGGGATTAAAGCCATCTTTATCGCCGGGCAGGCGCAGGCCCGAGGGCAGCAAATCGTAGAGTGAGCGGTTGAAGATGGGCAATTTGGGGCCCGAAAAGAAACGGGTTCCGGGCACGGTGGCAGCAATAAAGAGCAGTCCTCCCAGCAGGATGAGCCATCCGGCCCAGCGCAGCGCCCGGTTGTGCGATTGCGTGGCCAGGGCGTAAAAAATGGTTATATCTGCGATGAATGCGTAAATGCGGGGCAGTGTGATGCTGGCATCGGTGGCAATGAGTTGATTCAGGGGGAGCAGGAGTAACAGTCCCAGCAGGATGATGTCGGCCGGGGTGTGCCCTATCCAGCGCCTGGTGGCCCAGCCGCGGGCCAGCAGTATCGCCACCAGCCAGATGAGCGCGGCCACGGGAGCCCACTGCGGCAGGTGCTGGCTAAAAAATAGCACGGGCGCAGCCAGCAGGAGCAGCAGGCCAAAGAGCCAGGAGGGAATGTGTTGGTGTGGCATGGGAATGATGGGCAGGAATTTGCTGTTTTGGGGTAACGACTAACGTACCCAACTTCAATCACCACAAAGACACTAAGAACAGCAAGCATTTCAAAACTTTTTCTTTCTTTGTACCTTTGTAGCTTCGTGTCTTAGTGGTTTCTAGCCGGGCTACCTTGGTCGTAACGTTTTTGGTTTATTTGGGGCGGTGGCTTTGTTGGATGTGGGTTTTGACGATGACGCCCGCGGGCACGTTGCCGCGAATGATGCTGCCTGAGGCGATGGTGCTGTCGCTGCCAATGGTCAGGTGTGGTTCGATGAAGATGCCCGCGCCAAAGATGACACGATCGCCAATGCTGACGCGGCCCGAGGTGCTGACCATGGGTCCGAAGGTGCAGTGGCTGCCCAGTTTGTTGTGATGCTCGATGTTGACATAGGCGCTAAGGAAGTTGTTGTCGCCGATGCTGGTGCATGCGCCCAACCGGGCATTGGCCATGATGAGGTTGCCGCTGCCCAGGCTTACGTTGCTGTGCAATATCACGTTGGGAGCGATGACATTGGTAAAGGGAATGCCAAAGTCGCGCCATTGTGTGAATAGACGCTCGCGCACGGCCAGGTTAGAGCTAATGGCGATGATGGCGGCATCGAAGGTGTGGTTGGCCCATAGGTCGGCGATTTTAGCCATGCCCCCAACGATGGGCACACCCATCATGGTTTTGCCCCATAGGGTTTTGTTGTCATCGACAATGGCCACAGCTCGCTGCTTGGGATCGTGTGCGATGGCGTCCAGGGTTTGTACGGCGCCATCGCCGCCGCCCAGGATGAGGATGCGTTGGATGCGGTGGCTGGGGCAGGGGGCGTCGACCAGGTCGCTGCTTTGAGTGCTGGGCTCGGGCGTGGCAGCTTGGAGCTGGTCGATGAGTTTTTGGGCATCGGCAGCTTCGAGGCGGGGGCCCGTGTGCATGGTCAGCAGGGTTTCAAGACTGATGCCATGCTGTTTGGCCAGCAGTTCAGCTTTTTTGGTCCAGGTGCGGGTGGGGCTGGGCTGGTCGGAGGTGTTGGGGGATGGGGTCTGGTTCTGCACCCAGGTGTCAATCTCATTTGCCGTGGCGGGCTGGGTGCTGAGGACTGCCAGGGGGGCGCCCACGGGGAGCTCGCTGCCTGCGGCGGCCAGGGGGTAGAGGTGACCTGCTTGCTCTGCTTCGATATCGACGACGCTTTTGGTGGTTTCGACGGTACACAGGGCCTGCCCTTTTTTGACTGGTTCGCCCGGTGCGACTAGCCATTGGATGAGGAAGGCGGTGTCTTCGTTGACGCCGATTTGGGGCATGGGAATGAGGGTTTTCATCAGGCGAAAAGGACCTCCCAGATGGTTTTTTCGATTTTTTCGGGGGTGATGATGACCTGGTCTTCCAGATGACGGGCTGCGGGGATGGCTGTGGGCAGGGCGCTAAGACGCCGGATGGGGGTTTTGAGGCTCGGGCCCAGGGCGTCGTAGAGCTGTACGGCGGCTTCGGCGCTCCAGCCAAAGTTGCCGGGGCCTTCTTCGATGATGAGGATGCGTCCGCAGCGGGCGGCTGTTGGCAGGATGGGTTCCAGGTTTAGGGGGTGGATGGAGGCGGGCAGGTAGGCGTGGGCGCTGATTTCTTCTTGGGCCAGGTTTTCGAGTATTTGCGGCAGGTGCAGGCTTACACCGCCGTAGGTGATGATGAGGATGTCGGCGGGGCTGCTGGCGTTTTGTACTTTGATGGCGGGGTAGCCGCTGCTGTCGGAGATTTCGCTGCTTTGAATTTGCCAGGGTAAGGCAAGCTGGGCGGGATACAGCAATTTATGCTCGATAAACAGAACGGGCGCGTCATCTCCCAAAACAGCTTGCCGCAGCAGGTGGCCCGGCTGATGAAAGCGCGAAGGGGCGACGATGTGCAGTTCGGGAATGCCCAGGTAGAGTTTTTCCAGGCTTTGGCTGTGGGTGGGGCCGTAACCACGTCCACCGCCCATGGGGGTGCGGATGGTGATGGGAACGCTGACTTGGCCGTTGTACATTTGGGCGAATTTGGTGGCGTGGTTGATGAGTTGGTCGGCGGCCAGGGTGATGAAGTCGCCAAACATGATTTCGGCCACGGGGCGCAGGCCGCGTAGGGCCAGGCCATTGGCGATGCCGATGATGGCAGCTTCGCTGATGGGGGTGGCCCAGACGCGCTGTGGGTATTGGCTGGAGAGGCCCTGGGTGACTTTGAAGGCGCCGCCGTAGGGGTCGAGGATGTCTTCGCCCAGTACGATGACGCGTTCATCTTCCGCCATCATGCGATGGAGGGCTTGTTGCAGGGCGTTGAGCCAGGTTTGACGACGTGGGGGGTGGGGTTTGGAGTTCAAGGTTTAAGGTTGCTGGTTCAAGGTTTAAGGTTTGGGGTTAGGTGGCGGGGAAGAGTTGGTGTTGGATGGTTTGCAGGCGTTGTTCGATGTTTTGTTCGATTTGCCGGCGTTGTGGGGCCGGAAGTTGGTCGGCCAGCAGGGCGAGGGGGTCGGTTTGCCAGTGGCTGGCGATTTCTGCGGGGTCGCGGAAGTCATCTCCTTTGCTGTGCGGGCCCAGGCGATAGCTGTTGAGTAGCAGGTAGTAGGGTTTTTGGCGGGTGCGCACGTAGTCGATTGCGTTTTGGGCAGCGGTGTAGATGTTGAAGATGTTGTAGTCGCGGGCGCTGATTTCGTGGGAGCGGATGCCAAAGGGGGTGGCGCGCTGGCTCAGTTGGCCTGCCTGAGCCCGGGCCACAGGGGTGCTTTGGGCGTATTGGTTGTTATCGACAACAAAGAGGATGGGGAGTTGCCACAGGGCTGCGATGTTGAAGGATTCGTAGACGATGCCTTCGCCCATGGTGCCATCGCCCAGGAAGATGACGGTGACGGCGTTGGTTCCCCGATGTTTTTCGGCAGCCGCGCTACCCACAGCTATGGGAGTCATGCCGCCCTGGATGCCGTTGGTGTAGAAGTTGTTTTTGTGAAGGTGCTGGGTTCCGCCGATGCCGCCGCAAATGCCCTGGGGCAGGCCTGCGACTTCGGCTATAAGCCCGGTGATGTCATCGCTGTAGGCCAGAAAGTGTCCGTGGGCCCGATGGTTGGAGAAGATGACATCTTTTTTGCGATCCAGTGCGGCGATGACGCCTACGGCTGTGGCTTCCTGGCCCAGGCAGGTGTGAACGGTGCCACGGATTTTTCCTTGCGAAAAGAGTTGCAGCAAGGTTTCTTCTACCCGACGAATGGTTCGCATTTGTTGGTAGAAGGTGGCAGTGAGGTGGTGGGACATGGGGCGTGACGTGAGGGGGGGGTGTGACGATTAGCGGCGCAGTAGTTTGCGGGCGGCGTCGAACCAGCGGTAGGGGTAGGTGAGTGGCCAGGGGAGCTGGGGGTAGCGCCGCTGCATGTAGGTGCGGGAGGGGAAGAACATGTGGGTGAGTTGTTGGATGCGTTGTTGCCAGCTCAGGCCACGCAGGATGTGGAAGATGGTACGGCTGCTGCTGCGGTTGGCAGCGGTCATGCTGCGCAGGATATTATAACCGCTGAGTTGGTTCTGCGGTAGTTGTATCCATGTTTGCAGGGCTGCGGGCGTGGGGCTGGCAAAGTGTTGGCGGGCCAGATGGATGGCTTGGTGCAGGGCAGCTTCCCAGTGCAGGTGTCGGGCCTGGGCCAGGGTTTGTTCCCAGTCGAGGGTGTTGCCCCATTGCCGCAAGATTTGGTCGATGTCGTAGAGCCAGATGCCCAGGGCGCCTTGCTGGCCGCCATGTTCGAGGATGGCGTGTGCTGCCAGGTGCAGGATTTGTGCTTCGGGGGTGAAGGTAAGGTAGGGCAGGCCTTGCAGGTGGTGCGGTTCGGTTTGATTCAGGAACCAGTCTAGCCCTCTGTTGTTGTCGGGTAGCAGGGGCAGGGTTTTGTGCAGTTCCAGTTGCATGCCTGTGGCAGGATGGGTGAAGATGAAGTGATGCAGGTAGCCGACATCGTTGCCTGTGCTCAGACCTCGTTCCTGGTAGTGGGCCCGCATGCGGCGCAGCATGTCGGGCATGGCTGCGGGGCTAATGAGCAGATCGATGTCGTTCATGGGGCGCAGGGTGGGGTCAGGGTAGAGATTCAGGGCGAGGGCTGCGCCTTTGAGCAAGATGAGGGGTTGGGCTGGTTCTTGGGCGCTGAGGCTGAGCAGATGCAGAAGTGCGGTCTTGCGCAGGAGCCAGTGGGCCCGGGCCTGGGCGCGGGCTGCTTGCAGGTGGGCGCGTATCTCTGCGGGCACGCGGGCATCATGGGCCAGGGCGTGTGCAGCCGCGGGTGTAAGGCGATGGTTATCGAGCCAGGTGAGCCAGGCGTGACGTTGCTGATGGGTGGTTTCGGGCCCGGGCGGGCGTAGGGCGGGCGTTGGGTTGCTCATGTGAGTTTGTGATACTTGCGATTTGTCGGTAACAGATGTGCTGGCTTATTGTAGGCGATGCTGCGAAAAAGCAAAAGATGGAAAGGGGGGG
>CAZMDD010000103.1:0-22963 GCA_964565065.1 uncultured Caldilineales bacterium | reverse complement strand
ATCGCCGAGAATCTCCAAATCCAACACAAAAGCCCCGCCTTTCCGCCGCCCGCGCGGTTGACCCGTCCCCCGTCCCCGGTCTTCCGTCCCTATCCACGGCAAATCGGCTGTTTTTCGCCGCGGGCTGGTTTGCCACTCCCCCCACCGTCAAAAAAGGTCTCCAGACGAGTCTGCGACTCGGCGGGTTGATCGCGGGCCTAGGATTTCAGGTTCAAGGTTTGCTGGTTGAAGGTTGTGCCAGCTTGCGCGCACCTCGGGCGCCCGGGCCTCATGCGCCCGCTCCCATGTGCGCGGCTCACGTATCCGCCTTCGCCCGCGGCTGAAGCCACGGGCTACCGTTGCAAAGCCCCGCTGGGGCTGCTCGGGCTACCGGGCAGCCGCCCATCATCGCCCCCTCCCCGGCCCTCCCCCGCCCGCTCATTTTCCTTCGCTCGCGGGGGAGGGAGCCATCCGCGGGCAGCGCTTCGCAGTCAATCGCCAGCTCCTCCCACCGTGAGGCCCAGCCGAAACGGTGGGAGGCCGGGAGGGGGGCAATCGCCGAGAATCTCCAAATCCATTCCAAGCCCCGCCGCCCGCGCCCAACCTCCAAACCTCCAAACCTTGAACCCCCAACCGTGAACCGTGAACCCTCAACCCTCCAACCGTGAACCGGCCCTCCCCCGCCCGTTGTAGGCAAATACCCGAAAGTCATGTATAATGACAGCATCCTTTCACATCTGGCAATTATGACTGAGGCGTGGTTCATTTCTGCCTCAAGCTGAACCTCTCAAAGCCTGTCCCTCACCCTTGAACCATGCCATGAATGACATTATCGACCTGAAATTGACGGGCATCGCCCACGGCGGCGAAGCTTTGGGCAAGCTTGAGCAACGGGTGATTTTTGTGGCCTACGCTTTGCCCGGTGAGCGGGTACGGGTGCAGATAACGGAATCGCACAAGCGTTGGGCCCGGGCCCGCCTGCTCGAGATTTTGGAACCCAGTCCCTCCCGCGTGCCGCCGCAATGTCCCATGTTTGGCCCCCAGGGCTGCGGTGGTTGCCAGTGGCAGCATGTGCAGCCTGACACGCAACTGGATTATTTGCGCCGCGTTCTCAAGGACGCGCTTCAACGTCTGGGCGGGCTCAAAAATCCGCTGGTGCGCAAAGGACGTAGCGCTGGCCCGGCATGGCGCTACCGCACTCGTGCCCATTTCCGGGCTTCGGGCCAGGGTGGTTTAGGGCTGAACAAGCCTCAGAGTCGCCAGGTGCAGGCACTGGAAACCTGCCCGTTACTGGCACCCGACCTGGACGCGCTCTATCAGGAATTCAACGTGGCGTGGGATGGCCTGCGCAGCGTAGAAATGATGGTTGGTCGTGACTCGGGCGATAAAATGGTGATTTTGCGCACCCGCAACGATGCTTTACCCTTGCTGGAAGTCGATTTTCCCGTCTCGATCCTGCTGGCCCGCCACGATGGGACAATGCAGCCCCTGCTGGGCGAAACGCACTACTTCGAGACCATCGCCGGTTACACCTATCGCTTCGGGCCCCAGGCGCCCGGGCCCACCAACATTGCCGCGGCCGAACAAATCATCCAACAAACCCGAGCCTATTTGCGAGCAAGACCGGGCCAGGTGCTGATGGATGTTTACAGCGGGTCCGGCTTGTTCCTTCAGGGATTGGCCGAACATGTGAGCATGGTCATCGGTATCGAAGAAGATCTGGCGGCCATGGAAAATGCTGCCTTCAATTGCAGCCATCTGGATAACGTGGCCCTGCACGAGGGCCCGCCCGCCAAAGTCCTGCGCAAATTGCTGGATCCCATTGACCTGGCCATTGTTTCTCCCCCGGATGAAGGCCTGGGACATCGCATCGCCCCCAACCTGGCCCGGCTGGGAGCCCGCCGCCTGGTTTACATCACCGAAAATCCCGCCACACTGGCTCGCGATCTGCCACAATTGCAGCGGGCCAACTATCGCTTTCTCGAAGCCACCCCCATCCACACCGCCCCCCAAACCTATCACTTTACCACGGTGGCACTATTTACCCGCTAAGCTGAGATCGGAACAGTTCCCATCCTACAATCAATCAACAAACCCAATTCAATTCACCTACCAGTCGCATTGAACGACTGACAAATAATACAGTTATGGCAAAAAACACACTAAAATTTACCCCCCTGGGCGGCCTGGGAGAAATCGGCCGCAACATGAATGTTTTCGAATATGGAAAAAACATTCTCATCGTCGATGCCGGCGTTATGTTTCCCGAGCGAGACATGCTGGGCGTCGACTTGGTCATCCCCAACTTCGACTATCTGCAAGACAAAAAGGACTGGGTGCGTGGCATTGTCATCACCCACGGGCACGAAGACCACACCGGCGCATTACCCTACCTGCTCAAAGAACTCAAAGCTCCCATCTACTCCACCAAGTTGGTGTTGGCCCTGGTCGAACGCAAACTCAAGGAGCATTTCGGGCGCAACTACAAGCCCGATCTTCACGAGATTCAGCCGGGCGATGTGGTACGATTGGGCCCCTTTGACGTTCACAGCGTTTTTCTTAGCCACTCCATTCCCGATAGCATGGCGTTGGCCATCGATACGCCCGTGGGACGCCTGATTCATAGCGGCGATTTCAAGATTGACCTTACTCCGCCCGGAGGCGAAGGCCCCGATTTAGCCCGATTGGCCGCGCTGGCCGAACCGGGCGTGCTGGCCCTGTTTGCCGACTCTACGGGCGCTGAGCGTGCGGGATTCACCCCCTCGGAACAGACCCTGGAGCCCACATTCGATAAAATCATGCGGGAATCGCCGGGCCGGGTACTGGTGGCTTCGTTCGCCTCGCAGCTTCATCGCTTGCAAATGATTATCGATATTTCGCATCGGCACGGGCGCAAAATTGCCATTGCCGGGCGTTCCATGATTCAGAACTTCGAAATTGCGCGCAAACTGGGCTACATCCAAGTGCCCAAAGGCGTTTATGTGCGCCTGGACACTGCCAAAAAACTGCCCCCCTGGCAAGTCACCATCATGATTACCGGCAGCCAGGGACAACCCGAAGCCGCGTTGGCTCGCATCGCCACCGATCGCCATCGCGATATTGTCTTGCGCAAAGAGGACACCGTGGTCATCTCCTCATCCCCCATCCCCGGCAACGAAGAAGAAGTAGCTAAAATGATTAACCAACTGGTGGATAAAGGTGTAGAGGTCATCTACCCGCCCCTGGCCCATGTGCATGTTTCGGGACACGCCAGCCAGGAAGAGATGAAACTGCTGCTTTCGTTGGTACACCCGCAATTCTTCATCCCGGTGCATGGCGAACTGCGGCATTTGCACCTGCACGGCAAACTGGCCGAAAGCATGGGTATCCCCAAAGAACGCATTGTGCAAATTCGAGATGGCGATGTGTTGGAAATTACGCCCCAAGGCTGCCAGGTAGTGGATCATGCTCCCGGCGAGTATGTATTCGTAGATGGCAGCGGTGTGGGCGATGTCGGGCCCAAGGTGCTGCACGAACGGGATGCGCTGGCGAATGGCGGCTTTGTGGTCGCGGTTATCCCCATGAAGAAGGGCAGCCGTGAACTGGCAGGCAAGCCGCAATTGGTTTCTCGCGGCGTTTTGTACAGCGATCCCTCCGATAAAATTTTGGGCGGCGCACTGGAAGCCCTGGAAAAAACACTCAGAAAGAACAAAAACAAAAAGCGACAGGCCTTGTTGAACAGCGTACAAGATGCCTTGAGTCGCTATTTTTATCATGCCACCCGCCGCAAACCGGTGATTACCGCGGTGGTGCAAGAGGTTGGCTGATGCGTTGTCATCCTCTCCTGGGAGCATTTCAAATTCATCTCATCATCGTAACTATCCACGTTTCTTGATTACCCGCGTAAGGAAGAAAAAGCTTCCCTCTTCGTCTCCTTCGAGCCTTCGAGGTAAAGGATTGAAGGACACTATCTGTATCGTTACGCATCACCTACCTAGACCAAAACATACCAGACCCAGTTTCAAAGTGACTGTATAAATCTCTATACAAACTTTTATTTCAGGAGTGTCATCCATGACCAAACTTACCCCACCCACCGGTCTCTTTTTTGAAGATTTTCAGATTGGCGACAGCATCGAGAGTGTTGGCCGTACCATCACCGAAGCGGATGTGGTGCAATTTGCCATGCTTTCGGGCGACTGGAATTTGATTCACACCGACGCTGAGTATGCTAAATCGCAGTTGGCGGGCCAGCGCATTGCCCACGGCTTGTTGGTGCTTTCCATTGCTTCGGGCCTGGCCATGCGCCTGGGCTTTATGGAAGATACCGTTATGGCTTTTATGAGCCTGGAATGGGAATTTCGGCGCTTTGTGGTCATTGGCGATACCATTCATCTGCGAGTCACCATTTCGGAAAAGAAAGAAGCCAAACGTCTGGGAGGCGGTTATGTTTGGTTCAAGGTAGAGGTGCTGAACCAGGATGGCAAAAAGGTACAGCGCGGCGTGTGGAAGATTCTGGTCAAGAACCGTCCCTGAGCCATTGCCACAGCCACATTTCAACGATAGTCACGATTCACCCTTTCCGATGAGCTGCGAAGGCCACAAAGACACTACGGCACCAAGCGAGAAAACACTTCCCCGCTTGGTCACCTTTGGGCCTTCGTGGCAATGGATTGAAGGGCACGACCTGTACAGTTTCCAACGATAAAAGCGTTCCAGGGGTACCGGGGCGCTACGTAACCCACATAGCCATCCCCATGAAAGTCATCCTCACCCACGAGCACGCCGATTTCGACGCTTTGGCCAGCATGTTGGCAGCCAGCAAGCTGCATCCTGATGCTGTGCCAGTGTTGCCGCGCGAAATCAATCGCAATCTGCAAGATTTTTTGGTGCTTTATCGGCATGTGCTTCCCTTCAAAACTGTAGCCGAACTGCCGCGGCAATCAGTCGTTGAGGGGATTTTCGTGGATACGCAATCTGCGCAACTGGTGCGGGGGATGTCGCAGCAAACACCTGTGCGCATCATCGAGCATCATCCTTGCCGCCCCAACCTGCCCCCACATTACCATTGTCATTCTGAACCGGTGGGAGCTACGGCCACGCTGCTGGTAGAGCAAATTATCCATCAGGGGCTGCACCTGACGCCCGTAGAAGCCACCCTGCTCATGCTGGGCATTTACGAAGATACCGGCAGCCTTACCTACATCAGCACTACCTCTCGTGACATTCGTTGCGCAGCCTGGTTGCTGGAGCAAAAGGCCAAGCTGGATGTGCTACGCGACTTCCTCCACCATCCCCTTTCGCCCGCGCAGCAGCGCTTGTTCGAGCAGCTTTACGAGGCAGCCCAGATTCAGAAAATTCAGGGGCACACCGTGGTTATTAGCGCCGCACAGGTCGATGAGCCGGTGGAGGAAATTAGCACCCTGGCGCACAAGTTGCGCGATCTTTACGATCCTGACGCACTCTTTTTATTGGTGGATATGGGCGATTATGTGCAAATCGTGGCTCGCTCCACCACCAACAACATCCATGTGGGCGAAATTGCCCGGGCCCTGGGGGGTGGAGGACATTCGCGGGCCGCGGCAGCTTTGGCCCGCAACGCAGCCATCGACACCTTGCAAACCCAATTGTTGCAACTGCTGCATCAGCACATCCGCCCGCAAACCACGGTGCGCGAAATCATGTCTTGGGGCGTAAACAAAGTTCGCACTAGCAGCACCGTGGCCGAAGTTGCCCAGCGCATGGCCCGCCGCGGGCACGAGGGCTTTCCGGTGGTAGATGAGCAGGGGCGCCTGCAGGGCCTTGTGACCCGCCGCATCATCGATATGGCCATGCGTCACAACATGCAGCATCACCCCGTGAGCGAAGTCATGCGGGTGGGCGCAGTGACCGTAAGGCTGGATGACGCGGTACAAGTGGTAAAAAAGCGTATGCTGGAGAGCAGTTGGGGGCAAATTCCAGTGGTGGATGAGGATGGCCACATGCTGGGAATTGTGACGCGTACCGATTTATTGAAACTGTGGGGCAATGAAACGCCTGCGCGTCCCTTGGTGGCTGCGCGCATGAATCGCCTGCTGCCCCCAGCCCTCATCAAATTGCTGCATCAGATTGGGCAGATGGCTGTAACCATGCAGCGACCTGTTTACACCGTGGGCGGTTTTGTTCGCGATTTGTTGCTGGGGCGCCCCAATTTTGATATTGATTTTGTGGTGGAGGGGGATGCTCTGCTGCTGGCGCAAACATTGGCCGATGCCCTGGGAGGCCGCGTACGCCCGCATCGTCGTTTTGGCACAGCCAAGTGGATTCGGGATGATGCCGCGTTTGCCGCGGGCCAAATGCTGCCCGATAACACGCCCGCCAGCATCGACTTTGTGACTGCCCGCACCGAATTTTACGCCTCGCCCACCGCGTTGCCAACGGTAGAAAGCTCCAGCATCAAGCTGGATTTGCTGCGCCGCGATTTTACCATCAACACCCTGGCTATCCGCCTGGATGGCGCACACTGGGGAGAGCTGCTCGACTTCTACGGGGGGCGGGCCGATTTGGACGCAGGCCTGATTCGGGTGCTGCACTCCCTGAGCTTTATCGAAGACCCCACCCGCATCTTGCGAGCAGTGCGTTTTGAACAGCGATTCGATTTTCGCATTGAACCGCGCAGCGCCGAGCTAATACTGGCGGCCCGAGATATGCTCTCTCGGGTCAGCGGGCCCCGTCTGCGCCACGAAATCGAACTCATCTTGCAGGAAAAACAACCGGAAACTGTCTTGCGCCGTTTGCACCAGTTGGGCGTATTGTCCGAGATTCATACCAGTCTGCGCTGGGATGACGCGCTGGATCGAAAATTCCAGGCATTGCGAGCCATGCGGGCTGAGCTACCGCGGCTACCCGCGGCCATGGAACGGCTTTATTTTGCCCTGTGGGTCTTTCAGCAAACGTCCGAGGCACACCAAAGCCTGATTCAACGTCTGCGCCTGACCACCGCCACCGCCAAGTTGATTACCGAATGTGAACGTCTGCGGGCCCGGTTGCCCCAAATTCTCGTCCCCCAACTTGCCGATTCCGAGCTGGACGCACTGCTTTCTCCATTTGGGGATGCCGCGCTGCTGGTGGCCCGGGCCGCGGTAGAAGACCCCATCCAGCAACAGCGCCTGACCCACTATTGCCAGCATCTGCGTCCGCGGCAAATTCACCTGAGCGGCGAGGATTTGCGGGCGTTGGGAGTCAAACCGGGGCCCATCTATCGCAAAATCTTCCAACAAGTGCGGGCCGCACTGCTGGATGGACACATCCACACGCCCGAGGATGAGCGAGAACTTGCTCGACAAATTTTAGCCAAACCAACTATCTCTTTCAACCCCATCACTTCATCCGACACTGAGCGTAAACATGATTAACCATCTTTTGCAGCAAGCCTCACAGCTTCTGCAATGGCTATTGACCTGGCCAGTGCTCATTCAGATTGGCGTTGTGCTCCTTTTACCCCTGCTAGGAGCCTGGGTCAAACGACTTTATCGTCGGCGATTGCCTGCCCTGAAGGAACAAGTTTCGCGTTGGCGCATCGCACAACATTCCCCCTGGCTTTTGGCTATCTTCACCCTAATCGACAGCGTGCTCCAGCCCCTTACGGCATCGCTGCTGGGGCGTTTGGCTGTTCTTGTGCTTGGAAATTATGATGGAGAAGTAGGATTACTTCGATGGGCAATCCCATTCTTTGTCATGTGGGGGCTCTATGCCTTGTTTGTGCAAATTGCAACATTGCGTTTGTCACCTAAACAGGCACAAACCTGGAAAAAACAACTCATTCGGCCAGGATTTATCATCTTGGGGCTTTTGCATGGATTTGGGCTCTTGGATGCCATCTTGAACTATGAGATCAACCTGAATAAAGGCGCCTTGACTACTCTGCAATCAGTAATTGTGGGACTCGCCGTCTTTGTTGTTTTTATGCTGGCCAGTGGTCACGTGCGGAGCCTGTTGCAGGATGTTATCTTTCCACAAGCAGGAGTTGATCCCTCCGTCAATCAAATTATTTCAACCTTCTCCAGTTATGCTGTGGCAGTGGCGGGGTTCTGGTTAGGATTGACCGTGGCAGGCATCGATATAACCACATTGACGTTTATCGTTGGCGGCATCTCAATTGGTATCGGGTTTGGATTACAAGAACTCATCAACAATTTCATCAGTGGCTTTATCTTGCTTCTTGAACGAAGTTTGGTTCCAGGCGATGTGATTCAGGTGGAAGATATGTTGGGGGTGGTAGAGGAAATCAAGCTCAGAACCATGAAAATCCGCACAGTAGATGATATCGAGCTGATTGTTCCCAATGGCCATTTGTTCAATAACATTGTTGTCAACTACAATCAGGCGCGCGGTCGCCGCAAGAAAAGAATTCATATTTCGGTTAGCGCCAGCTATGCGGATGACCCACATTTGGTCATTTCTTTAATTCAAAAAGCAGCAGAACAAGCTCAGGTAGCCAAAAAGCCAAAACCAAAAGTTCTTATCACCGATTTTGGTGCTGATGGTATTCAATACGATTTGTTGGTTTGGATTAGTGATGCAATGAAGATTCCATTTGTGCAAAGCGACTTGCGATTGCGAATTTGGGAGTTATTCAAAGATGCGGGGGTTGAAATTCCATTCCCGCAGCGAGACGTTCATTTGCATAGCCATCGAAACACCCGGCCAGAGCAACTTCATGGGCTAGATGAGGAGACATCGTGAACAATCTACCATCACCTTTTTAGAACAATCACCATGCTAAAAAGACGCTGTGCGGGCATCCTCCTGCATCCCACTTCATTCCCTGGGCCTTTTGGCATTGGCGATCTCGGGCCAGAGGCTTATTGTTTCATCGATTGGCTGGTGATGGCCAAACAACATTTGTGGCAGGTGCTGCCCCTGGGCCCGACCGGTTTTGGCGATTCCCCTTACCAGACCTTCTCGGCATTCGCGGGCAATCCCCTGCTGATTGCGCCCGATGTTTTGCGAGACCGGGGCTATCTCGATGCCCGCGATCTGGCTGTGCCCCCCTTCCCCTCCCATCTGGTGGCCTTTGGGCCGGTGATTCAGTGGAAACAAAAGCTGTTGCAGCGAGCCTTTGCGGGATTCCAGCAACAAGCCACCTTTGCGGCCCTGGATACCTTCATCCGGCAGCAGCAAGCATGGCTGCCCGATTATGCGTTGTTTATGGCGCTGAAAGAGGCGCATCATGGGCAGCCCTGGTGGCTGTGGCCCGCGCCCCTGCGCGATGGCCTGCCTGACGCGCTGGCCCGCGCCCGCGAGGCTTTGCGCCCAGCCATCCGGTATCATCAATTTGTGCAATGGCTCTTTTTTGAACAGTGGCGCGAGCTACGGGCCTATGCCAACCAGCACGATATTCGCATCATCGGCGACATCCCCATTTATGTGGCGCTGGATAGCGCTGATGTGTGGGCGCAGCGGCACTTTTTCCTGTTCGATGACGAGGCCCGGCCCACCGTGGTTGCGGGCGTGCCCCCCGATTATTTCTCACCTACGGGCCAACTTTGGGGTAATCCCATTTATCATTGGCAGCGCATGGCTGAAGATGGTTTTAGATGGTGGATTGAGCGCATTCGGGCCAATCTGCAGCTTTACGATAGCATCCGCATCGATCATTTCCGCGGGTTTTACAATTATTGGACTGTTCCCGGCAATGCCAAAACTGCACAATTCGGGCAATGGCTGGATGGCCCGCGGGAGGCGTTTTTTGATGCGGTTTTGGCTGCCCTGGGCGACCTACCCTTGATTGCCGAAGATTTAGGCGCTCCTGATGACGGCGTGTTTGCCCTGCGTGATCGCTACCATCTGCCCGGCATGAAGGTGCTGCAATTTGCCTGGGGCGAGGATGCCTCGAATGCTTTTTTGCCCCACAATTATGAACACAACTGTGTGGTTTACACCGGAACTCACGATAACGATACCACCCGCGGCTGGTACGAAAAAGCGTCCGAGCATGAGAAGGATTATCTGCGGCGTTATTTGCGGGTGGATGGCCATGATGTGGCCTGGGATTTGATTCGTCTGGCTATGGCCTCTACCGCCCAATGGGCCATTGTGCCGCTGCAGGATTGTTTGAATTTGGGGAGTGATGCCCGCATGAACGCACCCGCAGTAGCCACGGGCAATTGGGGGTGGCGCTATCAATGGCGTCAGTTCAATTCGGGCATGGATGCAGGCCTGGCCGAGTTAGCAACACTTTATGGCCGGGCGTAGTGCGACAGGAAGCATTTCAGGCATCGTTGCCCTCAGTTGCCCGCAGCAGCAGGTCGGGCGCATCACCCATGAGCAGGTCAACGCCCGCATCCAGCATACGCTTGGCGGTCTCTGCATCGTTGACGGTCCAGGTATTGACCCGTTGACCGCGGGCATGTGCCGCGGCTACCAGCCTGGGGGTCACCAAATCGTGGCGCGGATGTAGCGCTTGCGGGCGCAGCAATCGTCGCATCAGGCCCGAGCGTACCAGCCAGGGCTCATTGGGGCCCCACAGTGCGCCAATGGTGATGCGGGGTTCCATTTTTTTTACCTGCCACAGCGCCCGCGGATTGAAGGATGAAATCATGGCCCGCCGGAACAGGTTGCGTCGCCGGAACAGCGCTACCAGGCCGGGCCCCACGCCATTAAGCTGCCACGAATCATTGATAAGTTCGAAGTTCAGCAAAAGACGCTCTCCCACAGCATCTACCAGTTCATCGGGCGTGGGCATACGCTGGCCTGCAAAGCGGGCGTCGAACCAACTGCCCACATCCAGCGCCCGCAAATCGGCAAAAGTCCATTGCGCCAACGGGCCCGCAGCCTCTTCGGTGCGTCCCAAAACACGGTCATGATGAATGATGAGCTGACCATCCTTGCTGATTTGCACATCGAACTCGACACCATCTGCCCCCATATCGGCGGCCAGCTCGAAAGCGGCCAAGGTGTTCTCGGGCGCATAAGCCGATGCACCGCGGTGACCAAAAATGAGTGGTGTGTGTGGATATTTCATCGGAAGTAACGATTCAGTTTCCTGATTAGCCACGAAGAGCACGAAGACACAACAGCTCAAAGGAAGAAAAGGCTTCCCCGCTTCTTCCCGTTCACTGTTTATTGCCCGCTATCTTCGTCCGGGCGCGGGGCATGAAGATGCCCATGCGATTTGTTGTCGCATGGCACCTTCACGCCTCACACATCAAAAGCTATTGGGCGTCTACCACAGCCAGAGCCGCGATGTTCACAATGTCGCGAGTCTCGGCTCCGGTAGGAACGACATGAATCGGTTTGCCCATGCCGACCAAAATCGGGCCAACTGCGCCAGCTTCGCCCAATTGGGCCAGCAATTTGTAAGCGGCGTTGGCTGCATCCAAATTGGGGAAAACCAGCACATTGGCATCTTTGACATTGCTAAAGGGGAAGGTCTCTTCAGCCATTTCAGCCGAGACAGCCACATCAGCAGCCATTTCACCATCAATCGCCAGGTCGGGGCGGCGTTCTTTGACCAGTGCCACAGCCTTCTTCACCTTGTTGGTTTGCGGATAGCGTGAGCTGCCGAAGTTGGAGAAGGAAATCATGGCGATGCGAGGCTGAACATCAAAGGTTTGAGCCACCTTGGCCGCGTCGATGGCAATATCGGCCAGCTCTTCGGCGGTGGGGTCAACATTGACGGTGGTGTCGCTAAAGAAATAAACCTTGTCTCGCACAATCATCAAATACACACCGCTGACAATGTTCACATCATCCGCGGTGCCAACAACTTCCAGGGCCGGACGCAAAACGCTGGCGTAGCTGGCAACCAGTCCCCCTACGGCTGCGTCGGCATCCCCCATCTCAACCATCATAGGCGCCAGATAATTGGGACGGCTTAGCAGCTTGCGGGCATCGGCCAGGGTAACCCCTTTGCGTTGCCGTTTTTCATAAAGCTTCTGAGCGTAGGTTTCCAGCTTGGCGCATTTGGCAGGGTTCACAATGGTAGGAGCAAAATCCAGCTTCAGCGCTTCAACCTGCGCTTTAATGGTCTTGGGTTTGCCCAGCAAGATGGGAGAGGCAATGCCTTCGTTTTGCATGGCATAAGCGGCGCGAATCATCTTGGGATGCTCACCCTGGGCCAGCACAACCCGTTTGGGGTTATTTTTGGCCTGGCGGAGGATGTTACGCATCACAGTCATGCCCAGACCCTGGCGGGCACGCAGTTGATCGGGGTAAGCATCGATGTCCAATTTCTTGCGGGCAACGCCTGTTTCGATGGCTGCGCGGGCCACGGCTGGGGCCACCCAGGTAAGCACACGACGATCAAAGGGTTTGGGGATGAGATAATCGATGCCGAATTGAAGGACATCCAGCCCATAGGCCTTGAGCACGCTGTCAGGCACATCTTCATGGGCCAGAGCGGCCAGCGCTTTGGCCGCGGCTACTTTCATCTCCATGTTAACATTGGTGGCGCGCACATCCAGCGCTCCGCGGAAGATGAAGGGGAAGCCCAAAACATTGTTGACCTGGTTGGGATAATCGCTGCGTCCGGTTCCCATGATGACATCGGGGCGGGCCTCGTGAGCAGCCTCCCAGGTGATTTCAGGGTCGGGGTTGGCCATGGCAAAGATGATGGGGTTTTCGGCCATGCTTTTTACCATCTCTTTGGTGACCACATTGGCAACAGAAACCCCCATGAACACATCGGCGCCAACAAAGGCATCGGCCAGGGTACGCTTGTCGGTGTCTTGGGCAAAGCGTTCTTTGTAGGGGTTCATCCCCGCGCCGCGGCCTTTGTAGATGACGCCGCGACTGTCGCACATGGTGATATTTTCACGTTTGGCTCCCAAGCCGATGTAAAATTCACCGCAGGCAATGCCAGCAGCGCCCGCGCCATTGACCACAATTTTAATATCTTCGATGTTTTTACCAATGATTTCCAGGGCGTTGATAAGACCTGCGCCCGAAATGATGGCGGTGCCATGCTGGTCATCGTGGAAGATGGGAATATCGGTGGTTTTTTCCAACTCCTCTTCGATGTAGAAACATTCCGGCGCCTTGATGTCCTCAAGATTGATGCCGCCAAAGGTTGGGGCGATGAGCTGGCCTACGCGGATGATTTCGTCGGCGTCCAGGGTGTCAACTTCGATATCGAAAACATCGACATCGGCGAAGCTTTTAAAGAGAACCCCTTTCCCTTCCATGACCGGCTTGGCGGCCAGCGGGCCCCGATTGCCCAGGCCCAGAATGGCGGTACCATTGGAAAGCACCGCAACCAGGTTGCCCTTGGATGTGTAATCGAAGGCCTTGCTGGGGTCTTCGGCGATTTCCAGTACTGGCACAGCAACGCCGGGCGTGTAAGCCAAAGAGAGATCGCGTTGGGTATGCAGCGGTTTGGTGGAAACAACCTCAATCTTGCCAGGTTTTCCCTGAGTGTGATACCTGATGGCATCAGTTTTGAGAGACATGGTTTTATTCTCCTGTTTGCTGGATGATTATTCTGTTTGTCGAATATCTTTTTGCCTTTTGCAACAGTTCACGCTCATCCAGAAAAAAAACCACTAAGTCGCGAAAAAAAAGGGAATAAAAGTCATTCGTGACATTCCTTTTTTAGTGCCTTAGAGTGGTAAAAGGTGGATAGAGACTTGGATTGTTGCTTGTCTTTTATGTTCACAAACGATGAACACTTCTTACAAGTATCGCGCCCGGCCAATAGCCTGCCTATGACTTAGATCACCTTCCAACTTTGTTTTTTGCAACTTCGGTAATCCTGCATCGACGTTACAACCTGCGGTAGCGGTTATTTTTTTTGACTGATGGTAACTGTTCATCGCAATCTGAAGAGAGCCACTAAGAGACAAAGGCGTGAAGAAAAAGAGAAGGAAGCGTTTGAGAGACATGGTTCGGGGTGTTTTTGTGTGAAAAAGTGGATAGGGCCTGTGTCGTTACGATTGATGTTTGCATGCCGTGCGCTTCTGATGGCGTCAGCTACATTCGAACCACTCCCCAACCTTCGTCGGTTCACAGTGTTTGACGGATGTAGGAATCCTCTGCTAGACTTCTGGCATGATGAAACGATCTTTGCTGCTTTTACTGTTCTTGCTATTGCTAATGACCTTTTTGGCCTCTTGCAGCGGTACATCCATGCTTTCTGATGCTCGCATCGAGCCAGCCAGTATTAGCCCCAATGCCGATGGTGTCAATGACATTGCACGCATCTCCTACACCATCCACCGACCTTGCAACATCTCCATTTATTTCGAGGATGCTGCGGGAACACGTTATTATTTCCGGCAGGATCGGCATCGCGGGGCCCGAGACTACAATGTTTTGTGGGGTGGCGTTATCGAGGAAGCGCATTGGCTGGATGACGCGCATAGGGTAGGTGTGCGTTCCGGGCGTGTTTTGCCCGATGGCCAGTACACCTGGGTTATCGAAGCAACGGACGAGAATCAGTACCAAGAGCGGGTCCAGGGCGTTCTCACTATCCAGGATGCTGACACCAACCCACCGCAATTTGAAAATTTTGCGGTAACACCAGCAGTGATTACGCCCAACCAGGATGGCATCGACGACCGTGCTTCAATCACTTATTGGCTGACCAAGGATGTAGCAGAGGTGCAGGTTTATTTGCTGAATCCCAACGATGCCGCCAAGCCTGACCGCAAGTATCCGCTGGAGCCCAATGAGCGCGAGGTCGAAGCCACGCAGCGCGGGTATCATTATTACGATTACGATGGCGGCATCGACCGTGGCGCAGATCCGCCAGCGGATGGCGATTATCTGGTGGTGGCCGAGGCCTGGGATGCCGCGGGGAATCATACGCTAATCAGTCGCACGCTGAGCATCGAAAAAGGGGGCTATCCCCGGGCAAGCATCGTCAAGGGCGAAGTCACCATGATCGGGCCCTTTGATGATGGCCTGCATCTTAATATCCCGCTGGGTGGCAAGATGATTTTTACCGCCACCATCGAAAATGATGGCCCGGTTCCTATCCGTACCGCGGGTCCGTGGCCAGGCACGGTGTATAAAGCCAGCGAAAATTACAACACTCTGGCTTATCGTCACGATGATAAAAGCTGGTTCGAGCAATCGGGCACGTGGCGCTTTGGTCTGAATTATCAATCCAATTTCGGGCAGGATTGGCCTTTTCGCTTTGCTGTGGGGCGAAAAAATGAAGATTTGCGCTGTGAAATCATCGACGGGCTGGAGCAATGCTTTTTAGATCCGGGGCAGCGCGGTTTGGTTTACGGAACCATCATCTGGGATGTTATTCCGCCGCGCAATCCCTTCCGCATTTGGGGTGGGCTGTTGCACGAAGATGTGCGCATCGAAAATAATTATGCCGATGTTCACGAAATTCAGGTGGCCAATCCTGAACAAGCTGGTCAACAATGATGAATCTGGGCATCATCATTGTTAGCTACAACACTCGTGAGCTGTTGCGGCACTGTTTGGTTTCGGTAGATGCCGAAACTGCGCGCACGTCCGACCTGCAAGTAACCACCGTGGTGGTGGACAATGCCTCGGCTGATGCCAGCGCCGAGATGGTTGCTCGGGATTTTCCGCACGTGCACCTGATTGCCAGTGATGAAAATCTTGGTTTTGCCCGTGGTAACAATGTGGGATTTCGGCATCTTGGGTTTGGGCAAGTGGGTCCCCGGCCCGATGCTGTTTTGCTGCTGAACCCTGACACTGAACTGCATCCTCATGCCCTTGCTATTCTGACGCGCTTTTTGCAGGAAAATCCGCAAGTAGGAGGATGCTGTCCTCGTCTTAATTACGGCGATGGCTCTTTTCAGCATAGCGCTTTCCATTTTCCGGGCCTGATACAGCTTTATCTGGATTTATACCCCATTCCCCGGCTTATGGACACCCGGCTCAACGGGCGTTATCCGCGGAGTCGCTATGATGCCGGCCAACCCTTTGCCATTGATTTTGCGTTGGGGGCAGCGTTGATGGTGCGTGCTGAGGCCATCGAGGCTGTGGGGCTGTTGGATGAAGCTTATTTTATGTATGCCGAAGAGATGGATTGGCAAAAACGGTTGCAGCGGGCGGGCTGGCCCATGGTTTGTGTGCCTAGGGCCCGGGTCACACATTACGAAGGCCAAAGTGCCCGTCAATTTCGGCGGGCCATGACTGTGGCCTTGTGGCGCTCGCGGCTGCGTTATTACCACCAGCATCATGCCCCCTGGAAGCGCAACCTGGAGCGCAAATTGTTGGCCTGGGCCCTGCGCGGGCGCATCATGCGCGCACGCAAAGCTGCCGACGCGGAAGCAATTGCTGCCTGGGAAGAAATCCTGGCCTTTCTCTGAAAATTCACCCCCCTCCCCAAAAAATGATGAAACATTTGGTAACTGGTTGTGCAGGTTTTGTGGGCTCGCACCTTGTCGAAGCGCTGCTGGCCCGAGACCACCAGGTCATCGGCATCGATAATTTTACGAATTTCTACGCTCGGGATCGCAAGGAGCAGAATTTGCGAGTCGCCCTGGCGCACCCCAACTTCTTGTTCCGCGAGATAGATTTGGCTCAGGCAGATTTGCGCCCGTTGTTGAAGGATGTTGATGTCATTTATCACATCGCGGGGCAGCCGGGCGTGCGTGATAGTTGGGGGGAGCATTTTGCCAGTTACACGCGCAACAACATCCTGGCCACCGAGCGCCTGCTTTATGCAGCGGTGGGCTCGGGCATTAGCCGATTTGTTTATGCCGGCTCTTCATCGGTTTATGGCGATTCGCCTGAGTTGCCCTGGCACGAAGATGTTTGCCCGCAGCCCCGGAGTCCTTATGCCATCTCCAAGCTGGCGGCTGAGCATCTTTGCCGCAGCTATCATCTTGATTTTGACGTGCCCACGGTGATTGTGCGCTTTTTTACTGTTTACGGCCCGCGTCAGCGTCCCGACATGGCCTTTCATAAGTTTCTCAAAGCAGCCTTGCTGAACCAGCCGATTCCTCTTTATGGTGATGGGCAGCAAACCCGTGATTTTACCTATGTGTCAGACATCGTGGCCGGAACTATGGCCGCGGGTGTGGCGGCTGATGCTGTGGGGCAATGTTTTAACTTGGGAGGTGGCAGCCGCATCATTCTGCGAACGTTGTTGGCAATGCTGAGCGATGTGGTGGGAAAACAGGTTGTGATCGAGCAAATGGATCAGCAGGCGGGGGATGTGCGACACACCTGGGCCGATATTCGGCGGGCGCAAGCTGTTTTGGGGTATCGACCGCAAGTTTCCCTGGCCCAGGGCCTGCGTCGTGAGTATGAGTGGTTGCAGGAGACTATGGGGTAGGCGGGGGCGGGAGCCATCCGCGGACAGCGTTTCGTAGTCAGTCGCCAGCTCCTCCCACCGTGAGGCCCAGCCGAAGCGGGGGGAGGCCGGGAGGGGGGCAATCGCGCCGGGCGCCCAACCTCCAAACCGTGCCCCCCCAACCCCTCACATTTTCACGTATCAATCATCAAACCCAAAACGCCAGGGCTGATTGTTCATGGGCAAATCTTGCAAGCGGGCCCGGCGCAGCGACCGGAATCGGGGCAACTGCTCCGCCAGCGAATCTCCCCCCAGCTTGGCCAATAGGGCATCGGCCAGCACCAGCGCTACCATGGCCTCGCCCACGACCACAGCCCGCGGCACAGCATTGAAATCGGAACGTTCATAGGTTGTGACTTCGGCCTGGCCCGTTGCCAGGTTCACCGATTGCCGGGGATTGAGCACAGTGCTGATAGGTTTCATGGCTGCCCGAAGAATCAGCGGCTCACCGGTGGTCATGCCTCCTTCCAGGCCGCCCGCGCGGTTGCTGTGACGGATGATGTTGCCCGCATCATCTAAAAACATCTCATCATGCACCTGAGAGCCGGGCAACGTGGCATTTTCAAAGGCCGGGCCAATTTCAACCCCTTTGATGGCATGAATCGAACCCACTGCGGCCAGCAATCGGGCCGAAAGCCTGCGATCCCAATGCACATGGCTGCCCAGGCCCACTGGCAAGTTCAGGGCGATAATCTCAAACACGCCGCCGATGGTATCTTTGCGCTGCATGGTTGCTGAAACCAACGCCCGCATTTTTTCCACCGCCTGCACATCTGGGCAGCGCAAATCATTGCTTTCGGCCAGCTCGAAACGCTGCTGCCAGGACATGGTCGCTGGCAAAGCTACGCTAACCGGGCCAATGGCTGTAACGTAGCCTTGCACCACAATGCCAAATTGCGCCAGATACTGCTTGCAAAGCGCGCCGGCGGCAACTCGGGCCGCGGTCTCGCGGGCACTGGCCCGTTCCAGCGCCAGCCGCAGCTCCCGATAGCCATACTTCACCGCTCCGGTCAGATCTGCGTGCCCCGGACGTGGTGTGGTCATAGGTGCAATATCCCGCTCCCGCCAGTTCTGCCAATCTTTGTTGATGATGTTCAAGGCAATGGGTCCGCCGGTACTGTGCCCATCCATCACACCGGCAGTGATGCGCGCAGCATCCTTTTCGATGCTCATACGCCCCCCTGCGCCATAGGCTTTTTGGCGGCGGGCCAGCTCCTGCCGGATGTGTGCAGCGGTGATGGGTACGCCTGCAGGCATGCCTTCGAGAATGGTGGTCAGTTGAGGGCCGTGGCTTTCGCCAGCGGTAAGAAATCGAATAGCCATGATTGGGGTGATGTGGGTTGGGGTAGGTCTTTTCAGGATTGCCACTCCTGATGTAAGATAGATGGGCTGGCATGATTATACCTACATCATCGTCATTTATGCCAGACATTCCCCACAACATGAGTCAGCTAACAGCATGATTAACTTTCGAGACCTGGCACAAGCCCTGATGCCGCAACTGGTGGCCTGGCGCCGCGATTTCCACCAACACCCCGAACTGGGCTTTGAGGAGGTGCGCACCGCTGACATTGTGGCTGCGCATCTGCGAAATTTGAATATCGAAACCAGCGTCGGGGTGGGCAAGACGGGCGTGGTGGGCCTTGTTCGAGGCTCCGGGCCCGGACCTACAGTGCTGCTTCGTTTTGATATGGATGCACTTCCCATCCAGGAACAAAGTGCTGCCCCCTATGCCAGTCAAAGGCCGGGCCGCATGCACGCCTGCGGTCACGACGCCCACACCGCCATGGGAATGGGGGTAGCGCAGCTATTGGCCCACACCCGCGAGCAATGGCCTGGCCAGGTCAAGCTGCTCTTTCAGCCTGCCGAAGAGGGATTGGGAGGAGCGCTGGCTACCATCCGGGATGGCGTACTGACGAATCCTCGTCCCGATGCCGCATTTGCTCTGCATGTGTGGAATCAGGCGGCGTTGGGAACACTGACAGTGCAGGCGGGCCCCTTTATGGCCGCGGCAGACCGTTTCGAGATTGAGATTATCGGGCATGGCGGGCATGGCGCTGCGCCCGAAGATACCATCGATGCGCTACTAATCGGCGCACAGGTAGTCAATGCCTTACATCACATCATTAGTCGCAACATTCCCCCGCACGAAACCGCAGTGCTGAGCCTGGGCAGTTTTCATGCGGGCAACGCCTTCAATGTCATCGCCCAGCGGGCTACCCTGAGCGGAACGTTACGCACTTTTGAGCCAGCTATCCGTAACACGCTCATCGATCGCATGGGCCAAGTGCTGGAAGGGATTTGCACAGCCTACGGGGCCAGCTACACCTTTAATCTGATCGAAGCGGAATACACTCCCGCTGTGCGCAACGACCCCCGCATGGCCGAAATTGCCCGCCAGGCAGCCAGCAACTTGTTTGAGCCGCAGCAAATTATCCAGATTCGCCCCATGATGGTCTCGGAAGATATGTCCGAAATCCTCAACCGCGTGCCTGGTTGCTACATTATGTTGGGCGCTGAGCCAGAAACGGGCGCTCTGGGCTCACACCACAATCCCAAATTCGATATCAACGAAGAGGTGCTGCCTCTGGGCACAGCCCTTATGGCTCAAATCGCTACCCACTTTTTGCTGGATGGAACTTCCGCTGCATCCCCAACGTTGATGATATGAATTTGAAATGCAACGATTCACCGCTATCCAGAGAAAACCGCCAAGTTAAGCCCCTGCACTCATTTCAATTATTCCTGACATGCCCTGGTTTCTCATCGAGCCTTCCGGCTACCGATATCCCATTAGCGACAACGAAGAAGAGGGTTTGAGTATTGGCCGCACGCCCGACAACGACGTGCGATTGGCCGATGCCGGCGTTTCGCGCCATCATGCCTACATCCGCGTGCGAGGACAAGAGGCCTGGCTTTATGACCGTGGCAGCGCCAACGGCACATGGGTCAACGAGCAGCGCATCCAGGGGCCACATCTGTTGCACCCCGACGACACCATCCGGCTGGGCGAAAGCAAGCTGCGGTTGGCCTACACGCCCCCCGAAACACCACCAGTGCCCAAAGGGTCTGCTGCCGCCTCGGGCCGCAAGCAGCCATCTGTCATTATGCTGGCACTCATGGGGGCGTTGCTGGGTCTGCTGGGCGTGGCTGCTGTGGGATTTGCCCTGTGGCCCCGTCTCAGCTCATCGGCTGCGCCCGCCCCAACCCTCTCGCCCTACACCCGCTTTGCCGACGCCATTCATGCCACCGTTTTTGTGCTGACACCGGTGGGCAATACCCCCAATGGCCGCGCGGGCAGCGGGGTCATTCTCACCACCAAGGGCAGATTGCTCACCGCATACAGTGTGGTTATCAATCCTGCCACCGGGCGCTCCTACAATCATACAAATCAGGTGCTGGTGGGGGTCACTCCCCGGCAACAGGGACAACCCGGGGCGCTGGTATGGTATCAGGCACATGTGGTGCGGGCCGACCGTCAGCGCGATTTGGCGGTGCTACAAATTTACGCCAGCGAAGATGGCACCCCCCTGCCCAACAGCTTTCGGCTGCCAACCATGCCCATGGCCGATTCCGATGCTTTGCAGGTGCAGGATGCACTTTCGGTCATCAGCTTTCCTGCTGGCGGCGAAAACACCGGCCCATCATTGGGCAAGTCGCTGGCTCTGGGCGAAGGGCATGTCACCAGTCTCCTGCCCGATGCTGCCGCCCAGGTGGAACGAGGCTGGATTGGTATCGATGTGGCGTTGAGTCAATCCAACATTGGGGCTCCGGTGCTGGATGCCAAAGGACGATTGGTGGGATTGTATCCCGGGCCTGAGGCAGCGCAGAAAAGTGGCGAAGCCAATGCTGTACGCCCCATCAATCTGGCTCGGCCTTTGTGGATTACGGGCCCGTAGGGTGGTTAAGTAGCTGAGCATGTGAAAACTTGAAAAAAGCACGTTCTTTGATTTATCCGAAGGGCACAGAAACACTACAGCATAAAAAATCTTGGCTCAACTGGATTTCAGGGGCTCCCAGGACGGATTCGCAATCTGCCCTGGGAGCCCCTGCTCTTGAGCCGAATCCGTGATCCGGCGGCTTGACAGCGCCAGACCCCCTGAAATCCAAAAGAGGCAAAGGCTTGCATTGTTGCCAGAAAAGAAATCTTTTTGCAGAATCTTGAAAGATATTTAAAAAACTATTGACAAACATTGAATTTATTGCTATAATGCTTTTAGATTTTTAATCACCATGCAATTTTTCTGATGAGGGCACTGATGAAATACCCTACTCCTGGCATCTGTCCTGTCTGTGGACAGCCTCTACACGTAACCAAACTTGCTTGCACACATTGCAACACATCGGTGGAAGGACATTTCGAGCTACCACGGCTGGCCCGACTTTCTCCCGAGCACCAACGCTTTGCCGAACTTTTCATCCGCTCGGAAGGCAAACTGAACCGGGTGCAGGAAGTTTTGGGCATCTCTTATCCCACGGCCCGGACGCAGTTACATGAGATGATTCGGGCCCTGGGCTATGAACCTAGCAGTAGCGATGAAGGAAAACTACGCACGATAACACCAGAGCGCCGTCGCCAAATTCTGATTGAGCTGGAAGCGGGCAACATTTCATCAGAAGAAGCTATCAAGCTGCTGAAAGCATCACAGTAAAAAGCGATTCACATTTCCAGGTTAAGTCGTTAATGGTATGAACTTAAAATGAGTCTTGTAGAGAATTACAACTCATCAGACGAGGGTAGAGGAAAAGAGGAAGGTGGACGAAGCGAACCATCGTCTATAGTCGTCAATCTTCGTCCATGTTCGTCTGAATGCACAGCTACTTAATTACGAAGAAGGAAGACATCCTCTCTTCGGCGCCTTCGGGTCTTCGTGGCAAAAGATTGAAGGTAACGACCAGTATCGCCACAAAACCATTTCCATTACACATCTTTTATTCAGGAGGTCCATCATGTCGGATGAACGGTTGCAGGTTTTGAAAATGTTGGAAGAGGGTAAAATCAACGCTGAAGAAGCCTCGGAGTTGTTGGAAGCGCTGGGCGAAACAGCTCCCAGCACAAAAGCAACAACATCCGCAGCACCGGCTGCAAAAGCTAAATGGCTGCGAATCGAGGTGGAAGAAAAGGATGGCAATCACGTCAACGTCAAATTACCATTGTTCATCATCCGGGCTGCGCTTCGTTTTGGCGGCAAATTCAACATCGCCGGTTTCAGTTCCGCTGACTTGGGCCCCGAGGTCATGGCGTCACTGGAAAAGGCCCTGATTGCGGGTGAAGAGGGGCATCTCATCGATGTAACCGCCGATGATGGCGACCATGTCCATCTCTACCTTGAATGATAGCCATCACAAAATGCAGATGACGCTGGTTTACGTCACTGTCAGATAAGAATCAGGCCATCAGGCGATGGGTGCGTAACATGAGCTAAGTAACTTTTTGTAACGACTAACGTACCCGACTTCAATCACCACAAAGGCGCAAAGACACTAAAAACACCAAGAATTTCAAAGCTTTTTCTTTTCTTCGTGCCTTTGTGGCTTCGTGTCTTCGTGGTTTCTAGCCGGGCTACCTTAGTAGTAACAACTTTTTAGAGATTATTTGTAACTGCTTACGTACCTGGCTTCGGCCTGTTTTTTCGCCCGGAGCTGAACCTCCGGGCTACCCTTGCCAAGCCCTCTGGGCTGCACGGCTGAGCCCCAGTGGGGCTTTGCACCCGTAGCCCGAGGGTTTAGCCTCGGGCG
>CAZMDD010000102.1:0-20454 GCA_964565065.1 uncultured Caldilineales bacterium | reverse complement strand
CAGATTTACGCACAGTGCAAGAGCTGCTGGGGCATGCCAATTTGCAAACCACCACCATTTACACCCAGGTCACGTTGGGACACTTGCGCAAGGTGGTGGATGAAGCACACCCCCATGCGTGAATCCTAACCTTGAACTGGCAAACCTCGAACCTAAAACCTTACCCCTGGAACTCCAAATTATAAGTCAATGACCGGATGCGCCACACACCATCCTGCTTGACAAATTCCCACGCATCGCCACCGGGCGAAAGCTCGTTATTGATGCGGGTGGTGGTGCGGGCTGTGGCCCGGTGCCCCTGTACCTGAATCTGTACATCCGCGGGCGCCGCCAAGATGGGATTGCCCGGAAAGACCAGGGTCACGTAACGATTCATCACCGCATCGATGCCTTGCCAACGGGCGTCATCGCTGGTATCGTCGGGCGTGTGGTGCGCGTCGATCACTTGGCCATCCTCGGCCCAAATGGCTGTTAGCAGATCTGTGTCTCTGTTGACAACGCCCCGGCTTTCGGCCTGCAACAACCATTGGATGGCCTCGGTGTCATCATCGAAACGTGGCAAAGGGGATGCGGGCGTTGAATTTTTGCAGCCCGCCAGTAGCAAAAATGGCAGCAAAAATAAGAGAAAACAGGTTTTCATGGTTTTAAGTCGCTGTGCATTTGAAACTTGAGAAAAGCGCTGTGCGTCTCGGCGAACAGCGGCACTAGAATTGGCGCTAAAATCCGTCATGCAACCACAGATGACACAGATGCCACAGATTTTCTTGATGCTTTGTTACGACTAAGGTAGCCCGGCTAGAAACCACTAAGACACGAAGCCACCAAGGCTCAAAGAAAGAAAAAGCTTTGAAATGCTTGGTGTTCTTCGTGTCTTTGTGCCTTTGTGGTGATTGCAGTCGGGTACGTTAGTCGTTACGATGCTTTTTTCCTTTTTTCTTCGTGCCTTGGGCGCTTGGTGGTACACTCCGGATAGCGATGAATCGTTATATTTCATCAAAGGGCAAGGGCGGCTGACGAAAGGGGGCCCATGAGGTGCGATGAATGGCTGCGGGCCCCAATTGGGCCAGGGCCTGACGATGTTGTTTTGTGCCATAACCTTTATGTCGAGCCAGGCCGTAACCAGGATACTGAGCGTCCAGCGCTACCAGCAGGCGGTCGCGGTAAACTTTGGCGATGATAGAGGCCGCAGCAATACTCAAGGAGGCAGTTTCGCCTCGCACCAGACGTTTTTGCGGCCACTGCCCCAACGCCCGCGGTATGTGGTCGATGAGCAGGAAATCGGGACGCCGTGGCAATGCGGCTACAGCGGCCTGCATGGCCTGAAACGTGGCGGGCAAAATGCCAATCTCATCAATGATGGCTGCCTCGACCACGCCCACCGCGGTTTCGGCCACCTCGCGAATGCGCACATCCAGACGCTCGCGGGCCGCTGAACTCAGCCGCTTGGAGTCATCCACGCCCGCCAGCGCCTCGCGCAGACGCGCTGGCTCGGGCGGGAGCAGAACCGCGCCCGCAACCACAGGCCCGGCCCAGGCTCCGCGTCCTGCCTCATCCAGCCCGGCAACTAGCAAACCGCGGGCCCAATGCTCTTTTTCGTGAGTCAGTACATCATGCTCAGACATCAATTGGCCCCGAAATCAAAGTCAAAGGGGATAGCGAAGATGCCCATGACCGAAATGTTGTGTTTGCAGGCCATCAGGCATAGCCCAAGCGTCGCAAGGCCGCCGGATTGGTGCGCCATTTGGGCCGCACTTTTACGTGAAGTTCCAAATAGATGCGTCGGCCAAGATGGGCCTGGATATCTTTGCGGGCCTCAGCGCCGATTTTTTTAATCATGCTGCCTCGCTTGCCCACCAGGATGCCTTTTTGCGAATCGCGCTCTACCAAGACTTGGGCAAAGATGTAGATGACGCCATTTTCGCGGGTCTCGAAATCTTGCAAATCCACGGCCACGGCATGGGGTACTTCTGCTTGCAGATAGCGCAGTGCCTTTTCGCGAATCAGTTCTGCTACCAAAAAGCGCTCTTGCACATCGCTAACTTGGTCAGGGGGATAGTAGCGGGGCCCGGGGGCCAGATGGGCACGCACTTCATCCACCAGGGTCTGAATCCCCAGGCCTTTGAGTGCGCTGACTGCGATGTCGGCCACTTTGCCCGGAATCAGTTCTCGGTAGGCCTCGGCATGGGAAAGCAGTTTGTGGGGGGGTGTGATGTCAATCTTGTTCATGGCCAGGATGACCGGGCGCTGCTGCTTGCGCAACATATCGGCTACACGACGATCATCTTTGTGGGGCATTTTGCTCACATCTACCACCCACAGGGCTGCATCAGCGTCAGGCAGTGCGCGATAGGCTTCATCGACCATGTATTTTCCCAAGCGGTGCTGGGGCTGGTGGATGCCGGGGGTGTCGATGAAGACGATTTGGGCATCCTCGCGGGTAAGGATGCCGGCGATGCGATTGCGGGTAGTTTGTGGACGGTGGGAGACGATGGCGATTTTTTGGCCCAAAATGGCGTTCAGCAGGGTGGATTTTCCTACGTTGGGCCGCCCAAGTACTGCCACAAAGCCGGAACGGTGGTCTGGCAGAACGTCGGCGTAGTCGTCGTGGTAGCTGGCAAAACTGGTAGGATCGATGGCCATGACGGCTCCTAGGCGTGGCGCTGGTGTTCGCCTGCGCGGGCATGACGCACGCCGCGCTTGCCTTCGCGCATTTGCTCCAGTGCGTGGGGCAAGATTTGGGCCATGATGGCGAATTGCTCACGCACAGCTTTGGGGCTGCCCGAGAGGTTGATGATGAGGGTTTTGTTGCGCATGCCTGCTACTGCCCGGCTGAGCATGGCGTGGGGCGTGATGGCCAATCCCTGGGCCCGCATGGCTTCGGCCAAACCGGGCGCTTCGCGGTGGATGACATCGCGGGTGGCCTCGGGGGTCACATCGCGCGGGGTGAAGCCGGTGCCGCCGGTGGTAAGCACCAGTGCGACATCTTGCTCATCGGCCCACTGACGCAGGCGGGCGGCAATCAAGTCCCGCTCGTCAGCCACAATGGCCATAATCGGTTCAATGTCGGGCCAGAGGCCGCGCACGAGGTTACGCAGCACGGGCCCGCTGCGATCTTGCGCTTTGCCCGCTGCTGCGCTATCGGAGACAGTAAGGATAGCAATTTTGAGACTCATGGTATGGTGGTGTGAGGGAGTGATGGCATAAAAAAGACGCCAGGTCATCATACCTGACGTCTTGCAAAAAATCAAGGTTACTACTAAGATCCCGGTTAGAGACCACAAAGACACGAAGCCACAAAGGCACAAAGAAAAAAAAGTTTTGAAATGCTTGGTGTTCTTAGTGTCTTTGTGCCTTTGTGGTGATTGAAGTCGGGTACGTTAGTCGTTACAAATCAAGCCGCTTTGTTGGGTGATTTGTTTAGCGCTTGGTGTACTGAGGCGCTTTGCGGGCTCGTTTGAGTCCGGGCTTTTTGCGCTCTTTCTCGCGGGCGTCGCGCGTGAGGAAGCCAGCTTTTTTCAGGACCGGACGCAGTGTTTCGTCAGCTACAATCAGGGCCCGGGCAATGCCCATGCGCACGGCATCGGCCTGGCCGGTGATGCCACCACCTTTGGCCAGCACCGAGACGTTGAATTTGTCTTCCAGCTCGACCAGTTTCAGGGGTTCGGCGAGTCGAATTTGGTCGGTGAGACGTGGGAAGTAATCGGCCACCGGTTTGCCGTTGACGATGATTTCGGCAGTTTCCCCGGCGGGGTACAATCTTACACGGGCAGTGGCGCTTTTGCGGCGACCAACTGATTCGTAGTAGTGCATGTCACTCATTCAAAAAACCTCGCTTACAATTCCAGGGGCTGGGGCTGTTGGGCCTGATGGGGATGCTCGGGCGAAGCGTAAACTTTCAGCTTCTTGTACATAACGCGGCCCAAACGGTTCTTGGGCAGCATGCCCTTCACTGCCGATTCGATGACGCGCTCGGGGTGCGTTTCTAACATGCGGCGCAAGGAAACAGCCTTGAGGCCGCCCATGTAACCGCTATGACGATAATAGATTTTTTGATCCAGGCGTTTGCCAGTGACACGAACCTTGTCGGCATTGACAACGACTACGTAGTCGCCGGTATCGACATGGGGGGTGTAGCTGGGTTTGTGTTTGCCGCGCAGGATTTTCGCGATTTCGGTTGCCAGACGGCCCAGGGTTTTTCCCTCGGCGTCAACGACGAACCAGGTGCGTTCAACTTCGTGGGGCTTGGCGCTGTATGTTTTTCTCACGGATCATTTCTCCTTGCTTCGAACCGTTTCGATTTGGGTTGCTGTAGTTAAGGGTTTTCGAGGTTCTGTCGTCGGGCAACAGCTAATCGGAAGATGTCATCATCTGCCGGGTAGATGACGGTGGTCAGGGTGAGGCCACGGGCCGGTGCTGGCCGCGGCGCCATCGCACGATTTTTTGCTGCAATGAGGGTCTGAATAAATTCGGGTGTTTTGTTGCCTTGTCCGACAAGAACCAGGGCTGTTGTCAGGGTGCGCACCATCCGTCTGAGAAAGGCGTTGGCGCATAAATCAAAGTAAAGGTAGGGAAAACTGAGTCGCCAGTCGGCAGAGAAGATGTGCCGGAGGGTGATGTTGCCGGAGGGTGGCTGACCAAAGGTGGCAAAGTCGTGTGTGCCAATCAGGTGGCGGGCAGCTTGGCGAATTGCTTCTACATCGAGGTCGGGGCCCAGTTCCCAGGCGTAGCGTGCCCGCAAGGGTGAATGTCCGGGCCAAAGGCCAATCTGATAACGGTAGCAGCGACGCAGGGCGCTGAAACGGGGATGAAAGCCTTGGGGGGCAATGTCCAATGAAAGAAAGGTGATGTCCTCGGGCAGCAGCGCGTTGATGGCTCGGTGCAAATCGGTCAAGGGGTGCTTCCACGGGGCACGGAAAGCAATGACTTGGCCTCGGGCATGGACGCCAGCATCGGTGCGTCCTGCCGCGCTGATGCGCACGGGGCTTTGTGTCAGGCGCTGGAGGGTGTTTTCGATCTCTCCCTGAACGGTACGGCCCTGATCCTGGATCTGAAACCCGAGCATGGTGGTGCCATCATATTCGATGACAGCCCGGTAAAGCGGCCCGGAGGTCAAAGCCTCTTGTGTCATTCAATAAATTCGATGATGGCCAGTCGAGCGGAATCGCCCTTGCGAGCGCCAGTTTTGAGAATGCGGGTGTAGCCGCCGTTGCGTTCACCGTAGCGGGGTGCAAGTTCATCGTAGACGACGTTGATGAGCTCGGTGTCGTTCAGACGGGCCCGCAGCAGGCGTTTGGCGTGAACTTCGGTAATTTGCCCGGCCCGGGCACGTTTGGCAATGGTTACCAGACGCTCGGCCCGCGGGCGCAGGGCTTTGGCTTTGGCTTCGGTGGTCTCGATTTGACCATGCCGAACAAGTTCTGTTACAAGGTTTTTGAAAAGGGCTTTGCGATGGGCGACATCGCGGCCAAGATGAATTGATTTTTTCTTATGTCGCATGATACGTCTGTCTCCAGAATCGCCGACGATGAATTATTCGTGTGGCGTGAATTCAATGTATTCGAGATAGTCTTTTTCCGCCAGTTTACTGATCAACTCGTTCAGCGATTTACGCCCGAAGTTGCGGATGGCCAGCATAACATCCTCGCCCTCTTGCAGTTGGGCCAGAACCATACCAACGGTGGTGATGTTGGAGCGTTTGAGGCTGTTGAAGGCTCGCATGCTCAAATCCAGGTCTTCGATGGGGATATCGGCAATGTGTGGCGGAATCGAAGAGGCTTCTTCCACAGGTGCTTCGGTTGTTAAGGTCAGACCACCAATTAATGAGAAGAGGTTGACCAAGATGCGAACGGATTTGTTCAGAGCTTCTTCCGGGTCAATGGTGCCGTCGGTCGTGATTTCGAGAACCAGTTGATCGAAGTTGGTGTGGCTTCCCACACGGGTGCGCTCGACCACATAATGCACGCGGCGGATGGGACTAAGAATGGCATCGATGGGAATTTCGCCAATGGGAAGTTTGGAACGGCTGTCATCTTCGGCGGGCAAGTAGCCTTTGCCGATCTGAACGGTGAGCTCCATGTCGATTTCGGCATCGGGCGAATCCAGTGTCAGCAGTTCCAGCTCAGGATTGATGATTTCAATCTCGGGGGGAACGGTCAAATCAGCCGCGGTGATGGTTCCGGGGCCTTTTTTGTTGACAAAGATGCGCACAGGTTCGGTGCGATCGGTGCGCAGGCGCAGTTGTTTCAGGCGCAGGATGAGCTGGGTGGTGTCTTCACGAGCGCCTTCGATGACCGAAAATTCGTGGAAAACGCCGGCAATGCGTACCGAGGTGACGGCAGCACCGGGCAGGGCCGAAAGCAGTACACGGCGCAGGGCATTGCCCAGCGTGATGCCAAAGCCACTTTCCAGGGGCCCGATTTCAAAACGGGCGTATTTTTCGGTATTGACAGTCTTGACAACTTTTGGCAAAACAGTTTGTAAGTCCTGAGAAATCACGAGATACCTCCGTGAGGGAAAGTCACCCCATCGAGGGATGAAAGCGAGCAAACGCACAGCAACGCACTGCACGAGAGCAGCGAGCAGCAGGGCGTCGGAGAACAGCGTTAGCGGCTGTAGTACTCAACAATCAACTGCTCGTTAATGGTGATGTCAATGTCCTCACGTTCGGGCAAGGCCACCACCGAAGCGGTCATATCGGCCTGGTTGACCGAGAGCCACTTGGGTGGGGTTTGTTTCTTGCCAAAATCTTCGGCCAGGGCTTTAAAGTAGCGGTCTTTGCGGCTACGTTCGCTGACAGCGATGACATCACCCGGGCGCACGGAGTAGGAGGCAATATCGACTTTGTGCCCATTGACCCAGATGTGGCCATGTGTCACAAGTTGCCGCGCCTGGGCTCGCGAGCTGGCAAGCCCCATGCGATAGGTGACATTATCCAGACGCCGTTCCAGCAGTTGCAGCAACGCGGTACCGGTCATGCCTTTGGCTTTAACAGCCTGACGGAAGTAACGACGGAATTGACGCTCGTAAACGCCATAAATGCGGCGGACTTTTTGTTTTTCTCTTAGCTGCCGACCGTAGTCAGAGACCTTGCGACGAAAACGCCGGGTCGGGCCATGCTGACCAGGTGGGTAATTCTTTCCTTCGAGAGGGCACTTGGGCGAAAAACAACGGTCTCCCTTAAGGAAGAGTTTTGTGCCTTCTCGGCGGCACAGTTTGCAAACTGCATCAGTATAACGGGCCATTAACTACAATATCCTCCAACTATAAACAATGCTGATTGTTGGGAAAGGGTCAACGCGGGGTTAGACGCGACGTTTCTTGGGGGGGCGACAGCCATTGTGCGGCAATGGCGTGATGTCGGTAATTTCGATGATGGTGAAGCCTTCGCTAATCAGGGTACGGATAGAGGCTTCGCGACCGGGGCCGGGGCCTTTGACAAAGACCTGTAGCTCGCGCACACCAAAATCTCGGGCCTGACGGGCCACGTTGCGACCAGCCAACTGAGCGGCATAGGGTGTGCTTTTACGAGAGCCCTTAAAACCGGAGCTTCCGGCGCTGGCCCAGCAAATCACATTGCCTTCCATATCTGAGAAGGTGATAATGGTGTTGTTGTAGGTGGCCTGGATGTGCACCTGCGCCCGCGGGACGTTTCGACGGACTTTCTTTTTCGTGCTAGAGCGACGGCGTGGATTTCTAGCCATAAGTTCTTACTCCAAACTTTCTTGGGAAAATTGAGGCATCGTGAAAGCTTTGTTCACGATTCACATTTTATTTGCGTGCGCGCTTGCGGCCCGGCACAGTTTTGCGGGGGCCACGTTTGGTACGGGCATTGGTACGGGTGCGTTGCCCATGAACGGGCAGGTTCATGCGATGACGGCGTCCGCGATAGCTGCCGATTTCAATCAGCCGCTTGATGTTCATCTGAACTTCGCGCCGCAAATCACCTTCGACGATATAATTGCGGTCAATCACATCGCGCAACTTGGCAACCTCTTCAGAAGTCAATTCGTTTACGCGTTTGTTTTCGATGCCGGTTTTGGCCAAAATCTCGCTGGAGATAGAGCGACCAATGCCGTAGATGTAGGTGAGCGCGATTTCCACACGTTTGTCGCGGGGAATATCAACACCAGCAATACGAGCCATACTTCCTCCGTGGTTTCAGTAAAGCAATAATCAGTAAACAGTAATCAGTAAGAAAAATCGGTGGTCAGTACAAGGTCTGCACAACATCAGTCATCAACTGATTACTGATTACTGACCACGAGTTACAAAACAATTAGCCTTGGCGTTGTTTGTGTTTGGGATTCGAGCAAATCACACGCACGACGCCACGACGACGGATAATTTTGCAGTTATCACACATTTTTTTGACAGAAGGACGAACTTTCATTTCTTTTCTCCTCGGCAGAGGGGGACGCCTCAAAGGGTCGTCATGATTAACGGGTCGCCATCGGTGACGGCCAGGGTATGTTCAAAGTGAGCGCTCAACGAGCCATCTTGCGTGCGGACGGTCCAGCCATCAGCATCGACTCGAGTGAGCCAGTGGCCCGCGGCCACCATGGGCTCCAGAGCAAAAACCAGGCCCGGGCGCAAGAGCAATCCTGTTCCGGCATGTCCGTAGTTCAAAACCTGGGGAGGTTCGTGCATCTCGCGGCCAACGCCATGTCCGGTGTATTCGCGAATGATGGCAAATCCGCGCGCTTCGGTGTGCTTTTGGACGGCGGATGAAACATCGCCCAATCGCAAGCCTGCTCGGGCCTGAGCAATGCCAGCCCACAGTGCGCCTTCGGTGGCATCCAGCAATGCCTGTGCTTCAGATGTGATGGCGCCTACGGCGTAAGTCCAGGCGGAATCGCCAACCCAACCACGATAGGTGGCGCCAACATCAATGCTGATGATGTCACCTTCGCTTAGCACACGGTCAGGGCTGGGGATGCCATGAACAATTTCATCATTTATCGAGGTGCAAATACTGGCCGGAAAACCATGATAGCCTAAAAAGGTGGGGATTGCGCCAGCGTTACGGATAATATCTTCGGCGATGGCATTGAGTTCAGCAGTCGAAATGCCTGGTCGCACAGCTTGTTTCATGGCCCGATGCACCTGAGCCACAATTCTGCCAGCTTCGCGCAGGCCAGCCAGTTCATTGGCCCCGCGCAAGACAATTCCGGCAGGCTTTTTACGCTGCCCGAACAAAGACCTAATCATACTACAAATGTTAAAATTTGTCTAGCGGATGAAGCCTTCGTAATGGCGCATTAGCAATTGCGCTTCGAGCTGTTTCATGGTGTCAAGCACTACACCAACCACAATCAACAAGCCAGAGCTGGTAATCAGCAAGGCCGAGTTGCTAAGGCTGGGCTGCTGCAAGAGCAGACTAATAATCCATGGTAAGACAGCGACGAATCCCAGGAATAATGCGCCCATCAAGGTGATGCGATTGACTACTTTGTTCAGATAGTTTTCGGTGCGCTTGCCAGGTCTGATGCCAGGAATGTAGCCGCCCTGTCGTTGCAGGCTCTCGGGCAGATTCTGCTGCTGGAAGACTACGCTGGTGTAGAAGAAGGTAAAGGCTACCACCAGAATGAAGTAGAAAATCCAGTAAAGGGTACTGCCGATGCTAAAGTTAGCAGCCATGAAATCGCTGAAGGCTTTAAGCCAACCGATCGATGAATTGGTGAAAGCGCTGGCCATGGTGCTGGGGAAGATGAGCAAAGTGCTGGCAAAAATCAGCGGAATCATGCCGGCGCTGTTGACACGGATGGGCACATGGGTGCTTTGCCCACCCACCATCATCAGACGATTGCCTTTCATGGTGCGCACTCGCTTGCCGTAACGCACCGGAATGCGACGCTGGCCCTCTTGCACGTAAACGATAAGGCCCACGGTGGCAATGGTGACCAGGGTGAAGACGATGGTCAGGAAGATGCCGTTGGTGCTGGAGAGTAAGCCGTTAATCCGGGGCCACATGCGTGAGACGATACCACCGAAGATAATCAGCGATACGCCATTACCAATGCCTTCCTGCGTAATGAGATTACCCAGCCACAAGGCAATAAAACTGCCGGTGAGCAATGAAGCCAACACGCCAATCGTCAACAATGGATCCACCGAGAATCCGAAACGAGGCAGTAAGGGGGTTCCGAAGCTGCCACCAGACATCAGCGCTGCGGTGCCAAAGCCTTGCAGCAAGGCCAGGGGGATGGTGAGATAAGTGGTGAGCTGGTTAATCTTCTGACGGCCCGCATCCCCATCCTTGGCAATCTCTTCCAGTTTGGGGATGATGGGAACCAGCAACTGCATGATAATGGAGGAGGTGATGTAGGGATACACACCCATGGCCATGATGGAGAAACGGGAAAGCGCACCACCACTCAACATGTCGAACAGGCTTGCCAGATCGTTGTGCAAAATCTGTCCCATGGCTGCGCGGTCAACGCCAGGCACAGGAATTTGTGCCAAAATCCGATACAGCAGCAAGATGCCCAGTGTAAAGAGGATTTTCTTGCGAAGCTCAGGAAGAATAAGTGCGCTGCGTAAAGCTGTGAGCATAAAACATGCCTCCGTCCGTCAGCGGTATTTGTCCGCCAACGGCGTGGGTGAGCTAAGACAGGGGTAGAACTTCAATAGTGCCGCCAGCAGCCTCAATTTTGGCGCGGGCGCTTTTTGAGAAACGATGGGCTTTCACCGTAAGAGCCACAGTGATTTCACCATCGCCCAAAATGACAACGGGGCCATCACTTTTACGAACGTAGCCCAGTTCCATGAGTTTTTCGGGGGTGATTTCGTCGTTGGCGGCAAAATCCTGAGCCAGTGTGCCCACGTTCACGGGTTGATAGGCCACACGATTGATGTTGGTGAAACCACGCAGGGTGGGCAAACGACGGAACAGGGGTAACTGACCACCCTCAAAGTAGGGGCCTTTGCCGCCGCCCGAGCGACTGTTCTGGCCGTTCATGCCACGTCCGGCAGTTTTGCCGCGCCCAGCAGAGATGCCACGCCCGGCGCGAATGCGCTTCTTGCGGGAACCGGGAGCTGGTTTTAGATCATGTAAGTTCATGCTTATTTCTCCTCCACATTGACGAGATGCCGAACTTTGTTCAACATGCCGCGCACAACGGGGGTGTTCTCGTGCTCGACAACATCACCCAGGCGATGCAGCCCCAGGGCCCGAATGGTCCCCCGATGCTTTTTGCCGTAGCCGATAACGCTCTTCTTGTAGGTAATAACCAATTTTTTGTTCTCACTCATCTGCTTATCTCTCCAGGTGGTCCTGAATCCAATGAGGCTGTACTTTGGCCACGGGCAAGCCACGGCGCTTGGCTACAATCTCAGGAGATTGCAAATCGGCCAGAGCCCGGTAGGTGGCTTTAACCACGTTCAGCACATTGTTACTGCCCAATGATTTGGTCAGGATGTCACTGATGCCAGCGGTTTCCAGCACGGCACGCACGCCACTTCCGGCAATAACGCCGGTACCGGGCGAAGCGGGCCGCAACATCACACGCGCTGCATTGAATTTGGAGGTAATCTCATGGGGGATGGTTGTGCCCACCATGGGAACGGTAATCAGACTCTTGCGAGCTTGTTCGGAGCCTTTGCGGATGGCTTCGGGAACTTCGCGGGCTTTGCCCACGCCAACGCCAACCCGGCCTTTGCCATCGCCAACCACGACGACGGCTCTGAAGCCGAATCGACGACCGCCCTTGACGACCTTGGCCGTACGAGCCAGGTCTACCACGCGCTCTTCAAACTCGTCTTGCACTTGCTGCTTGCGATTTCTATCGTTTTTGGATGCCATGTATCTCTCCTGCCTGAGCAGTCGTGGGAGCGCTAGAACTTCAATCCAGCTTCGCGGGCTGCTTCGGCCAGGGCCTTTACGCGACCGTGGTAGGGGAAGCCGCCTCGATCAAAAACAACGGTTTCAATACCGGCTGCGCTTGCACGCTCGCCAATAAGTTTGCCGACAATTTTAGCAATTTCGGTTTGGGATTTACCCTCGAGTTCCAGGCCAGGCTCCACAGAGGAGGCGGCCAACAGGGTATGCCCAGAAGGTTCAGCCTCATCATCGATAATCTGAACATAGATGTGTTTCAGACTGCGATAAACAGCCAAACGGGGCATTTGAGCCGAACCGGAAATGCGTCTGCGCACACGTCGATGACGACGAATGCGAGCTATACGACGGGGATGGGTACTCATATCAACATTCCTCTTTTTCTTCGGGCGTTGGTGTTAGCGCTTGCCAGCCTTACCAGCTTTGCGACGGATGTATTCGCCACGATAGCTGATCCCCTTGCCTTTGTAGGGCTCGGGGGGGCGTAATGCACGGATTTTGGCGGCGACTTCGCCGACCACTTCCTTATCGATTCCTTTGACATGAAAGGCGCGACCACCTTTCTCGACTTCGAAACTGATGCCTTCGGGCGGCTCGATAATGACAGGGTGCGAAAAGCCAAGGCTCAAATCAAGCGCATTGCCTTTCATCACTGCGCGATAACCAACACCGGTCATTTCCAGTTCTTTAACATAGCCCTGGCTGACGCCGGTGACCATGTTAGCCAACAGCGCCCGAGTCAGACCATGCAGGGCACGATGATGACGCTGATCGGTAGGACGGGTAATCTCTACCTGGCCATCTTTCATCTCAATGGTCATGTCGGGATTAAAGGTGCGAGTCAGCTCGCCCTTGGGCCCTTTAACGGTGACCTTGTTATTCTTCCCGATTTTTATTTCAACTTTTTCGGGAATGCTAATCGGTTTACGTCCAATACGGGACATGAACTTCCTCCTACCCGCAACATGCGGGAAATCAATATCGCAGAGACAGGCCCAAGTCGGCGGATGCACCACCGCACGCCTGTCGGCTGCCGCTTACCAAACGTAGCAGATTACTTCGCCGCCCACACCCGCGTTGCGGGCGTCGCGTCCAGACAGCATACCGCGCGAGGTGGAGACAATGGCCAAACCGAGGCCCGCACGCACCCAGGGGATGTCGTTACGGCCAAAGTAGGTTCGACGGCCAGGCTTGCTCACACGCTCGATACCGGCAATCACCGATCGGCGGTTCTCATCATATTTCAGATGCAGGCGCAGCGTGGGCTGGGGCTTTTCGGTATCTTGCAGGTCGTACCCGCGAATAAAGCCCTCTTCTTTCAAGATACGAGCGATCTCCACTTTCATCTTGGAGCTGGGCATGGAAACAGTTTTATGCTGGGCCATGCTCGCGTTGCGGATGCGTGTCAGCATATCCGCAATGGGATCGGTCATCATGGGAATTCTACTCCTGGGGGGTTGACGATAAAGGTCAAAAATTAAAGCTCGATGGCGGAAAATGAGGCCAGAACTTCAATTGGATGCCTCAATCATTACGCATTAACTCTTACCAACTGGATTTCACCACGCCGGGCAAATTCCCGCGTAGCGCTTCATGCCGGAAGCAGATACGACACATATCGAACCGACGCATGTAGCCACGAGGCCGACCACAGATGCTGCAACGATTGCGGACTTGCACCTGGTACTTGCGGCGCTGTTCTCGGTATGTCATGCACTTCTTAGCCATACAAATTACTCCTGTAGTATGAATCGGGAATTATTTCCGTTTGAACGGCATGCCGAGCAAACGCAGCAATTCTCGGCCTTCTTCATCGGTTTTGGCCGTGGTAACAATGGTAATGCCCATACCACGGAGTTTATCGATGCTGTCGTAGTCGACTTCGGGGAAAGCCAGTTGCTCTCGCAGGCCCAGGCTGTAATTGCCATGCCCATCAAATGAGTCGGGCGAGACCCCCTGGAAGTCGCGCTGGCGGGGCAAGGCAATGCCAATCAGACGATCCAGAAAATTCCACATGCGGTTGCCTCGCAAGGAGACGCTCACACCAATGGGATTGCCTTCGCGCAGTTTGTAGGTGGCAATGGCTTTGCGGGCCTTTCGTACCACCGGTTTTTGGCCGGTGATGGTGGTCAGGTCATTAACAGCGTATTCGATAGCTTTGGCATTTTGCAAGGCCTCGCCCAAACCGATGTTGACCGAGATGCGAGTTAAACGGGGAACTTGCATCACATTTTTGTAATCAAAGCGTTCCATCAAGGCTGGAACAATCTCTTTTTCGTAGCGTTCTTTCATCCGGGGAACCATATCACTTCTCCTGAATCCGAAAGCGCCTGCGGGCGCCACCGGAGTTATGAGCCAATAACCTCATCATATTTAGCACTGAAACGCACTTTGTCGCCACCTTCCTCGCGAATCTGTACACGGGTCGGTTTGTTGGCGGTAGGGGCCACCAGCATCACATTTGAGATGTGCAGCGGGCCTTCGCGCTCGATAATGCCAACCTGGGTTTTGACATCGCCAGTACGGCGCTGGTGCTTTTTGATCATATTCACGCCGCCGACAATGACATAGACCCGATTGGGATCGTAGTTGCCAAATTTATCTTTTTTGCGGATGACGGACTTGACCTCGCCGCGCTCGCCTTTGTTGTTACCGGCGATAACTTCGACCTGGTCACCCTTTTTGATCTTGAGTTTGGGCTGGGTTTTTAGTTTCTTCATCTTGCAATCACCTTCCTACAATACTTCGGGCGCCAGACTAACGATTTTCATAAACCGCTTTTCGCGCAATTCGCGAGCAACCGGTCCGAAGATGCGGGTGCCTTTGGGGTTTTTGCTATCATCAATAATAACCGCGGCGTTGTCATCAAAGCGGATGTAGCTGCCATCCTGGCGCCCCACCTCTTTTGAGGTACGAACCACTACAGCACGCACGACTTCACCTTTTTTGATAGAACCGCCCGGGGCAGCCTGTTTGACCGAGGCAACAATAATGTCACCTACCGAGGCGTAGCGCCGACTGGAGCCGCCCAAGACGCGGATGCACAAAATCTCTTTAGCGCCGGTGTTATCGGCGATTTTCAATCGGGATTCTTGCTGAATCATGGCGATAATCTCCTTTCTCTCTACGCTTTGGCAGCGGCTGCCTGGGTCATATTTTCAATAACAACCCAGCGTTTGGTCTTGCTCAGAGGTCGGGCTTCGAGGATGCGCACCTCGTCACCCTCCTGGCAACTGTTGTTCGCATCGTGGGCATGATACTTTTTGTGTACTTTTACGACCTTGCCATACAGGGGATGACGATAGGATCGGGCGACACGCACCACCACGGTTTTGTCCATCTTATCGCTGACGACAACGCCGCTCAGCACTCTTCTTCGTTCTTGGGCCATGTTACATCATCTCCACAGCTAACTGGCGCTCGCGTACAATGGTTTTGATACGAGCAATATCACGTTTAACCTGAGCCAGACGATTGGTGTCTTTTTGTTGTCCGATAGACAGGTTAAAGCGAAGATTCATCAATTCTTCATACGCTTCATCCAGTTTGGCCTGGAGTTCACCATCGGTGAGGTTTCGGAGTTCTGCTGCGTTCATTTAGTGTCCCTCCTCTCCACGACTTACAAACTGGGTGGCAATGGGCAATTTGTGGGCAGCCAGACGCATCGCTTCGCGTGCAGTTTCTTCGGGCACGCCAGCCAGTTCAAAGAGCACCCGGCCCGGTTTTACCACGGCCACGTAATGATCGACAGCGCCTTTACCAGAGCCCATGCGGGTCTCGGCTGCACGCTTGGTTACAGGTTTATCGGGAAAGATGCGAATCCACAGCTTGCCGCCACGGCGAATATAACGCACGATGGCGCGACGAGCCGATTCAATCTGACGGCTGGTAATCCAGGCGGGCTCGACCGATTGCAGTGCATATTCACCAAAGGCAATGGTGCTACCACGCCAAGCTTTGCCTCGCATACGTCCACGATGGACTTTTCGATACTTCATTCGTTTAGGCATTAACATGATCTTTTTCCTCTTCCTAAATCGTCATCGGTTCGCCGGGCAGGATATCGCCCTTGTAAATCCACACTTTGATGCCAATGACGCCATAGGTGGTGTGGGCTTTCATATCCACATAGTCGATGTCGGCGCGCAAGGTGTGCCGGGGAATACGTCCCATGCGAATATCATCGACACGGGCCATTTCAGAGCCTCCCAAGCGACCGCCCAGACGGATCATAATGCCTTTGGCGCCCGAACGCATGGTGCGTTCAGCAGCCCGACGCATGGCCCGTTTGTGTGCCACACGGCGTGAAAGTTGCTCGCCGATGTTTTCGGCGACCAAGCTGGCATCCAGCTCCGGCTTTTTGATTTCTTCAACGTCGATCTTGACCCGTTTGCCTGTGAGTTCGCCCAAATCTTTGCGCAACTCGGTAACGGTAACGCCCTTGCGGCCAATAACAACGCCAGGTTTGGCAGCATGGATGGTCAGATGCACCAGCTTGGGCGCACGTTCGATCTCTATTTTAGAAACGCCTGCATGAGACAGACGGCTATGAACTTCTTTCCGAATCACGCGATCTTCGGCAATCAAACGCGAGTAGCTTTTGCCCTCGGCGAACCAGCGTGATTGGTGCTTCTTGGTAATACCGAGTCGGAACCCGGTAGGGTGAACTTTGCGACCCAAAATACGCCTCCTTGCTTATCGCTCTTCGAGCTTGACGGTGATGTGAGAGGATCGGCGGATGATCGGTTTCACGCGACCGCGAGCGCCGGGACGATAACGATTGGTAGAAGCCCCTTCGTCAGCGTAGATCTCAGCGATCCACAGATCTTCCGGGGCCATGCTTTCATTTTCTTCTGCATTGGCAATGGCCGATTGCAGGGTCTTGCGCACCTCTTTGGCGGCAGATTGCGGCATGTACGCCAATACGTCCATGGCTTCCAGTGCGTTCATGCCGCGCACAAGGTTAGCAACCAGGCGTACTTTTTGAGCAGAGATCCCCACGTATTTGCGTTGGGATCGAACCAGATAGGACATCTTTCAACCTCTTTTAACTGAAACGTGCATCATTTGCGAGCGCTGCTTTTCTTTTCTTTAAGGATGTGGCCACGGTAGAAACGTGTGGGCGCAAACTCGCCAAGTTTATGACCAACCATGTTCTCGGTGATGTAAATGGGAACGTGGCGGCGTCCGTTGTGGACGGCAATTGTGTGGCCCACCATTTGCGGAAAGACAGTGGAGGCGCGAGACCAAGTTCGAATGACACGTTTTTCGTGCTTTTGGTTCATTTCTTCAATCTTACGAAGCAGCTTGGTGCTTACGAATGGACCTTTTTTCAGAGACCGGGACATATTCTACTCCTCCTAGCGGCGCTTCTTGCCACGACGCCGGATAATATACTGGCTGGTGCGTTTGTTTCGACGGGTACGATACCCCAGGGCAGGTTTGCCCCACGGGGTCTTCGGGCCGGGCATACCGACAGGGGAACGTCCCTCACCACCGCCATGAGGATGCGAGGAGGGATCCATGGCTGTACCACGCACCGAGGGGCGTTTGCCCATCCAGCGCTTGCGGCCAGCTTTGCCAATTTTGATGTTCTGGTGATCGGTGTTGCCAATTTGGCCAACGGTGGCCATGCAGTTGAGCAGCACTTTGCGAACTTCGCCGCTGGGCAAGCGCAAGGTGGCATAGCGACCCTCTTTGGCCATTAGCTGTGCATAAGCGCCCGCCGAACGTACCAATTGGCCACCTTTGCCCGGTTGCATTTCGATGTTATGCACCAGTGTACCCAAAGGCATGTTGATGAGAGGCAAGGCATTGCCCGGACGAATTTCGGCGTCGGGGCCAGACATGACCTTATCGCCAACCTGCAAGCCCAAAGGGGCTAGGATGTAGCGTTTTTCGCCGTCGGCGTAAACCAACAGGGCAATACGGGCTGTGCGATTGGGATCATACTCGATGGAGGCCACGCGGGCAGGGATGCCAACTTTGTTGCGCTTGAAATCGATGAGGCGATATCGGCGCTTGTGACCGCCACCCTGGTGTCGAACTGTGAGTCGACCCAGATTGTTGCGGCCAGCCTTCTTTTTGAGTGGCCGCAGTAGCGATTTTTCCGGTTTGGAGCGGGTTATTTCGTCAAATGCGTAACCGCTCATCCCGCGCCGACCTGCTGAGGTCGGCTTGTAGACTTTGATAGCCATGGGGCTGTGACTCCTTGTGGTAAGCTGTCGTCCGAGTCAGGACGATGCAGACGATACTCGCTTGATTAGCCGCCTGCTTGTTGTGCCGATAACGTTACCGGCAGAACGGGACGATTACCTGGGAATGGATGGAATAAAGGTTGGTAAAGGGGTGGATTTAGACACCCTCGAACATCTGAATGGAATCGCCGGCAGCCAGGGTGATGATCGCTTTTTTCCAGGGCTGCTTGCGGATGGCGACCTGTTTCATGCTGCGCTTGCGGGTTTTGGCCTTCATGTTGATGATGCGCACATTCAGGACGGTAACGCCAAATCGGGCCTCGATGGCCTGCTTGACCTGCATTTTGTTGGCCCGCCGATCAACCTCGAAGACATATTTGTTATCATCAGAGAGGATGAGAGATTTTTCGGTCATAATGGGGCGTTTCAGCACTTCGTAGATATGCATCTGATTATTCCTCCTCTGCCACCGCTTCGGGGGCGTTTTCGCCCAGGAAGGTGCTAAGCACGTCGATGGCCTGCTGCGGCATGATGATGGTTTCGTATCCCAGCAAGTCGCGAACGTTGATGTAGCTGGCCCGCAGTGTTTTCACATTGGGAAGATTCCGGGCCGAGAGTTCGACAATGCCGTTGGCTTCGGGCAGCAGAAGCAGCGCTGAACGATTGACGCCCAGAGCCTCTATCATGGCGACGATTTCTTTGGTGCGAGGGGTGCTCAGGGTCAACTCATCCAGCACAACCAGTTGCTGGGCGTTGGCTTTAACGCTCAGGGCTGAACGCAAGGCCAGACGACGCATCTTGCGAGGCATGCGTTTGGCATAGGAGCGAGGGCTGGGGCCAAAGACGGTGCCACCACCACGCCAGTGCGGCGCCCGGATGGTGCCCTGACGGGCCCGCCCGGTGCCTTTTTGGCGCCACGGTTTGCGACCACCGCCACGAATTTCGCCACGGGTTTTGGTTTTGTGGGTTCCTTGCCGCTGATTGGCCAGTTGCCGAACCAGGGCCTGGTGCATCACGGTCTGGTTGGGCTCGATGTTGAAGATTGCATCGGGCAGCTCAACGGTTCCGACATTTTTACCATTCATACTCATCAATGACGTCTGCATTATTCATTACCTCGCTTTCTTAATCTTATTCTTGCGTGCAAAGAAGATGCTGACCAGGCCATTTTTGGGACCAGGCACGGCCCCGCGCACAGCCACAAGGTTGCGTTCAGCATCCACACGCACAACGCGCAGGTTCTGAACTGTCACGCGCTCGTCGCCCATGTGCCCGGGCATGCGTTTGCCTTTGTACACGCGACCTGGCGTGGTTCCTGCGCCCGCCGAACCTGGAGAGCGCTCACGGTCAGATTGACCATGGGTTTTGGGCTGGCGGTTGAAGTTATGACGCTTCACGCCACCCTGAAAACCTTTACCCTTGGAACGACCGGTCACATCGACCAGATCGCCAGCGCTAAAGAAATCAGCCAAAAGCCGTTGTCCAAGTTTGAATTCAGACAATTCATCAGGCTGCACGCGGAATTCACGCATAGTCCGCAAGGCGGGAACACCGGAGCGTTTAAGATGACCGCGAACGCCACTGGTAAGCCGTTTATCTTTGGTTTCGTCAAACCCGATTTGCACAGCGGCATAGCCGTCAGCTTCGGGCGTTTTAATTTGTGTGACGTAGCAAGGCCCAACTTCCAGCACGGTTACTGGAATCATGGCGCCTTCGTCAGTGAATATCTGGGTCATGCCCAGTTTTCGTCCAAGAAGACCTTTCATAGTCTTTTCAGGAAAGGGAAATGCCAGCGGCTAAATGCGCCTCATCATTCCGCTTTCCAACCTCCTTTTTCAGGATTTATGATGACAGGTAAATTTGCGCAAGCTCAGCTTATTTGCGCAAAGTGATTACAATTCGATTTCAATATCGACACCCGCAGGCAAAGAAAGACGCATCAAGTTATCAATGGTCTTGCTGCCGGAGGGGATGACATCCACCAAACGTTTGTGCGTTCTTACTTCGAATTGCTCGCGTGAATCTTTATCGATAAAGGTGGAACGCATAACGGTAAAACGTTCACGCTTGGTGGGCAAGGGCACGGGCCCGATGACCTGAGCGCCGGTGCGCTCGGCAGCTTCGACAATCTCGCGCACAGAGTTATCCAAAACACGATGATCGTAAGCCTTCAATTTGATGCGTATCCGCTGTTTAGCCATTCGCAGACCTTCCAAAAAATGGGGATGAGACAGAATGAGCCGGATGGAGGCGGACCCCCACCCGGATTTCAGGGTCTGTTATTCGATAATCTCGGTGATGACGCCAGCACCCACAGTGCGGCCACCTTCACGGATTGCGAAACGGGAACCTACTTCCAGCGCCACAGGCGAAATCAACTCGACTTCCATGTTCACGTTGTCGCCAGGCATCACCATCTCG
>CAZMDD010000101.1:0-16733 GCA_964565065.1 uncultured Caldilineales bacterium | reverse complement strand
AGAATGACGCTAGAATTCAATTATGAAACAAGTACTGCTTATTTTAAGTAATTGGTAACGACTAACGTACCCGACTTCAGTCACCACAAAGGCACTAAGACACTAAGAACACCAAGCATTTCAAACCTTTTTCTTTCTTTGTGCCTTTGTGCGCTTGGTGATGCACTCTGGGTAGCAACGAATCGTCACATCTCACCTTTCATAGCATCACCTGCTTAAGATACGGGGATATTGGACTTTGGGTTTCGGGTCAAGCTACATCGCGTTGAGCTGTTCTGCCATCCAGTTCAGTGCGACTGGCGGCGCAACAACGCATCACACTGCTTTGGCCCAGTTTTACAGCACCGAGTGATAGACATCCATAACACGCTGCACCAGCACGGGCAAATCAAATTCGGCTTGCGCCCGGGCCCGGGCGCGCGTGCCCATGGCCGCGCGTTGGGACTCATTTTGTAGCAAGGCTCCGATAGCTTCAGCCAGGGCCGCGGCATCCCGCGGGGGAACCACCCGCCCGGTGATGCCATCCTGATTCACCCACGATGTTCCTGTTCCCAATTCTGTGGTGATGAGTGGTGTGCCCGCTGCCATTGCCTCTAGCAGCACAATGCCAAAAGCCTCGCTGCGGTGGCTGGAAGGCAGCACGAACAAATCGGCAGCCTGAAAATAAGTTACCAACGCATCATCTCCCACATCCGCCAGAAAATGAATTTTGTCAGAAAGTCCCAACTCAGCCGTCAGCGCCCGCAGATGCTCACCTTCGGGGCCTGTGCCCACCACCAACAGGGTGGCCTCGATGCGCTGCATGGCCTGCACCAAATAATCCAGCCCTTTGTAATAGCGCAATCTTCCCACGAACAGCAGCAACGGGCCCGGGTAGCGCTGGCGAATGGCCTGCACCTGGGCCGGGCGAGCTGCCAAAAACCGCTTGACATCGATGGCCAGCGGCACAACTGTGCATTTTGCTGCCAGAGGACGCAGCCAGGATGAGCTTTGAATGTATGGTTCGCTGGTAGGCAGAATTTGATCCATCTGCCGCAGCACCCGTTGCAGCACTGGCCCATAAACTCGCAGTACCCCCGCCTGCTTGATAATGTCGCTGTGATAGGTCATTACCGTGGCGCGACCACGACGCAGAAGCCATTGGCTCACCTCGCCCACAGGATAAGGGAAATGCAGATGCACGATATCGGGGCGTTGGCGGGCCAGATGCCAGGGAAAGGCCAGACTCAGGGGTGTGGAAGCCACAGTAGCCAGCCGCGCGGCCCGAATCACCTGCACACCATGCTCTTCCTGCATCGTGGTTTTTAACCCCGCCGGATGGGTCACCAGCACTGTCACCTCGTGCCCGCGGGCAGCTTGGGCCTCGGCCAGCCAACGCAAATGGTTTTCGATGCCGCCCAGAATAGGATGGTAATCTTTGTAGAGATGCAGAATTTTCATGGTCAGTGTCATGGGGGGGAGATGATACGCTTCGCAGTCACTTTAACACAAGTTGACCAAAAACCTAAGTAGCTGCACATTTAAAACTTGAGAAAAGTGCTGGGTCTCTCGGCGAACCGCGAAGATTGCAACCACAGATGGCACTGATTTTCTTGATGGTTTTCTGCATTTTCTGTAAAAATGTAACGACTAACGTACCCGACTTCAATCACCACAAAGGCTCTTGGTTTCACACACCACCTCTTCACGTTTTCAGAATTCCTCACTATCGCATACAATAGAAACCATCTTCCCCAGTCCGCACCAACGCGGCCCTGCATGAGACAAACCCTCGGATTATCTGCACCATGACCCAAATTCTTGGCTTATTGCTGACTTTGCTCCTGGCATTTCTGGCCCAAAATTGGTTAGGAGAGAATGCACTCCGAAATGGCCTGCTGCTTTACGCCGTTGCCGGGGCCTTTTTCGTGTGGCTGACTCCGGGCCCGCGGCCCTGGCCCGAGCTGCCAGCTCGCCGCGCATGGCCCAAACCGGGCTGGTTTCTGGCGGGCGCCGGCATCCTGTTGACGCTCATCGCCACGGCAGGCAGTTTTTGGCAAGAACACTACGGCGGCTGGGGCTTGGTTGTGTGGGGAGCGGGCGTGATCATTTTTCTGGCAGGAACATGGATTGAAGCGCGTGACCATGAGCGTAACGCCGAGCCTGCCAAAACGCCCATCCTCCAGCGCTGGCAAACCTGGGCTCTGCTGCTGATTTTGATTGTTGCTGCCCTGGCCCGCTTTTACAACCTGGCCATCTATCCCCACGGCCTGCAATCAGATGAAGCCAACAACGGTCTGGATGCCCTGAAATGGCTGCAAAATGGCCGCTACACCCCCTACGCCGAAACCAACGAAGGACAAGCCACCCTCTTTACCTGGCTGATTGCCCTGTTCATCAAATGCTTTGGCCAAAGCATTCACACCCTGCGCATGGTCTCGGCCACAGTGGGCGTGCTAACCGTCGCGGCCTTTTATGCCCTGGCCCGCGAATGTTACGAGCACCGCATTGCCCTGCTGAGCACCGCCCTGCTGGCCGCCGACCGCTGGCACATCACCTTCAGTCGCATCGTCTATGAACTAATTTTGGTTCCCCTGGTGCTGAGCCTGCAAATACTCTTTTTGATCAAAGCGCTCAAAACGGGCCGCCGTCGCTGGTGGGCCCTTTCAGGCGCCATGATGGCCCTGGGCCTGAACACCTACACAGCCTACCGGATCGTTCCCTTCTTCATGCTGGCCTGGTTGGCCTGGTGGCTGCTCACGCATCATGCGCGGGTGCGACGCGACTTGGAAGGCATTCTGCTTTTTGCTGCGGGCGCACTCACTGCTGTGATGCCTCTGGCTGTTTATGTCGTGCATCACTGGTCAGTCTTTATCTCCCGCATGAACCACATCTCAGTATTCCGGGATGTAGAGGCCGCGGGCAGCTACGCGCCGCTGTGGCAAAACCTAAGCAAAACCTTACTCATGTTCAATGTTCATGGCGATGCCGCTCCTCTGAACAATTTGCCCCTGGCCCCCATGCTGGCCGCGGGCACAGGCGTCCTCATGGTGCTGGGCCTGTTGTGGGCGCTACGTTGGGCCCGACACGAACGCCCGTCACTCTATCTGCTGTGGTTTGCCAGCATCGCCAGCCTGGCAGTACTTTCCACCGCCCACGAAGCCCCCAGCGCCCGCCGCCCCATTGGCCTCATCCCCCTGATTTATCTGCTGGTAGCCGCAACCCTGACCGCACTGCTGCGGGCCTGGCAGCAAGCCTTTGGCAAAAAACGCACCCGCCCCCTGTTCATCCTCTTCACCCTCTTCGTGGTGATCGTCATGGCTGGCAGCCTCAAAACCTACTTCAAGGTGCAGGCTGTAGATGCGGGCGTGTGGTATGCCTACAGTCCCGAAGAATCATCCATTGGCCGCTACCTGGCCACCATTCCCGACCAGACAACCATCTTCATGGACCCGCAATACAGCGGGCACGCAGCCATTAAATTCCTGGCCGGCAACAAAACCATCACCCCCCTGAACCTGATTCAGGACATTCCCCTGCGCCAACCCCCGGCCAACGATGCCCTATTCATCCTGGAACCCAAAGACCAACTCGTTCTATCCCTGCTGCAAGATCTTTATCCCACTGGGCAGCAACAATTGCACAAAGACCGCTTTGGCCGCCTCCTCTTCCTCAGCTATCACATCCCCGCCACAGCCTTTGCCGAAGCCCAAGGCCTGACCGCCAGCTATATCGCCGGCAGCGACCCGGCGCAACCACCGGTACGCCAAGAAAAAATAACCAACCTCGATCTCGACTTTACAACACCAGAACAACAGCCCCTGCTGCCTCCCTTCGTGGCCCGCTATCAAAGCGCCCTGCTCATCACCACCCCCGGCAATTATCACCTGGCCCTAACCGCCCAGGGAGGCCAGGCCACCCTGCTGCTGGATGATGAACCTATCCTCACCGCCCAGGATGAAACCGCCCAAACCTCGCTGCTGCTGGCCGGTGGCTTCCAAGCCCTGACACTCATCTTCCAGGCCTCCGCCCATCCCCAACAAGTGCGCCTGGATTGGAGCAGCCCGCGGCAGCCCGACCTGCATCCTGTGCCCGCCCAGCACTTCTACGCCCTGAAAAACGCCTCCAACGGACTGCTGGGCACCTACTTTGCCACTCCCGATTGGCAAGGTGACCCCATACTGGTGCAACGAGATCTGTTCATCACCCCCAACGAAGCCATCATTTCACCCTACTCGGTGCAATGGATTGGCCAGGTTGCCGCGCCCGTAGAGGGCTCCTACATCTTCGGCACACGCTCCGATGATGGCTCATTCCTCTTGATTGATGGTCAACTGGTGGTGGATAACGGCGGATTGCACGGCGCAGAATATCGGGAAGGCAGCATCGTGTTGACCCGCGGCTGGCACGACATCGAGGTAAAATACAGCGATAACGGTGGATCTCGGGCCATGGAGTTGTGGTGGCAACCGCCAGCCAGCGCAAAAAACCTGTTGCCCAGCACCTACCTACGCCCGGGCAAAAACATGACCCATGATGATCTGCCGCCCATGCCCATCGCGTCTGCGCCCGCACCATCTGCAAGCCCCAATGCGTCAGCGCCTCTCGCAGGCCCACGGCCGGGCCCCAAAGCGCCCGATGATGCACTCCTGCCCGAAATGGGTGAATTCCCCATGATTCAACCGCCGCTACTGTGGACTTTTGGCTCGTGCGGTTCAGGTAAAACCGGACTCATGCACCCCGCAGGTGTAGCCATCAGCGATGACGGCCATGTCTACGTAGCCGACACTGGCAATCATCGCATTGTGCAACTGGATGCCCACGGGCAATTTGTGCAAGCCTGGGGCAAGGCAGGGGATGCCCCCGGTCATCTCGACGAAGTATTTGATTTAGCCATCACCCCAGCAGGCGAACTGGCCAGTCTGGATGCCGCCAACCAGCGCATCTCGCTGTGGCAACTGGATGGCACGCATGTGCGCGACCTGGCCGCGGGCCTGGGCCTCTATCATCCTCGCGGCCTGACTGTTACCTCTGCGGGCGATTTCTACATTGCCGATACTGGTGGTGGCAAAATTCTGCACCTGGATGCCGACGGCAACTTGCTGAACGCACTGGACGCCACCGCACACATCGGAGGAGGCCAGCCCACCGACGTTGTCGTCAACGAAGCCACAGGCATGATTTACGTGGCTGAACCAGCCTCGGGCCTGCTGCTCATCATCACGGCCGATAACCAGGAGTTGGCGGCTGCGCCCGGCCCCCGCAGCAACACCGTTGAATCGCCCCACATAGCCACCCTGCCCGATGACAGCGTTCTCTTCACCGACCCAGAAAAGGGCCGTGTTCTCATCTTCGACGCCGGACTTCATGCCATGGTTCAATTTGGTGGCCAAGGCACCGGCGAAGGGCACTTCAGCCGCACCTTGGGCATTGCCTCCGCCGCCGATTTAGTGGTCATCACCGACCCCGATTTATGTCGCGTTACAGCCTTTGGTTTTTGAGCGGCCAAAAACTCCTATCCCCCCGCACTTTTTCCTCCCCCCTCATGTCTCAGCGTCCCCTACGTTTTGTTGTTAGCCTGTTCATTTTGCTTGTAATCAGCGGTTGCACAGCAGCACTACCCATCGCCACCCCAAAAACTGAACAAAGCACCTCGCCGCCCGTCCGCGCGACCACGCCCGCGCCTAACGCGACGCCCGGGCCCACATCCCCCACCGCACCCGCAGCCACTACCACCCCCACAACCATCCCCCTGCCCGCACATCCCCAACCTGCTGAAGCGCTGAGCGCGGGTCTGCTGTATGTTAGCAAGGGATTCAAGCTTAAAATGCCCTCTGCGAAGACATTTCAGGCCACCCCCACGCCCGAAATGTCCAGCGTGACCATCGAACAAGCGCTGGCCAGCGGGCCCTGGCTCGTTGTCATCGGGCAAATGGCCGTCGATGAATCGGGCCGCGGCTATCGGCCCATCATCATCAGCAATGCTCAGCGCAAAGAAACGCAACGCTGGTGGGGTCAGGTTGATGAAGCGGGACTGGCCTCCAGTGTGGTGTTTACCGGTATGCCTCGGCCCAAATCCACCCGCATCAAAGGGATGATGGGCACGGTAACAGCGTTACCCGCGGGCAGCGCCTATGCCCGCTACTTTGAAAACGAACAGGGAGAACGCTTTGGCATTGCCAGCAACAACGAGACCATCTCACAATTGCTGCCGCTGCTGCGCCCGGAAGATGGCCCGCTGCAAGTTTGGGGCGAGCTGCGCTACGGCGTGAATGCCTATTGGGGGCGACGCATTCTGGTACGCAAATATGACCTGCCCCAGGCTGACCCTCAGCAAATTCTGGCCCGAGCCGCAGCCACGCCCACAACTACTGATTCGTCGGAATCAGATACCGATTTGGGGCCCATTGCCACGCTGTTGCAGCCCCCGGCACGGGCCATTCTCAATGCCTCGGTGCAAATTCTGGCTGTGGTGGAGCATCCCAGCAGCCAACAGCTTGTGGTACGGGCTGAAGATGCCCATGGGCAAGTGCTGGGTCAGGCCCCGGTCACGCTGGATGACCAGAATCAAGTGGCGCTGGTGCTGCCCTTTACCGACCCTCCCAGCCTGAGCCACGGGCGTATTGCCATCTATCAGGCAGAAGATGATTTGCTTTTGGGCTGGCAGCAGGTGCGCTTTGCCGGGCCTGTCAACGGCCAGAGGGTCAGCATCACCCAACCCGCGGCCCAGGATGAGCTGTGCGGCAAGACGAAAGTCATGGGCAATGCCAGTGGCTTGCTGGTGGATACGCTGCTGGTGCAAATCGAAGACACCGCGGGCGTAATCATGGGCAAAAGCCAGGTGCAGCCCGGGCCCGATGGCTTGTGGCAAACAACAATCAAATGCCGACGCCCCAAAACGGCACGCCCGGGCGTGGTGGCTGTTTATGCCCTTTCTCCTGACAAACAACGTATTTTACTGGCTATTCAACCTATCAAATTAAAGAAATAACGTAACGAAATAACGGACTTCATCATGAAAAAACAACTTCTTCTACTCATTGTTATCCTTCTTTCTGTCCTGATGCTCAGCGGCTGCCGCCAGGGCAAAGGCGTTATTCAGGGCGCTCCCGCAGAGGCTAACAAGCTGCCCGACATTGTTGGTGTTTATGCAGTCAATGGCGTGGATGTCGCCAATGCCGACTATAGTGGTACGCTCAAAATCGAAAAGGATGCCAGTGGTCAGGGCTTTTTGCTGCACTGGATTGTAACGGGGGCTATCCAGGAGGGGCGAGGCAAGATTGAGGGCAATCAGCTCAAGGCCCGCTGGCAAAACATCGAGGGTGTGGCCCAAACGCAGGGCGACATTGTTTACACCATCACCACGCTGGGTGAGCTGGATGGTCAGCGACGCATCGATGGCTTTGATGGCGCTGGCTGGGAAAAGGCTTTCCCCAATAACGAAAAATGGGGTTCTTTCAAATTCGGGCATTAGCCCCGGGATGAATGCAATAAAAAAGCCGCTGACAAAAAATCAGCGGCTTTTTGTTTACAACGTATCCCCTTACTTCAGGGTCATCAGATATTTGACCAGTTGCGTCAGTTCCTGATCGCTCAGGTCATCTTTGAAGTTGGCAGGCATGGTTCCGGCAGGGAAGCCTTCGGTGATTTCAGCTTCGGGGTCGATGATGGATGTTCGGATGAAATCTTCACCTTTGCTGGCGATTCCGGCCAAGGAGGGGCCTACTACCACTTTACCCGCCTCGCGGGCGTGGCATGTAACACAGCCGGCATTGGAGCCAAGCACAGCTTTTTCAAAAATTTTCTGGCCCGCAGCAACATCGGCATCGGCACCACCAGAGGATTTGTCGCCACCGCCACAGGCAGCCAGCATCACAACCATCAGGGAGAGAATCAAGAGAACAAATAGTGTCTTTTTCATGGAAAGTACCTCCAAATGGGGGAGAGATGAAAGAGTTTTTGTGGGTTGATTATAAAGCCTCCCGCCAATGGCGGCACTTTGGCCTGCGGCGGAAGGGGTAACTCGCATTACAAAGCACTTATTTTAGGTAACTACTAACGTACTCGACCTCAATCACCACAAAGGCACAAAGACACTAAGAACAGCAAGCATTTCAAACCTTTTTCTTTCTTTGTGCCTTTGTGGCTTCGTGTCTTAGTGGTTTCTAGCCGGGCTACCTTAGTAGTAACTATTTTAGCGTCATCAGGAAGGCGATGATGTCTTCCATATCCTGATCACTGAGTTTTTCTGCCATCTCGGGTAACATGGCGTTGGGGAAGCCTTCGACGATGTATTCATCCGGTTTTTCGATGGAGCGCTGAATGTATGCTTCGGCTGTCATGCCGGGCACGCGGGTGGCGCCGCGGGTGGCAATGCCAGCTAACGAGGGCCCCACCTTGCGTTCATTGGGCTTGATAGAGTGGCAGACCCGGCAACCAACGCTATCGCCAATACTGCCAGAGAAGAAGATGTCGCGGCCTCGTTCTGGATCGCCGCCAGTGATACGAGCATCTTTGATGACAATGGGCGCAATTTGACGGGCGTCCAGCGTCATGGCTGCATCATACACCACCAGGGGCTCAGCCTGTCCAGCCTGATCCTCCAATGTTACAAGAACTTGGTGCCGACCCGGCGCCAGAGGAAGCATGCGGTAGGCGTAGGCCAACGATTTGTCTCCTTCATCCTGGACAAAGGTATCATCCACCAAGGTTTTGCCATCCACCGTCACCACAAGATGTGGATTCACGGCGTTTTCCAGGTGTAGCACTTCGGGCCCGACCGCGGGCTGCGCCTCGGTCCACAAGGGCACGCCACTGCGGTGCTGCATCTGAATTTCCAGTGCGGCCTGGTTCTGACCAAAGGCCTGATAAGGAATCTGCGACAATGCAACGGTTATGGCCATGAATAGCGCCAAAACGCCCAGCACAGGCAGCCATTGTCCCAACGAGAGCGAACGAATATCGAAACCGTAGGAGGTTGCATCACTTTGGTGTTGGGTGGTGTGCAAGGCCTGTTGGAAGTCGTTGGGTGCGACCCAATCCTGGCTGATGGGGGCGTCGGCCAGGTTGCGCTTGAGTTTGGGCTGACGTTCCCGGCTCAGGCGCTGCGATTCCCACAGGTTGCCTTCGCGGTTAGCGCAATCTTCGGGCGGGCAGCCGATAACTTGTACTTCATGGGCGCCGGCAGCCAGGGCGCGTGCCGCCAAGTTGGGATGTGCCATGGCTGCGCAGGTCAGGGGTACGATCTCGATATGCTGCTCATCGGTTTCCACCACGCCCGGATCTGTTTTATCCAGCATGATGCCGCGGGCGCCCTGGTAGATGTGACGTTCGCAGGCAAAGACGACTTTGACCGGCTTTTCACCTTGTTGGGCTGCTCGGGCCACGGTGTTCGTCCACAATGCCTCGGCTGGTTGATTGCCCAAGGTCAGGGCTTCGGTGGGGCAACTGCCAATGCAGACACCGCACGAAACGCACAAATCGGGATTCACCACGGCCACAAACTTGTGAGGCAATCCATCTGTCCGTTCCATCATTGTCAGCGCATTGTAAGGACAGTCTTCGGCGCACAGGGTACAACCGATGCACTTTTCTTGGTGTACCGTGATGGGCTCAAGTTTGGGCCGGGTCCAATTGCCCAGCAGCCATGGAATTGCTGTAAGCAGCGCCAGAACGGCCAAATTCAGCCCCCAAAACATCCCAGGAGTCATGTGTAGCGCTGCGGGCAAAGCGGCCAGGTAGCTCAAGTCGATGTTCATGGCTCCGGGCAAGCGAGTGACATCATGCTTGGGCAGCATGCCCACAGGAACCAAAATGGCAGCCAATGCGCTGAAACCCATGGTCAGCCAAATCCAAAAACGGGGCGGCAAAATCTTGCCCCGATGCAGGCGTTTGATGTGCAGCCAGATGAACAAAATCATCAGCACCGGCAAACCGATGTGAATAAAGAACAGCGAAACAAAGAGTACCCACCCCGAAACATCGCCGATGGGCATAAATTGCTTGAGGATGAGGGCATCACCACCGGGCAAGCGCCCAATCAAATCCACAAAGACCTGATTGATGGCCTGGGCCCGCACATCGGCAACCATCCAATAGCCGGTAACGCCCGTGAACCAGACAGCCACTGCCATGACCATGCCTGTGACCCAGGCCAGCCAGCGCGGGCCCCGGAAACGATCCATGAAAAACATGCGCCAGGCATGAAGCAGTGCCATAATTACAGCCAAGTCGGACGCGTAGCGATGAACCGCGCGCATGACTCGTCCTACCAAGCTGCGCTGTACAATCGAAACAGCCTGATAAGAGGTTTCGAACCCGAATTGATAGAACATCAGCAGATAAACGCCGGTGATGCTGATAAAAAGCAGCAAAAAGACAGTAATCGTGCCGGTGTGATACAACGGGTTGAGATGAGGATTTTTGATGGCTCGGGCCACTGGTTTTTCCAATGCCAGCGAAAACCGCTCCAAACTATTCAAAAGACGCCGTACCCAATTGGCTTCTCGTTTTGACCAGTCTACCGAATTATGAAAGACTGGTTCCTGCCCCGACTCCGGGGGGATCGCTTTTGGAATTTTCTGGGGAGGATTATCCATTTCTTCGTCCACATGAGACTGAGACATAGAATTTTTTCCTCTGGATAATAGCATCTGCCCCGGCGTCGCACAAGGGCCACACCGGGGCAGGAGATGGTTTGACAGGAAAGGACGCTTACCAGACCTTGAAGCCTGGAGAGGTGAACTGCGCCGTCCCAATTTGATAGATAAACTGCGGGCCGTAGGCAATAATCAGCAGAATAACAGCGCCAATAAGCCACGGAGCCCAACGATCCAGCCAGCCAGGCGTGGTTTGGGGGTCCAACAAGGATTCAGCCACTGGGGGCACAACTTCCTCGTCCACTTTTTTCTTGGTCATAATCGAGCCAATCATCACGGCCACGAACATATAGACCGAAATCAGCAGGAAAATGCCGCCAAGACCGACGCGGAAGAGGTGGCCCGCCCATTCTTCGGGAATGTAGGGAGCCTGGCCCAACGGCGTACGCCGGGGAGCGCCCAGCAACCCCACCACGTGCATGGCATTGGAGAAAATGGTCATGCCAATGAACCACAGCCACACCTGGATGAGTGCGCATTTGGGGCACCACAGCTTTTTGCCGGTGAGATAGGGAACCATCCAGTAAAGGATACCCATGAAGGTGAGTGTGACCGCCGTAGAAACGGTAAGATGGAAGTGGCCGGGAACCCAGGCAGTGTTGTGAACCACCAGGTTGACATTGTAAGAAGCATTAATCAACCCGCCGATGCCGCCAAAGAAGTAAAGAATGCCTGCCAGCAACTGTGCGACGACACTGGGATTTTTCCACGGCAGTTTGGTGAGCCAGCCCATAAGTCCTTTGCCACCCCGGGCCCGACCTGCAATTTCCAGCGAAGCAACCACGGTAAAGGCTGTTAGCATGGAGGGAAAGAAGACTGAGTAAGTCAGCAATGAATGTACCCATTTCCAGCCGGAGGGTACGCCAGGATCGACATATTGATGATGGAAACCAACGGGTACCGAGAGCAGCAGGAAGAGCCAGAAAGAGAATCGGGCCAGCGAATCGCTGAACAATTTACCGCCCGCCTGTTTGGGCAAGAAAGCATACCAGGAAATATAAGCAGGTAACAACCAGAAATACACCAACGGATGCCCCGTCCACCAGAAGTAAGTCCGATCCAACTGCGGGTCCAACCCCTCACGCAGCCCCAACGACCAGGGAATCAGGTCAACCAAAAGCTCTACCGCAGCTCCCAGGGTGGCAATTTGCCACATAACCATTGTAACAAGCCCCATAAAAACAATAATCGGTGTACGCGTCTTTGGATTTTCTTTACGCCATTGATAGTAAGTCAAATAAAATCCCCAACCTTCAACCCAGCTCCCTACCACAACCAACGTTACTCCCACATAAAATGCCCAGTGTGCTTTCATCGGCGGGTAAAATGTGTAGAGGACAGATGCCTCGTTCAGCAAGATGGGAATGGCAGCAATCGTTAAACCAATCACCATCGTCCAGAATCCCACGGCGTTCAGTTTGGGATAGCGCAGTGGACGCTCAAGCCCATAAATCATCAAAAAGGTTACAAACCCGGTGATGAAAATGGTTGTCCAAATGAGCGCATTCAACACGCCGTGCAGAGTCAAACCTTCGTAATAAGAATGAAACAGGGGATTCAACCATTTCTCGTAAAAATCCCAGCCGGCGTGTTCCATGGCCTGGAAGGGGCCAAAGAGACTACCGATAGATAGCGCAGAAACCGCTACAATGAAGTGCCAGCCAATAAATTTCTTCTCGCTGGCGGTAAGTTGATAAGTATTCGCAGTCATAGTTTTTCCTCGAATCGAGCAAAGAAGTGAAGTTGCAAGACAAATAGCAGCTTACGGGGTGACAATCACCTTCCCGTACATGGCTGCGTGACCAATGCCGCAGTATTCGGTGCAGATAAAGGTGTATTCACCCGGCTCTTTGAACTTAACAGCCAGACTGGAAACTTGTCCGGGGACGACCTGCATGTTTACATTGGTGTTCTGCAACTTGAAGCCATGTTGAACATCTTTACTGGTCACATAAAATTTGATGATAGAACCAGCAGGCACTGTCATCTCGCGCGGATTGAAGGACCAGGTTTGTGCAACGATGTAGGCTTCGTAGCGCTTGGGTGCAATCTCTTTCAGGCCCGGCTCAGAAAAAGAGACACTGTTACCCAGATCTCTGGGATCAACGCGCTGAACGGGGTCAGGCACACGCACGCCAAAGGACAAGCCAGCCACTGTAACTGCGCCAAAGAAGATGACGAGCATCAAGATGCTGACAATAATCCAGGTGCGTTCATATGAATCAAGGTGCATGGATTCTCGTTGGTTAGCCATAAAAACTTACTCCTCGTGATAACATGATCCAATAAACGGAGCCCCAAAGAATAATGATGATGAGCATGAAGATAGCCATGATGACGGCTGTCCCTTTTGGATGCTCGAAGTTGTCATTACCCTTTTCGGGCAATTGCTCTTTTGACATACGTTTGCCTCCTAAAAGAATGAAGATGACGTGGTTTTATAATGCCTCAATGAGTTGATGGATAGCGATATCTGCAACTTGTTGGCGACGATAAACCACCATTCTGTTTTCGTCCAGGATAATGAAAAGCACTTTGGTTATGGGGTAGGCTTCGGTGGCGAGTTTTTCAATATCAGCGATGATGGTTTCGGCGCATTGATAATCTGCGATGAGTGCATCAGGTTGCAGGGTTGTGAGTAGGTCTTTGGCTGCTGGCCACGATTCGACTGAACCGATAACTTTCACAGCGGCCTGATGGTTTTCCAGCAATCGGGTTAAACCTTCCAAAAAGAGGCCGCGACCAACTAGTAAAACCTGAGTACTCATATTGGCATTATACGACTTTTCCCCACTGGTTTTCGTCGGCCTGACCGACAGAAACCAATAGCCGATGGTATCTAAATTCGGTGCCCCAATAACCCAATCGGACTACGCCATCTGGTCGGTGTGGCCTGTTAGCCCATGACGTTCGGCCCAAGCCGCGGCCTGGGTACGGCTACGTAATCCCAGTTTGTCTAAAATGTGCCGTAAATGTGCCTTGACCGTATGGGGCGAGATGGAGAGCGCCAGGCCAATTTCTTTGTTGCTCATGCCATTGGCCACGTAGCGCAAAATGTCCCGCTCACGTTCGGTGAGAACATCTTCCGGGCGCTGACGCTGACCCTGCGAAAGCGCCACAAATTCATCCAACAATTTGGCGGACATGCGGGGTGAGATGGCGGCTTCGCCCCGATAAACCCGGGAGATGGCCTCGACCAGCTCGGTGCTGGTACTGCTTTTGAGCAGGTAGCCGCGCACGCCCGCCTGCACTGCATTGAACAGTGTTTCCCGCTCTTCGGAAACAGTCAGCAGCAGGATACCTATCTCGGGGAAGTGTTCCCGCAGCCGTCGGGCGGCCTCGATGCCCCCCATGCCCGGCATGTTTACATCCAGCACAACAACGTCGGGCCGATAGCTGTTGGTGGCGGCCAGTGCTTCTTCGCCACTGCGCAGGGCTGCAATAACCTCGATGCCTTCTTCGTCGCTGAGAATGCGAGTCAAGCCTTCGCGGAAGAGATGGTGGTCGTCGGCAATGAGTACACGAATCATAATGATGGCTCAGGAGATGGGGAGGTGTGGGGAACGGTGACGGTGATGACGGTTCCCTGTCCGGGCCCGGCCACAACCGAGACTAGCCCGCCAATGCTATCGGCCCGCTCCCGCATGGTGCTAAGCCCGTAGCTGCGATGGTTGTTGCTGGTGGAGCGGTCAGAAACGGGGAATCCAACGCCATTGTCGGCCACCCGCAAGGTGAGTTTGTTGGCTGTTTGCGCCAGACTGACTTCAGCCCGATCGGCCTGGGCATGTTTGCGGATGTTGGTCAGGGCTTCTTGGGCAATGCGTAGCATCTGGGCGCTGATTTCGGTGGACACGATTAGATTTTCGGGCGAGGCGGTGTAAGCGACTTCGATGCCTGTTTGCATGGCAAAATCCTGTACGTAGTTTGCCAGGTTTTCGGCCAGACGTTCGGGGTCATCCCAGCGCAGCCGCAAGCCGTCGATGGCTTCTCGCACATCAACGTATGCAGAGCGCACCACATGCCGCAATTCTCCCATCTCGCGCTCGATTTGGTCATATTGTTGCCGCTGGAAGAGTCGCTCCAGGCGGTCGATTTGCAGGCCGAGATAGCCTAATGTCTGAGCCAGGCCATCATGGAATTCACGGGCCAGGCGATAGCGTTCACGGAGCATGGTGGTTTGCCGCAGTTCATCGTAAAGCTGGGCATTGCGCAGCGCCAGCGCTATCTGATGTGCGATGGTTTGCAAGAGGTCGACATGGCTTTGCTGTAAGCCCAGTGGCCGATTTGTGCCCAGAAACAGGACGCCGAAGGTTTCGCCATCGCTGATGAGAGGCAAGGCTGCTGCGCTGCCCAAACCATGGGCGGGGTCATCACCAATGCTGGGTTGCAGCATAATGGCTTGATCCTGATAGGTTTGCTGGGCGAGTTGCTGGGCAAAGTTGAAGCGGGGGGATGAGAAATCGCCCAAGCCCTCTCGGGCCAGGCTGATCCAGCGTTCATCCTGAGCCTGATATAAAAAGACTGCGCCAGCCTGGGCCTTCCACCCCAGCATGGCGGCTTGCAAAGTCTGCGATGCCAGTCCTTCCAGCGATTGCCTGGCCCGAGACGCACTATCCAAGGATTGCAATGCGTCGATTTGGCGTTCGCGGGCCCGCAAGCTATCCACGGCAAAGGCGATTACGCCGCCCAGAATATTGAGCAAGCGAGCCTGCTCCTCTTTGGGGCCGTCGGCAGAGGGAAAGTAGGCGGTCAGCACACCCACCCGCTCTTGCTCTGTATTGATGGGAACGCACACCAGTGAGTGAATGCCATCCTCTTTTGCGGTCTTTTGCATGCCCTGAAACAGCGGACAATCACTTTCTACATGGGCGTGCAGCACTGTGCAGGTTCGGCAACGCTCGGAGGGGACCTCTTTGCTGAGTTGCGTGCGCAGATTTTGGGCATACGCATCGCTCAGGCCCCAGGCCATGGCCAGGTTTAGTGTCTTTTTTTCTTCGTCAAAGGTGATGAGTGTGGTGGATTGTGCTTCGGCCAGGTGGGTAGGCGCCTGTACCGCAACTTTGTAAACTTCGTCCTCATTGGGCGCATCAGCGATGTAGCGCCCGTAACGATCCAGGGTCAAGAGCTTTTGGTGGTTATCCTCCAGCTCGGCAAAGGCGATACGCAGTTCCCGCTCAGTTTCAGCTTGCCGTGAGGCGCTCTTGACAATGTAGCTCAGGCCCCACCACACAGCGATGCTGCCGGTTAAGGTGTAAACCAGCACTTCCAGCCACCAGCCCAATGGTGTTTCCAGCGGACGAATTACTGTTTGCACAAAAAGCTGCTGCAATGCGGCCAAAGCCAGAACAATCATAGGCGCGTTCCAGCGCAGCAATCGTAACTGGTTGTGCAACGGTTGCTGTCGCAGATAGCGCCAAGCTTCTTTCATCTTGCGTATCATCCTCTAAACCTTACTAAACTTGTAGTTTTCTGTCAACTGTCTTGGAAAACGATGGGTGGGGACGGGGGGCCAGCTTAGGGAGCTGCTGCGCAGCCGGTCAGCGGGTCAGAGGTCAGCGGGTCAGCGGGTCAGAGGTCAGAGGTCAGTGGGTCAGTGAGCAGTGGTAAACAGCCAGCTCTTCCGTCAAAAACCGTGTCCAGACGAGTCTGTGACTCGGCGGGTTGCCCGCCCCGCCCGCGCATCATGCGCCCGTGTGCCCGCCCGCCTGACGCCCAACCGCCCCCGCCCGCGGCTGAAGCCACGGGCTACCGTTGCGAAGCCCCGCTGGGGCTGCCCCCTCAGTGGGCCAGAGGCCAGAGGTCAGAGGTCAGCGGGTCAGTGAGCTGTGGTAAACCGCCAGCTCCTCCGTCGAAAAACCGTGTCCAGGCGAGTCTGCGACTCGGCGGGTTGACCGCGGGCACCTAGGATTTCAGGTTCAAGGTTTGCTGGTTGAAGGTTGTGCCAGCTTGCGCACACATCATGCGCCCGTGTGCCCGCCCAACCACGCCCGCGGCTGAAGCCACGGGCTACCGTTGCAAAGCCCCGTCGGGGCCGGTCGGGCGTTTTCCGTCCATCGTTACCCCCTCCCCGGCCCTCCCCCGCGCGCCCATTTTCCC
>CAZMDD010000100.1:0-18567 GCA_964565065.1 uncultured Caldilineales bacterium | reverse complement strand
CTTCAATCACCACAAAGGCGCAAAGACACTAAGAACACCAAGCATTTCAAAGCTTTTTCTTTTCTTCGTGCCTTTGTGGCTTCGTGTCTTCGTGGTTTCTAGCCGGACTACCTTAGTCGTAACCTTTTTTCTTTCTTTGTGCCGTTGTGCGAGATACGCAGGCGCATCTGCTTAGTGATAGTTCCAATATAAAATAAAAGCCTGTGATTTTCAAGTGTCCCAGAGAGGGGGGCATTCCCAAATTGGGGCGGGCATTGTAAAACCCGCCGGATTGCGAATCCGGCTCCGAAGCGGGGCTCCCCAGGTCGGATTCGTCATCCGCCCGGCCAAAAAATAAAAGCGTCCCCAAACTGAAACGCTCTCCCCATCAGTTCAAGGTTTGTCCTGCGGGAGAGAATCGGTTAAACTTGGTTTATGCAACTAATCACTCCAGTCATCATTTTTGTTCTCGTTGCGTTGGCGGCCAAGGATATTGGGCAGTGGTTTCGTCGCGTTGGATTACCGTTGATTAGCGGTTTTTTGTTCGTTGGTGTACTCACCGGGCCCTATGTTTTGGGGCTGTTCAATCACGAAACCGCTGCATCGTTGGATTTTATCAATGCCATGGCGCTTTCGTTCATTGCTTTTGCCGCGGGTAGCGAGCTGCATTTAGAACAATTGCGGGGAACCTGGCGCAGCATTTTGTTCATCATCGGCGGGTTGGTGGTGGCGGTGTTCTCGCTGGTGACGGTGGGCTATGTGCTGCTGGCCGATGCGATTCCTTTTATGCAGGGCATGACCAGGGCCGAGGTGTTGGCGGTGGCGTTGATTGGCGCTGTGATTATGGTGGCCCGTTCTCCCGCCTCGGCTTATGCTATCATTCGTGAATTACGGGCCCGAGGCCCCTTTACCCGGCGCATTTTCGGCGCGACCGTTCTCATGGACAGCCTGGTTATTTTGCTTTTTGCCGTGGCAGTTTCGGTGGCGGATGTTCTCATCGAGGGGAGCAGTTTTGATTTGCCAGTTTTGGTCTTTTTGCTGGCTGAAATTGCTCTGGATGCGTTGGCGGGCGTGGTGGTGGCTCAAATACTGCGTGGCATCCTGGCTACTCGTTTTGGCTTGCGCACCAAGGCTGTGGCCATTTTGGCCCTGGGCTACGGCATTTTTTCCCTTTCTGAGCTGCTGCGCGGGGTGCATCTTAGTGGCATTTCTATCGAATTATTTGCCGAACCCCTGTTGGTGGCTTTGGTTGCTGGTTTTGTTGTTGCCAATTACACGCCTCATAGCACCGAGTTCAGCAACATTGTCGAAGAGATTTCTCCGGTGATTTTCATCCTCTTTTTTATTTTGGTGGGGGTCAACATCAATCTGGGAGTGCTGGGACAAACCTGGCTGATTATTCTGGCGCTGTTTGCAATCCGTTTGCTGGGGATTATGATTGGCAGCTTTGGCGGTGGTGTGTTGGCCCGAGACCCCATGCACCACAATCGTTTGTTGTGGCTAACTTTTATCACCCAGGCGGGGGTGGGGGTGGGGTTGGCGCAAGAGGTGGCTGATGAGTTTCCGGTCTGGGGTGCTGATTTTGCCTCGTTGGCCATTGCTGTCATTGTACTGAATCAGATTGTGGGCCCGCCCGCGTTCAAGTGGGCCATCAAGCGGGTGGGTGAGGCGCATGGCCGGGCCGAAGGTGCGGGCCTGGATGATTCGCGCCAGGTGTTGATCTTGGGCATGGGACAACGCGCTTTGAATCTGGAGAAGCGGTTAACCCGCCACGGCTGGCAGGTGCAAATTATTTGTCTTAGCAAGAAGTTTGCGGCCCGGGCCCGAGCAGAAAATGGCATCCTGGTGCGTGTGGTCGATGCGTTGGGCCCGAATGCGCTGACCAGCGATGAAGTGAAGGGCGTTGATACTGTTGTGGCCATGCTGCCCACGGATGAGCAAAATTATCGGGCCTGCGAGCTGGCCTATGAGTACATCGGCGCAGATAAAATTGTGGCTTTTGTGCGCGATCCTGCACAGATCAATCGTTTTCGGGCGCTGGGTGTTTCGGTGGTGGAACAAACCACTGCTACCATCAATTTATTGGAAGAGTTTGTGCGTTCGCCCGCTTCGACATCGCTGTTTTTGGGTGAGTCGGAGGGGAAGGATGTGGTGGAGTTGAAGGTGACCGATCGCAAGCTGGATGGGGTTGCTATCCGCGAGCTGCATCTGGTGGGCGATGTTTTGATTCTTTCCATCCGTCGTCATGGCGATATTTTGGTAACGCATGGCTATACCCGTCTGAAGCTGGGCGATCGGGTAACGGTGCTAGGCACGCCCGAAGCCATCGATGCCGCGGAGATGCGTTTAGCTGGTTTTTAGGTGGTGGCGTGCGTCCGCGCATGATGCGCGCAGACGTGGGTGTGTGACAGCTCCTCTTTCCCCACGCTCAAAACAGGCGTTCCAGCCGGGGCACGATGGCATCCCAGCTAAAATGTTGTTGTATGAAGTCCCGGCCATTTTGGCCCAGGCGGATGGCCAGTTGGGTGTCTTGCAGGAGTCGGGCCACTTGTTGGGCAAAGGCATCGGGCGCATCGGCCAGGGTAAGATGCTGGTCGTGCTGCACCGGAATGCCATCCGCGCCCAGGTGGGTAGAAGTGACTGCTTTGGCCAGTGCCAGCGCCTCGAGAATTTTGAAGCGTGTGCCTCCGCCTGCCAGTAGCGGCACGACATAAACATCGGCCTGCACGATGTACGGGCGCACATCGGGAACTTGTCCGGTGATGCTTACATCGTTGCGCCTGAGCAGCGTTTTGAGCCGGGGATGCGGATTGCGTCCCACAATCCAGAAGTGCGCGTCGATGCCCGCGGTTCGCAGATGGGGCATGACCTGGTTGGCAAACCACAGTGCGGCATCAACATTGGGCCTAAAATCCATTTTGCCGGTAAACACCAGATGCGGTCCCGGGCGGTCGAAGATGGGGGCAAAGGGCTCATGCGGGTGGTAAAGGGCCAAATCGACGCCGTTGGTAACGATTTCGATGGGGGTTTGCGGGGCCAGATTGCGTAAGAAGGTGGCATCGGGCTGGCTGACCGCGGCAATGCCTGTAACGCTGCGGGTTAGATTTTGTTCGTAGCGGCGCAGTTTTTGCGTTTGGATGCCGGAGTAAAGTGCCGCGGGCCAGCGTTTGGGCCGTTGGATATCGGCCCGAGCCGCGCGTTGTTGCAGCAGGGTTTCGGCGTTGTGCGCGTCGTAGATGCTCTTTTTGGCATCCAGGCCCGCGGCCCGCAGATGAAAGAAGTAAGGGGCCATCTCGATGCCTTCGATGAGCAGGATGTCGGGGCGCAGCGATTGGGCTACATCCCGCAATGTGGCCGCGGCCTGGCGTGACCACAGGCGCCGAGCCATGTCGGGGCTGGCGGTGGTCATCAGGTCGCGCAGGCGCTGGCCGGTGCTGCGCGCGGGCGCGGGCGCGGTGCTGATGCTGGCGCAAAGCTCAGGCACGGGCCCCGCGTTGGGCTCATCTCCCGCATCCAGAATGCTGAAAAGATGCAGTTCGTGGCGTTGGGCCAGTTGTTTGAGGATGTTGAAGTTGCGCAGCGTGGTTCCCTGATAAGTGGGCCAGGGGAATTGCGGGGTGAGCTGAAGAATGCGCATGAAGGCTAATACTTGGGCTTGTTGTGTAATTGTGCCCGAATGGCGTTGAGATAGAAGGGCGAGCCGTAAAAAACGGGCTCTGGAATTTTATGGCCTCGGGCGGCATCTTGCAGAGGCAACGGTTTGCCGCTGAGTAATTCTGCTGTGCCACCTGCCCGTTCCAAAATGGGCAAGGCCGCGGCAATGTCCCAGATGGCGGTGAAGGTGTTGAGTCCGGCCAGAGCGCTGCCCGCGGCCACATAGCAAAAATGCGCGGCGCATGAGCCAAAGGCCCGCACCTTGCCCGGAAATCGAATATCCCAGCGCAAGTGTGCATCAGCCGAGCCCAGAATGATGCTTTCGGAGGTGATTTTTTGATGGGCCTCGATGACGTGGATGGGACGGCCATTGAGCCGGGCCGGGCCTTCGATGTCCACCGTAAAGCAATCCTGCATGGCCGGTAGATAAAAGACGCCAGCCAACGGTTTGCTGCCTTGCATGAGGCCAATGCTGATGCCCCACACCGGTAGGCCCGCGGCAAAGGCGTTGGTTCCGTCGATGGGGTCGATGACCCAGCGGAAGGGCGCGTTTTCATTGTGATCAGCACCCTCTTCGCCCAAAATACCAAAATCGGGATAGGCTTGACGCAGTTTTGCGGTAAGAAAGCGTTCGACAGCTTTATCAGCCTCGGTAACGGGCGTTTGATCAGCTTTGAGGGTGACAGTGGTATGACGGAAATAGTCCAGAGCAATTTCACCCGCGGCGCGGGCCAGGGCAGTAATATCTGCCAGATTGAAGTTTGGAGATTGTGTATTCATAATCTGAAAGGATAGCACGAATTTCGGGTAGATGAAAGTTGGCTTTCCTGGAAAACTGGCATCATCCAAAACAGGTTGTGGCAGCAGGCGGGCGCAAGGATGAGCCTTTTGTTTATGCTATCTGAATTTGGTATACACCAGATTCTTGTGGTATAGTTACTTTTGCTTTCAATGATAAAGCTAAAATTGGGTATTTGTTGGTTTTTATGTTTTGTTGTCAACAAAATCCAGATGCTTTTGTCAACTCTCGCTGTGTCACACAAAAGGAGAAGAAACAAACAACCGAATACTCACTCGGCTAGCCAAAGCCTGCGGCGAAGTAATTTGTTCGACGTTCCCAACACCAATGAAGCTGTTTCTGTAGCGTTACACTCTCATCCATCCCCAAAGGAGGAACAAATGAAAGGTAGAATTTCGATTGTCATCATGCTGGTTCTGATTATGGGCCTGCTGTTGACTGCATGTGGTGGCAGTGCGCCTGCGACCAAAGAGGCCGCTCCTGCAAAACCTGCCAAATCTCAAGAAGAAGCCGCCCCTCCCACCGAGGCCCCGGCTAAAGCTGACCGAGTTCTAAAAATGTTAACTTGGGAAGGCTATGCCCCCGAGTCATTGGTTGATAAATTCACCCAGGAGACCGGCATTAAAGTGGAAATCAGCTACATTGGCGACAACAATGAGCTTATCGCCAAAATGGCTGCCACTCATGGCGTCGGTTACGATCTGGTTTCTCCCACGCTGAATTATGTCAGCAATTCGCAGAAGGAATTTGGCATCTACAAGCCGATTGATCTCTCCAAGGTCAATCAAGAGCAGTTTACTCCCGCCCATCTGAAATCAATCCTGGAAAATTCCAAATTTGAAGGGGAATCCTACGCATTGCCCTTTGTTTGGGGAACCACGGCCATGATTGTCAACACCGAAAAAGCGCCTGACGCCGGTGCAAGCTATCTTGATTTGTGTGATCCCAAATATGAAGGCCGTGTAAGCTACCGGGCCAAGTACGATACTTTGTACATGTTCGCTTATGCCCTGGGGCTTGATCCCGCCGAAGCGGTGAAAGATGAAGCTGAATACAAAGCTGTGATGGACAAAGTTTTGGAAAAACTCATCGAGTGCAAGCCCATTGTGCGCACCTACTGGGATTCTCGTCAGCAGATGGAAGAGCTTATGGCTAAAGAAGAAATTTGGTTGGCTTCCAGTTGGGATGCTGCTGCCTGGACCATGAGCAAAGATGATCCCAAATTCAAGTATGTCGTGCCAAAAGAGGGCGCTGTGGGCTGGTTTGATACCTTTGCCATCTCCGCGGGCGCCGAGAATGTCGACGAAGCCTACGAATGGATTAACTTCATCATGGATCCCCAAAATGCTTCTGTGATTGTCAGCGACACCGGCTATCAGACCGCCTCTGAAGGTTCGGCAGCCCTGGCTTCGCCTGAGATTGCCAAACTTGTGGCCGAGAGCCTGCCGCCCGAGAAACTGGCCGCCATCAACTGGTACTTCCCTCTACCCTCCTATGCCACCGATATTCAGGCCGACGTGGAGGAACAACTGAAGGCAGCGCAATAACACTGTTTTACATTTTCACACGCCCCCATGCAGGCCCGACTTGCATGGGGGTAACTTTTACGCAAGAGCGGAGGCACAGATGACACAGCAAATAGATGTATCCGTCGTTAATCTTACCAAAAAGTTTGGAAATTTTACGGCGGTGAAAGATGTGAACTTTGAAGTACCCAAAGGCAGTTTCTTTTCGGTTTTGGGGCCTTCGGCCAGCGGCAAGACCACTGTTTTACGCATGATTGCCGGTTTTGAAACCCCCACCTCCGGTGATATTTTTATTGGCGGTCAGCGTGTGAATGATGTGCCTGCCAACAAACGCCAATGCAACATGGTTTTTCAGCGGCTGGCGTTGTTTCCTATGATGAATGTTTTGGATAATGTGACCTTTGGTCTGCGTCGGCGTGGTGGCATGAGCAAGAGCGAAATGGTCAAGCTGGCCAATGAGGCGCTGAATCGTGTTGACTTGAAAGGGCTGGGCAAGCGAAAAATCAACCAGCTTTCGGGCGGACAGCAGCAGCGTGTGGCCCTGGCTCGCAGTTTGGTACTGGACCCCACTGTTTTGCTGCTGGATGAGCCTTTGGGCGCACTGGATTTGAAATTGCGCCAGGATATGAAACTGGAACTCAAGCGCCTGCAAGCACGCATGGGAACCACATTCATGTACATCACCCACGATCAAACCATTGCGCTGGCCATGTCCGATACCATTGCAGTTATCAATTTTGGCAACATCGAGCAAATTGCGCCCCCCGATGAACTCTACCGCCGTCCTGCCACCCACTTTGTCGCCTCGTTTGTTGGTGAGAACAACAAATTGGTGGGTGGGCGTGTGAACCAACTGCTGGCCGATGATACCTGCGAAGTCGATTTTGGCGGCATCCCCATGCAGGGGCGCGTTGGCGAAAAACTGGCCGTCGGCGATCATATCGACCTCTTCATCCGCCCGGAAATGATTTTGCTGCGCCCGGGCAAACAGGCAGGAGGCATTTTAGGCAAAATCAACGAAATCAACTTTGATGGCGCACACTCGCTTGTCATCGTGCAACTGCTGGAAAGCACCACACCGCTCTCCATCAATGTCAAGCTTCAGCACACCGAACAATCGCCCAAAGTCGAGGTCGGCGATGTTGTCACGTTATCCTGGAGCAGTGAGGCCGCCAACGCGTTTCGCCATGTTGCTCCCTCAAAAGATAAAAAGGAGGCGTAATAATGTTGGCGCGCATTAAACGATCACAAAGACTGATGTTCTTTTTGATCCCCATGCTGTTGTGGATTGGCCTGCTGTTTGTTTTTCCACATGTCAAGCTTTTTATGCTTTCCTTTATGGATCGCCGCTCGGGCGCGTTTACGCTTGCCAATTACGCGGCCTTCTTCAATAAATCGCTGTACACCAAAGTTTTCATCCATACTGCGATTTTCTCGATTTTTACAACATTGCTCACGCTGGCGCTCTCTTTTCCCACCGCTTTTATCATTACCAAAGTGCTGGGTTCCAAGATGAAGGCCATTGTGCTTATGGCCATTGTGTTGCCCTATTGGATTTCGGAGCTGATTCAGGCTTTTACCTGGATGGTTCTCTTTCGGGAGACCGGGGTCATTAGCTACCTGCTGCAATCGTTGGGCATCACCGATCATAACATCGAGTTTCTTTATCATAATTCCACCATTGTAGTGGGGTTGGTTTACACCTCGATTTTGTTTATGACCATTCCCATTATGAATTCGCTGGACACGCTGGATGACAAGCTTATTGAGGCTTCGTATGATTTGGGCGGTAATTTCTGGTCTACCATGCGAGAAATTATCATTCCTCATGCAGGCCCGGGCATCATGGTGGGCAGCATCATGGTGTTCATGCTCAATTTGGGTAATTATGTAACCGTTACCCTGCTGGGCGGCAAAAATAGCATGTGGTTCACCGAAAGCATCTACAATCAGTTCATCGTTCGCTTCAATCAGAACCAGGGCTCGGCCTTTGGGGTGATTCTACTCACCTTCTCGGTGCTGTTTGTGTGGATTATCCTCAAAATTACCGGGCAAGATATGACGGAGGCGATGTAATGTATTCTTCATCCAACAAACCATTTTCGTTGGCACAAGTGCTGTTTTACGGCTATGTTATTTTGATTTTGCTCTTTACCATTGGCCCGCTCATTATCGTTACCATTTTAGCGTTCAATAACAATCCTTCTGCCTCGTTCCCCTGGCACGGTTTTACGCTGGATTGGTTCAAATCCAGCAATCCAGAGCGGGTGGGGCTCTTTGATGACGCCCGCATGGTGGCTTCCATCGTTTCCAGCCTGAAGGTGGCGGCCGCTGTGACTGTTATTTCGGTGCTGTTGGGCGTGAACAATGCCTTTCTCTTCGTACGTGAGAAATTCGTTGGCAAGAATTTCTTTTATATGTTGATGTTGGGGCCGTTGGTGGTTCCCGGTGTTGTTCTGGGTACTTCTATTCTGGCTTTTACGCATGGCATTGCCAACACTCTGGATTCAGCTTTGGGGGCGGGCGCAGGCACATTTTTGCGACCCGGCTTCTGGCTAGTGGTTTTGGGACAAGTTAGTTTTGTGGCGACCACCACAACGCTGGTCATCACCGCCCGACTCAAGCGTTTTGACCCTTCGTTAGAAGAGGCAGCTTTGGATTTGGGCGCAACGCAGGCCCAGGCCATTATCAACATCACCCTGCGTTTTCTGACCCCTGCGGTAGTGGGCGCGGCGATTATCGCCTTCCTTTTTTCGTTCCAGAATTTCAATACCACCTACTTTCTGATTGGCTCTGATCCCACTGTGCCTATCATTTTGTACTCGCGGCTGCGCTTTGGCATTTCGCCCGAGATTAATGCAGTGAGCGTGCTGTTGATGATTGTTACAGGTGTGCTGGGCATCTTTGCTTTTTCCTTTCAGAAGGAGGAGAAGGCAGCCTGAGGTTCGATGTTTCGGCTTGTTCCTTCTTCTCGATATGCTGCGATTGTGGCATCTTATCACCATGCTTATTGCTCAAATTAGTGACACACATCTGGCCGGAGGACAGGCTAAAACCTTTGGTCTTGCACCGATGGCCGAAAATTTGGCCAGGTGTGTGCAGCACATCAATGCTTTGCAACCCCCGCCCGATGTGGTACTCATCACCGGCGATATTACCAATGATGGCCGGGCCGAGGAGGCTGAGCGAGCTGCCCGCATTCTGCGCAAGCTACGCTTTCCTTTTTACATTGTGCCAGGTAATCACGACAATCCCGAAACCTTGCTGAATGCTTTTGAGCCAGGAGCATGCCCCGTTTCATCGGCCCGGTTTGTCAATTATGTCATCTCTGGCTATGATATAAAAATCATTGGCTTGGATAGCACTTGGCCCCAGCATCCGGGCGGTTTTATCAGCCCGCAGCAAGCTAACTGGCTGGATGCTCACTTGCAGGCCATTGGGCCCGAGCCGGTCATCCTGTTCATGCACCATCCTCCTGTCTCTTTTGGCGTGCTGGAAACGGATGAAGATGGCTTCGAAGGGGCTGAGCTGCTGGCCGAGGTTCTGCTCAGACATGGCACGGTTCGTCACATCCTGGCCGGGCACATCCATCTGCCCGCCACCACCACCTGGCATGGCATGGTTGTTGGCACCGCACCCAGCCCCGGCATGAGGCTGGCACTGGATTTAACGCTGACGCAACCTTCGGCCTTTTTGCTTGATGACCCTGCATATCAACTGCATTACTGGACAAAGCAAAACCATCTCATCACTCACACCGTGCGGATTCCCTCAACGGCAGTCCTGCACCCCTTTGAAAATCTTACCTGAACAAGGAGTTTTCTTGCAATGGCTGGCGCAACGACCTCGACACTCCCCATCTATCGCCAAGTTGCTGAGCAAATCGCCGAAGAGATTGAGGCGGGCCAACTTCCCGCAGATTCGCGCATTTCATCGGAGCGGGAGCTGGCCGAAAGGCTGGGCATTTCACGCATGACTGCCCGCGCAGCCATCAATATCCTCATTCAACGGGGGCTGATTGTGCGCCGCAATCGGGCCCGGGCCTATGTGGCGCATCCCAAATTCCGATTTGATTTAAGCTCGGCAGGAGGGCTGCATCAGCAATTGCGCAAGGCAGGCGTGAAGCCGGGCGCAAAAATCATTACCGCGCACAAACTCTCGGCCAGTGAGCTGGATGCCAAAATTGTTGCTGCGCTGGCTTTGGATGAACAGGATGAGGTTTATCACATCGTGCGCTTGCGCACAGCCAATGATGAGCCCATTGCCGTGGAGAATTCTTACTTTCCGGCCAAGCGCTTCCCCGACCTGTTGGATTTTAATTTGCGGGATTCGATTTATGGCATGTTGAAGAAGTATTTTGGCGTGGAACCGGGGCGTTCGGTGCAGGAAATGGAAATTTCGTTGTTGGATGCCGAATGGGCCGAGATTATGGGCGTGGCCGTTGATTTGCCCGTTCTCAAAATCACCCGGCGTACTGTCACCGCCGATGATATTCCTTTTGAGTTTGCTCTGGATATTTATCGCGGCGATCGCATCATCTTTACTGCCCGCAGCATGGGCAGCGAAACGTCGCTGGCCGGGTCGGGCCAGCTCTGGCAGCAAGCACTGGATAATCTGATGCTTTGATAGGGCATCAGGCCTGCAAGCGTCCTTTTTGGGGTTTGCAGCCAAGAGACTTTGGTGGAAATAGTTTTTCACCACTGAAACACAGCGTACATGGAGAAAATGCCTGATGCTTTCTTTTCCGGGAGTTCTGTGCCTGTGTGATGACATTTTTGGCCGTTTACATGGCTTTTGTTCTCTTATTCGGTAATGTCTAAGCTTTCAGATGAAGGCCCGTGCTACTTACCATCAATTGTAAAAACATCTGGTGGCGGCCCGAGATTTATTTGATCTCCAGCCGCTGCCGGGCATCTCGCCTAATGGCGTAGATAAGGAAAATTCATCGATGCAAAAAATCTATGACGTAACCATCATCGGTGCGGGGGCTGTTGGTACAGCCATCGCCCGGGAACTTGCCCGTTATCATCTGGATATCGCGCTGGTCGAAGCCAAGTCGGATGTGGGAATGGGCACTACCAAGGCCAATACCGCGATTTGGCACACCGGCTTCGATGCCAAAACGGGCACGCTGGAGGCCCGATTGCTGCGGCGCTCCTATGAATTGATGCAAACTTTCGTGCCCGAGGCGGGCATCCCCACAGAGCCGTTGGGGGGCTTGCTGGTGGCCTGGACCGAGGATCAGGAGCAGGCGCTGCCAGGCTTGCGTGCTCGGGCCCATGCCAATGGCGTCACCGATGTGCGCATCATCAGCGCAGATGAGGTGTATGAGCTGGAGCCTCGGCTGAACAGGGGCGCCCGCGGCGGCCTGTTTGTGCCGGGAGAATCGCTCATCTGTCCTTTTACGCTGCCCATTGCCTTTGCCACCCACGCGGTGCTCAATGGCGTGGCGCTCATGCTCGATTTTCCGGTGCAAGCCATTGTGCAGGATGGGGATGTGACCGAGGTGCAGGGGCCGGAGGGCAAGCAGGTGCGCACGCGCTATCTCATCAACGCGGCCGGGCTTTATTCCGATGAGATTGACCACATGTTGGGGCACAATGATTTTACAGTCACGCCCCGGCGTGGCGAATTGATTGTTTACGATAAATTCGCCCGCTCCCTCATCAATCACATCATTTTGCCTGTGCCCACGGCCATCACCAAGGGAGTGCTCATCAGTCCCACGGTTTATGGCAACATTTTGCTGGGCCCCACCGCAGAAGATCTGGATGATAAGGGCAATACCGCCACCAGCGAGGCGGGCCTGGCTGCGCTGCTGGAAAAGGGCCGGGCCATCCTCCCCGACCTGATGCAGGAGGAGGTGACAGCCACTTATGCGGGCCTGCGCGCAGCCACCGAGCACAAGGATTATCAGATTCGTTTGCACGCGCGCCAGCATTATGTGTGCGTGGGAGGCATCCGCTCCACCGGCGTTTCTGCGGCCATGGGCATTGCCGAGTATGTGGCCGAGTTGCTGACTCAGGCGGGTCTGACGCTCAGGCCCAGGGCTGCGTTCAAGACGCTGCGCATGCCCAACATCGGCGAGGCAGGTCTCCGGCCTTATCAGCGTGCAGATCTCATCGCCCAAAATCCTGACTACGGCAAAATCATCTGCCACTGCGAGAAGGTCACGCTGGGCGAAATCCTGGACGCCATTCACAGCCCGGTTCCCGCCCGCACGCTGGATGCCTTGCGGCGGCGCACTCGGGCCATGCAGGGTCGCTGCCAGGGCTTCAATTGCCAGGCGCACATTGTCGCTATTCTGGCCCGAGAGACTGGCCAGGATCCCAATTTCTTGCTGGCGTTGGAGGCAAACCATGAGCATTAAACAAACCGATGTTTTGATTGTGGGCGCGGGGCCTGCGGGCCTGGCCAGCGCCATTCAACTGAAGAAGCAGGGCGCTGCCCGGGTGACCGTGGTGGATCGGGAACCGGAACCGGGTGGGATGCCGCGGCTGTGTCATCACACAGGTTTTGGCCTTTGGGATTTTCATCGGCTGTACACCGGGCCGCAATATGCCCGCCGTTACGCTGCGTTGGCCCGCTCGCTGGGGGTGGAGATTCTCACCGAGACCACCATCACCGGCTGGGCCGACGAGCATGCGCTCACTTACACCAGTCCGCAGGGGATGGGCGCCATAGTCGCCCCGGCCATCTTGCTGGCCACGGGCGTGCGCGAACGCCCGCGCGCGGCCCGGCTCACCCCAGGATTCCGGCCCCGAGGCATTTTTACCACCGGTTCGCTGCAACGCTTTGTGGATGAGCAGCATCTTCCTGTGGGCCGGCGCGCGGTCATCATCGGCGCCGAGGGCGTGAGTCTTTCCGCCTTGATGACGCTGACAGGCGCGGGCGTAGCCGTGGCGGCCATGCTCACCGAGTTGCCCCGGCATCAGATGTATTTTCCTTATTCACCGGCCAAGTGGTGGCTGATGGATGTGACCCGGCGCACTCCTGTGCGCACCCGTGTGCGCGTCAAGCGCATTCTGGGGCGTGGGCGCGTAACCGGCGTAGAGATTGAGCATCTTGATTCGGGCCGGCTCGAACACATCGCCTGCGATACGGTGGTTTACACGGGAGATTGGATCCCGGAGCATGAGGTGGCGCGCAAGGGCAGGTTGCTCATGGATGCGGGCACGTCGGGCCCGCAGGTCGATGCACAGTTCCGCACATCGTTATCGGGAGTGTTTGCCGCGGGCAATTTGTTGCGCGGGGCCGAGACCGCTGCCACCAGCGCCATGGAGGGCCGTTTGGCTGCGCAGCACATCGCCGATTTTTTGCAGGGCCGGGCCTGGCCGCAGCAGCGGCTTCCCATCCTGGCCGCGGCGCCCATCACCTGGGTGTTCCCCAACAGCATCTCTGCGCCCGAGACGACGCGTTTGCCGCGATTCAGCTTCCGCGTCAGCCAATTCATGGGCGACGTGGTGGTGCAGGTGCGCCAGGGCCAAAAGCTCTTGCACCAGCAGCGTTTTAGACATCTTTTACCCAACGAGACCATGCACCTATCGAGCGCTTGGCTGCTCCGGGTGGCGGCCCATGGCGGGCCGGTGCGCGTGGAGGTGGCTGGATGAATTTTGCATGAGCCAAAAATAGAAAAAGAGTAACCAACGGTGATGACCGTGAACAGTTGCCGTTGACCGTTCTTTCATAAACCAATGAGCGCCAAATGCCATCCCTGCAACCGGGGCGGGCATTTGGCGTTCGTTGGTTGCTAAACCTTCCTCTTTTGGTATGAAGCCGAATGCGTCATATTGACATAGGATTTGACGCGGCGGGCGCATTATGCTATAAATCGTTAAGCTTGCTTTCGATCCCAGACATGATCTATCACCGAGACTGAAATGAATGTTTTTGCAAAGCCATTTGTAAAGTGGGCTGGAGGAAAATCACAGCTTTTAAATGAAATCGATAAAGCCATACCAGACCATTTAAGGCAATCAAGTTTTATCTATATTGAGCCTTTTGTGGGGGGTGGAGCGGTGTTGTTTTGGATGCTTCAGAAGTATCCCAATGTTAAACACGCAGTGATTAATGATAGCAACACTGATTTAATCAACAGCTATTTAGTCATCAAAGAGAACGTTGATGAGCTAATAGCTATTTTGCATGAATGGGAAAAAGAATATCACTTCTTAGAAAGCAATCCAACCAAAAGAAAAGATTATTATTATGCAAAAAGATCACTATTCAATTTGAGAAAGACTGATAGAACACTACAGGCAGCGCTCCTTATTTTTCTTAACAGAACCTGTTTCAACGGACTTTATAGAGTAAACCGGAAGAATGAGTTTAATGTTCCTATCGGCAGTTATAAAACGCCTATGATCTGTGATGAAAAGAACTTACGCGCTGTCAGCAGGGCATTGCAGAAAGTAACCATCTTGAATGGAGATTTTGAAAGCACCATTGCATACATTGATGCTGCCACCCTGTTTTATTTTGATCCTCCGTATAAACCTCTAAGTGGAACATCAAGCTTTAACGCTTATACAAAAGATGCTTTTGATGACAATGAGCAAATAAGATTAGCGCAATTCTGTGAAAAGATAGACGCGCTTGGCAGTTATTGGATTTTGAGTAATTCTGATGTTAAGGGTAAGGATTCAAACGATAATTTTTTTGATGATTTATACAATCGATTCAAGATTAGGAGAGTTATGGCAAGACGAAATATCAACTCAAATCCCAATAAGAGAGGTGTGCTAACGGAGTTGTTAATCACAAATTCAATGAAGCATACGCAAGGCTTTATGTTAGCTCGGGTCGCCACCTAAATGGCATTGAAAAGGAAAATAAAGCTGAGAGCAAGAAGAAAGATCGCCACCTTGAGCTCAAAGCCTGTAGCAGTCATGGCATGAATGTGCTTCGGCAAGAGCTGTTCCAGCAAGCTGCTCGTTGTTTTTACCGTTTTTGGCGGATGGATTGCCAGTAGCGCACCCAGGGTGGCAACGCTCTTTTCGAGTTTTTCTTCAGGAGAGGCAACAAGTGACGCTGCCATTCAGCTAATAAGTCTTCAATCAGGTAATCATTGTAGGCCTTATCGCCCAGGATTATTGCTCCTTCCGGGACGTCCAGCTCGAACATACGCAGGTCTGTATCATCGCCCGGGCGTCTCCGCGGGCGTGAGGTCCGCCATTATTTTGCGCCGATGGCTCCGCTATCCTTGCTCATTTCTCCTGGCTAACACTTGGCTAACACTGCGCTCAGGAGAGAGGCTAATCGCCCGGGTTCCGGGCAGTGCGATGCGGAAATGGGCGTTGTATCGGGCTTTAGCAGTTGGCCCGAGCACCCGCCCGCCCCTGGCGCTCACGTTAGCGAACTTTGCGAGAAGATAAGCTGATTGACATTATTACGACTGACGCAAAAAGTGGGCTTCTTCGGCGAACAAAGATTTGGTTTACGAATACTGATGGCCGTATTTTTATGCGGCACGGCGTAGGCTGATAGCAAGAATCGTTCTCGAACGCCCCGCAACTGATCAGCAAACCTATCCAGCGTTTATATTTTGTTTGAAGGATGTAGTGGCTGACTCAACTATTAGTGCTCGAAAACTACCAAAATGTCTTGAAAGCAGCACTGCCGGAAGCAAGCCACAGCACACCAAGAAACCCTTGCCTCTGTAAGGACAGCAAGCATTAGGAGTACCCACAAGCGACCACACCTAACAGGGAGCATTTCAAAAACTAAATTGCATAGAAATTATCAATATGAGCCACTTTAAAAGCATACCAGATGTCAATGAATATTTAAATATTGAAACACAGCATCCCTTTATTGATATTCGTAAATATGAAGATATACTTCCATTAGAACCACAAGGAATTGATTCTATTACTTTTGATTTTTACAAAATCTCCTTTGTCAAGAATTTTAACGGATACTTACAATATGGAAAAACAAAATTTACCGGAAATGATGGTGTCTTGTACTTTCTGGAACCGGGCCAACTGTATTCCTGTAATTCCAAAAATAGATGGCAGGGCTTTCAAATACTTATTCATCAGGATATCTACAAAAAATATCAATCGGAAAAGAACATAAATACATATTCTTTTTTTTCATACGATATCAATGAATCCTTGATCCTGACTAAAAATGAAGAACAATCTATAACTTATTTAATGAATGAAGCTTGGTGCGAAATCAATCAAAAAAAAGATGAATATTCAATCCCCATTATTCTTTCATACATTAGTACTTTACTAAATAAAGCTGAGAGGTATTATTCCCGTCAATTTAGTTCTCGCAAAATGATATACAATCAACTTGTAAATGATTTTTTCAAGGAACTTAAAAATTATTATAATGACAATAACACGAGTGAGTTTTATGATAAAAAACAACCAACGGTACTTTATTTTGCCAATAAACTAAATGTAACCCCAAACTATTTAAGTGATCTTGTTAGGCACCATTCAGGAAAATCCGCCTTGAATAATATTCATGATTATATTATTGAAGAGGCAAAAATATTATTGATTACATCAAGTAGAACTGTTGCTGAGATATCCTATATGCTTGGATTTAAATATACCAATTATTTTTCCCGCTTTTTTAAAAAGAAAACAAATCTGTCTCCTTCCGATTATAGAAAATCAGTAAAAAGTATCTGAAATAATAATTTTTCCCCTTTTTTGTATCTTGTAATTGTTTTAAGGCATAACTATACTTGTATTGTTAGTGTTGCCAGAAGTCAGAAAAACAATATAAGGATAAAAAAGGATAAAACATGAAAAACTTACTCATTCTATTCGCAGCAATATCGATGATAGCCATTTCCTGTCAAGCATGTGGTCGCACCAAGTTCCCTGACACTATAAAAATTGAGGGTGTAGCACAAAACCCTGAAGGAATAGAATACGATAAAAACGACAAAACATTTTTATTGAGTTCACTCAATGCCGGACCAATCATTAAAGTAAATATGGACGGTACATATAAACCATTTACAAGTGGTGAACCTTACCCATTGTCAACCGCAGGACTTCAAGTAGATTACGAACATAATAGACTTTTGGTAGCAGGGCTTAACGGTGCAGAGCTGTTTGATGGTGATCCGAAAACAAAAGGAATAGCTAATTTAAGGGTTTATAACCTTGAAACCGGAGTCATGGAAAAGGACATTAATTTATCATCATTGGTGCCTGACGCACCTGCCTATATGGCTAATGACATAGCTGTTGATAATGAAGGAAATGCATATGTATCAGACTGGTATGCAGGGGTTGTTTATAAAGTTGATATAAATGGTAAACCAAGTATTTTTTGGCAAAATGACACAGGAATACCAAGCGGAGCAAATGGAATAGATTTTCATCCGGATGGCTATTTATTAGTTTCGTTAGTTGCTGTAAACGAAGTAGGCCTTTATACAGATTTTGGTTTGGTTAAAGTCCCGGTAAGCAATCCTGGATCAGCTACATTAGTAGACTTGTCGAGTACATCTTATACCGGGTTTGACGGTATGGTTATAAAGTCTAACGGAAATGTAATTGGTGTAACAAATAACGGTACGTCACCGGGAGGAAATATTTTAATGGAATTATCGAGTGATAATAATTGGGAAACAGCCAAAGTTGTCAACTCAAAAGAGATAAAACCAAGTACTACTGTGGCAATAACATCCGATAATTTGAATTATATAATCAATCAGGATTTTTCTCCTCAAGCCGCAGCATCAGAAACCTGGACTATAGAAAGAATTGATTTTTAGTATGACAAAGGAGTTGAGAGGGATATAATGGTTCCCAAAAACTGTACCACTAAGTAGTTTGCAATAAGTTTCCTAATTCCAAATTGTGACTTGTCATTTTTCCATGACGAAGATGGACCAAATTGGACGAATGTGGACGATTTTATTTCCTCCACGTTCGTCCTTTCGTCCATTTTCGTCTTGGCGTCGTTACAGAGCAAATTGACGAAAGTTAAGTAACTTTTCAGAGATTATTTAGCTAAGGTGCAAAATAGGGTATAGAATGCCCTCTGGAGGTACAGGACAATGACCAGAAAACGACGCAATTATCCGCCAGAATTCAAGTTTCGTATTGCCCTGGAAGCAATATAGGGCATGAAGACCATCGCCCGTCCCCCATCCCCCCGCTCGCGGGGGCTGGTCGGGCGGTTTCCGTCCATCGTTACCCCCTCCCCGGCCCTCCCCCGCCCGCTCATGCTCGTTCGCTCGCGGGGGAGGGAGCCATCCGCAGGCGGCGTTTCGTAGTCAATCCCCAGCTCCTCCGTCAAAAAACCGTGTCCAGGCGAGTCTGCGACTCGGCGGGTTGACCGCGGGCACCTAGGATTTCAGGTTCAAGGTTTGCTGGTTGAAGGTTGTGCCAGCCTGCGCCTCACGTGTCCGCCCACGCCCGCGGCTAAAGCCACGGGCTACCGTTGCGAAGCCCCGTCGGGGCTGCCCCCTCAGTGGGTCAGAGGTCAGTGGTCAGAGGGTCAGTGGGTAAGTGGTCAGAGGGTCAGAGGTCAGCGGGCAGAGGGTCACAGGTCAGAGGGTCAGTGAGCAGTGGTAAACCGCCAGCTCTTCCGTCAAAAACCGTGTCCAGACGAGTCTGTGACTCGGCG
>CAZMDD010000099.1:0-14807 GCA_964565065.1 uncultured Caldilineales bacterium | reverse complement strand
TCGCTCGCGGGGGAGGGAGCCATCCGCGAGCAGCGCTTCGTAGTCAATCGCCAGCTCCTCCCACCGTGAGGCCCAGCCGAAACGGGGGGAGGCCGGGAGGGGGGCAAAGGCGCCCGCGTGGCCGAGCTACATTGCTGCGTTCTTTGCGGTTTTGTTATCCTGACGCTGCGAGCTGTGGTAGACTAGGAGATTACAGGGCTTCGCCCGTAGTTTTGGTAATCCTGTCATCGCTCCAATTGGAGGTTTTAAGATGTTTTTTGCTTTGCTCATTGTTACATTGCTGGTCGCCGTGTTGGTTTCTTTTGTCGTGGCCCGCGCTTTTTCTAAATCGATTCTGACGATTTTGGATAAAATTGTGGGGCCCGAGATGGCCGCGGCCTGGGCCAAATACATGACGTTTGCCATTTATGTGGTAGGCATCTCTGGCGGCGTGCGCATTTACGCGCTGGAGCAGTATTTGGCTAAGCCCGATGTACCCGGGCCCGAAGGTCAGATGATTCCCAACCCGCATCCAGCACTCACGCCTGAACGCTGGGTGCTGGAGGTTTATCGTACCATCATCGAAACCATGCAGGCGGTCGCATGGATGTTGTTGGTTTTCTTCCTGTTTGCCCTGATTGCTTATGTGATTGTGCGTATTTGGGGTAATCGTAAAAAAGATGAAGATGGATGAGGGGGGCGTCCTGGCGGAGCGACTAGGACACATGGTAAATCGAGCCTGCATCCCCTTTTTCTACCACGATGTGCACCGGAAACTGGTCTTTGAGTTCGTCGATGTGCGTGATGACCAAAATCAGAGCGAATTCATCTTTGATCATGTGCAGCGCCTCTACCAGATTTTCTCTGCCATGGGCATCTTGCGTACCAAAACCTTCATCAATGAACAGCGTTTGCAGGGCTGCTCCGGCGCGGCGGGCCAGCAGGCGGCTTAGTGCAATGCGCAGCGCCAAATCTACCCGAAAAGCCTCGCCCCCAGAATAAAGCTCGTAGGGCCGTGAGCCCAGCTCATCCGAGATGATGATATCCAGCGATTCTTTGATGCCCCCTGTTTTCTTCTCTCGCTGGGTTTCCAGGCGCACATTCATGCGGCCATCGCTGAGCCGGGCCAGCAAATGGTTGGCTTCTGCCTCCAGCTCGGGCAGCGCCGCCTCGATAATCATGGCTTGCACGCCATTGCGCCCGAAGGCTTTTTCTAAAAAGCTGTAGTGATTCATGCGCGCTTTGACTTCGGTCATTTCTTTTTCCAGGCGCTGTTGCTGTTGACGAACACCTTCCAGCGCGGCCAAGCGCTGCCGGGCCGCGGCCAGTCGCGCGTGCGCCCGCTCCCACGCATGATGCGCGTCCGCCGACGCGTTGCGGGCTTGCTCCCAGGTTTGGCGCGCATGAGCCAAGCCTGTCAGCGCCTCATCCAGTGCGGCCAATTCACGTTCATCTTCGGCCAATGCCTCGGTTTCGCGCTGCCAGCGGGCCTCAATCCGGCTCAAACTGGCTGTTTCTTCGGGCAAACGGGCCTCAGCTTCCTGCACGCGGGGCCACAAAGTGGCTGCCTCTTGCCATCGTTCCTGCGTGGCCCGGGCCTGCTCATGCGCCATTTCATCGTAGTGCAGCGCATTCAGTTTTTCCTGCACGACACGTAATTTTTCTTGGAGATCGGGCCGCACGCCTGTTTCCAAACGTGTTTGATACGCTCGAACAGCGTTTTTGTACTCGGGCAAAAGAGCTTGCTGCCGCCGGGCATCGTGCAAGCGACTCTCCAGCGTGGCCAATGCGCGGCGCGTCTCGGCCAAGTCAGCCAAGAGAGGGCCCTTATCCGCCATCTCCTGCTGCAAGCGTTGTTGTTCCTGTTGCCAATCACTTAGCTGTGCTTGTAAGGTGTCGAGCTGTGCTGCCTCGTCGTCCTGGGCCTGTTCCAGCCGGGCAGCCACTTGCGCCAGTTGTTTTTGCAGGGAGGGCTGTTCCCGCAGCGTTGCCTCAGCTTGCTGCCGGGCCCGCTGCAACTGAGTGTGTTCTTGGCTGAGGTTGCGGACTTGGTCACGGGTTTGGCGATACTCCTGACGCAAGCGCGCCAGCTCAGCAGCATATTCCTGCAATACGTGCGCCCGCCCATCCTGGCCCAGCGGCCGCTGACACACGGGGCAGGCGTCTGTTTCGCCCCGTTCCAGCAGGGCTCGACGCTCTTTCAGCGCTGCGGCTTCCGCTTCCAGGCGTTGCATGGTGGCTTGAGCCTGCTCTATCTGCGCCCGCAACGATGAAAGTTGCTCAACTCGGGCCTGTTGCGCCGCAGCCTCGCTTTGCAGTGCTGCCAACTTTTGCTGAAGCTGGTCATGTTCCTGCTGCCAGCGGGGCAATTGCTGCAAAAGATGTTGCCAGCGAGCCACCTGCTCTTGCGCCGGTGGAATCATGCCTTGCAATGCCGCCAGCCGTTGCGCCCGGGCCTGTTGTGCGGCATCTTCTGCTTCCAGAGCTTGCAATCGCGCTTGCAGCGTGGCGAAATCAGCTTCCAGAGAGGGCAGTTGCTCTGCTGCGGCAGTGGCTTCTTGCAATTGCAATGATTTCAGGGCCAGTGCTTTTTCCAGCGAGGCGGTGAACTGCGCCAAGGAATGCAGCAATGTTTGCTCCTCGCGTTCCAGCGGGCGCAGTGTAACCAGAATCTGATTCCAGTGCGCCTCTTGTTGGCGAGCCTCTTGCCACCAGGCAAATTGCTGTGCGATGGTGTCACGGCGGGCCACCAGGATTTGCAGCGCATCCACCTGCTTTTGCAGACGTTGTCGTTCGAGGTTGGTTTGCGCAAGTTCTTGCCGGGCCCGGGCCACGCGTCGAGCTAATTTTTGGCGGGCCTCCTCTTTGCTTTCTAGTGCTTGCAGGGCCAATTGCGCCTGAGCTACTTGCCGGCCCGCGCTATCTCGGGTCAGGCGGGCTTGCATTTCGGCCAGCTCTGCCTGAGTGATTTCCTGCTGATAGGCTTCCTGGCGGGCCAATTCGGCAGCCAACTCCTGGATGCGCCCATGCAGCGCATCCACCTCGCGTTGCAGTGCTTTGGCCAGCTCGCGGGCCCGGGCAGCATACACATCATATTGCGCCAGATTCAGCACCTTGCCCAGGATGCTTTTACGTTTGCCCGGTGTGGCTGTGGTAAATGCGTCAGCTTCACCCTGTTTCAGAAACGCGGTATGCTCAAAAGTATCGTAATCCATGCGCAAAATGCTTTCAATCTTGCGCTGCGTGGCCCGAGTACTGCTTTCGGTAATCGGCTGCCAGCGCGCCTCTGCGGCATCCCAGATGAATAAATCCAGCCGCAGCTTGCTGGTTTTGCCCCGCCGGTGCCGTTTGCGCTCGATGCGGTAAAGTTGCGGCCCCAGTCGAAATTCGTAGCTCACCCGCATCTCGCTGCTGCCCAGGTGCATGAGTGCATCATCGCTGGCCCGGGCCTTGCCCCACACCGCCCAGGTCACAGCATCCAGCAGCGCAGATTTGCCGTGGCCATTTTGACCGATGAGGACAGCCAGGTGCATCTGTGAAAAATCCAGTGCAGGCTGGCTCGCCTGGTAGCTAAGAAAATTTTGTAAAGCGAGTTTGTGGGGTATCATTGCAGATGCGGTTATTGACAGAATGCAAGACAATTGGCGATAGTCTCATTTTACCACACTCCCCATCTTCTCACATGACTATGCGTGCATTTCTCGAAGTTGCTCAAAAACAAGGATGGCTCACCACCATCCGGCAAGAAGTTGACCCCTATTTGGAATTGGCGGCAGTGGCCGCAGCCCTGGATGGGCGCCCCGTGCTTTTTTCCCAGGTACGCGGCTATCCTGGCTGGCGTGTGGTTACGGGCGTGGCTTCTGATCGGCGTTATTTTGCCAAAAGTTTGGGCTGTGCGCCGCAACAGCTTTTGTTTGAGTTGGCGCGGGCTTTTGCCGAGCCGCAGCCAGCGCCTGTGGTAACGCAGGCTCCTTGTCAGCACGTGGTACATCAGCCTGGTGATTTAACAGCGCTGCCCATTCTCAAACATTTGCCCGATGATGGCGGGCGTTACATCACAGCGGGCGTGCTCATCAGCCGGGATGCCGAAAGGGGACTCAACGCGTCATTTCATCGATTGTTGCAGGTGGGCCCGCGACAGTTGGCCGCACGTCTGGTAGAGAATCGGGGTACGCACAGTGCCTGGCGCAAGGCTGATGGTGATTTGCCGGTGAGCATTGCCATTGGGGTGCCACTGCATGGCTTGCTGGCGGCCAGCATGTCACCTGAGCCCGGTTTGTTCGAAATGACGATTGCGCAGGCATTGGCTCCTATGCCGCTGGTACGCTGTTTGGGCAATGATTTGTTGGTTCCCGCCCAGGCCGAGGTGATCCTTGAGGGACGTTTGACACAGCAACTGACCGCAGAGGGGCCCTTTGTGGATTTGACCGAGACCAGCGATAGGGTTCGCCAGCAGCCCATCATCGAAATTGATCGCATCACGCATCGGGCGCATCCTATTTATCATGCGTTGTTGCCCGGTTTGTTGGAGCATAAGTTGCTTATGGGCATGCCTAAAGAACCCAGCATTTTTGCTGCGGTGCAGCAGGTGGCGGATGTGAAAAATGTACACATCACGCCCGGGGGAGCTTCGTGGTTACATGCGGTGGTGCAAATTGCCAAGCAGGGGCCCGATGACGGGCAGCGGGCAGCGATGGCGGCATTTGCGGGCCATGGGTCTCTCAAACATGTGGTAGTGGTGGATGAGGATGTTGATATTTTTGACCCGCATCAGGTGGAATGGGCATTGGCTACCCGGGTGCAGGCCGGACGGGATGTTATGCTTTTGCGTGATCAGCCCGCCAGTTCGCTGGATCCTTCGGCTCGGCAACAGGCGGGACAAAAGTCGCGTAGTGATAAGATGGCGGTAGATGCCACCATTCCCTGGGATTCGGCATCGGGCCCGGCGCATCCGCAGCATTTCCAGCGCGTTGCTTTCCCCCAGGTTCGGTTGAGCGAGTACGATGAGCGTTTTCGATGATTAGCTGGTTAACGGTTTAGTGCTATCCGGAGTGCACCACCAAGTGCGGCAAATCTATTTTCGCCAGACGCCAGTGTGTTGCTTGGGCGGTGTTGTGTTATTTGTTGCCCAGAGGGGCACGGGCGATGTCGGGGGCGCAGGTCACGCCTTGGCCTGTTTGATCCATGTGTACCAGTTGTTCTTGACCATTTACCATGGCTCGGGCCCGATAGCCTGGGGTAATCATCTGGGCGTACATCATGCCGGGCTCAGGACACCCCAGCGAGGCGTCTGACCACTGCACCGCCTCGATTTCGAGAATGGTCACATCCTCGGGGTCAACAGAGAGGGCTTTTGTTAGGATGTCGATAGCTTTGTCGGCCATAGGTTGCAGCTCGGGGGCAATTTTTACTTCGGGCATCGGTTTCACCGTAGGAGGGGCAAGGGTTGGGACGGGCGTGGCTTTATCTTTGCTGGATGTCAACGCCGGGGGTATGGCGCACGCAGCAACAGCTAAAATGGTAACGAGGATAATGGGGAAAAGCGTTGTTTTTCGGAGCATGGGGTTGACCTCCTGCTTGAGAATGAATGGTTGCTACTCACCATAAAGACGCTGGTGCTTTCCAAAAAGTTCCCTGCCATTGGTAACGATATTTTCAAACGACGCCAATGGTCACAACGAGCTAAAAAATGTAACGACTAACGTACCCGACTTCAATCACCACAAAGGCACTAAGAATTTCAAAACTTTTTCTTTCTTTGTGGTTTCTAGCCGGGCTACCTTAGTCGTAACTAAAAAATACGCAAAAGTGCGTATTGCTTTCGCTTAAATTTGTGAGTACAATACTTATGGTGGTTTGTCACAAACCTTTGGCGAGGAGGGTGACAAAGCATCCTCGAGAGGGTATCACAGATGGCACGGTGTTTTGGGGTCTTATTGAAGATCTGATGCGAGGCTTACTTAGCTCGTATCAGGTCTTTTTGCTGTTGAAATCAGGTGATGTTTTAGTGTGATGCGCCGCTGCTCAGGGCCTCCGCTTCGCTGATGAGTTCTTGCAGTTTCAATGCCCTTTCAGTCGCAGCAAAAAGGCTGTTCTTGAGTTCGTAGGAAATGTAGGCTCCAGCTTTTTCCAGTGCCTCTTTTTCTTGCTGCTTGCGCTTGACCGCCGCTTGTAGTTGCTTAAGCTCATTGCAAGATTCAAAGATTTGCCAGGCCAGCACATCGCGCAGCTCGTCGATTTCTCGCTCCAGGGCGTCTAGATTTTTTTCGTAGCGATGCAAGCTGCTCAGCTCTTTTCGGGCTCGTAGCACGTCGATTTGGGTCATCAGGCGCTGGATGCGGCTTTCGAGCTGCGGCACTCGGGCGATGAGTGTTTCTAGTTTGCGGTGGCGATAGCGGTAAAGTAGATGCTCCGGAGGTTTGGGGACTTCTTTGCAGGTGAGAGGAATGGTATCGGCGCGGGCGCCCGGCATCTCGAAGATGATGCCATTGCTGGAGCGCAGGTACAAAGCTGGGGTGGCAAAGCCACGATCCTCGGGCCAGGCGAGGAAACAGGCATTTCGGGCCAGAGTGGTGGCCACATCCACCTGCCCGGCCCATTGGCCCGAGGTTAGTCGTTTGTAAAAGGTCTCGCCAAAAAGTGCGGCCACATCATCACGGATGGCGTATTGCATGGCCACCACGGCAGGAATGCCCGCGCGCAACAGGGCCGGAATCACGCCCCAGAAGCCTCGGGCCTGGGGACGATTGGCGATTTCGGCGGTGTGGCAGGCATTGAGCACCACCAGTTTTAGATTTTTGTAATTGCCCAGCAACGATTGCAAGTCTGTTTCGGGGGCCCAATCTTCATCCTCCTCGGGCGGGAGGTCGGGCTCGGTGCTGTTAAAGCGTAAGCTTCCGTGCAACTCGCCCACGTCATCCTGCTGGAACTCGGCATGCCCGATGAAGTGCAAAATAGCATAATCGCCCCCCGCCAGCGCATCATCCAGCGTTTTTAGCGAAACATGACCTTTGAGCGTATCGTAGGGCACACCAGCCTTGTTCAACGCCGCCGCAATGGCTCTCTCCTCGGCATCGGTATCCAGGCCCGAGCCTCCTGGAATCACAATCAGCACCCGGGGCAATCCATCCACCGCCAGCGATTTGATGTTGCCATAATCCAGGTTCAACAATTGCCGGGTGACCAAGGTGTTGATTTGCGTGCCCAGGAAGGTGTCTTGCCAATACATCATCTCCCAGGGCAGCGTGGCCAGCTCCAGCGCACTTTCATCGATGTTCAATCGCAAGCGCAACAGCGCATTTTCATCTGATTGCACATGCTGCGTCCACAACAGTTGCAGCAAATTGGCCACTTGTCCCTGAAACAGCGCCCGGAACAACGTTGTGCCCGTTTTGCGCAGCAAGGCCGCATCAGTGCTGAAAGGCTCATCCCGAATCTGTGTCAACTGTGCCTGAAACTGGGCATTGAGCAAAGTTTTTGCAGCTAATTTGCTTTCGGCCAGGCCGCTACCGGGCGCTTGGGCCGTGATGTTGTAAGCCTTGCCCGCCTTGAAGATGCGAATATCAAGATCGATAGGTTGTGGTTTTGACATGGTATTGGAGGCATTTGCGAGTTGGAGAATGATCGACAGAGGATGCTGGCCGAGAGGCGAATGGCAGATAAGACACAACCAGGTGACTGAGTTCTTGTCTTGTTTGTAACATGTGTAATTGACAGAAAAATGGGCCGGGGCTAGAATAGAGCCATGACAAATTATCGCAGCCATCTTAGCGTGACGATTTGGATCGTGCTGGCCTCGTTGACTTTAGGGGGATTCATCACGATTCCTGAACGCACATTTTCAGTAACCGTTTTCAACTCGCCTATTGCATTTCATTTTTCGGCAAGTTTTTTGGCGGGAATGATTGCGTTGGCCGCTACCTGGGCGGGGTTGGAAGCTGCGTTGCGCACGCATCCGCAAAAAGCATTGCTGCACCACACCTTTCGGTTTTGGGGATTGCCCACAACCATTGTGCTGACAGGTGCAGTTCTTTTGCCTGGCATTCGGGCCAATGGCGTTTGGCTGTTGGTGCTGGGGGCGATGGGCATTATGTTGGCCATCAGCATGGCCGGTGAATATCATACCATCAATCCGGTTGCACCCACTTATGCCCGAGCCCGGCTATTGCTCAATGGACTGGATTATATTGTGGCTGCGGTGGCTTTTATTTTGCTGTATCTTTCCAATAGCCGCTCGCTGATTTCGGCCTCGTTGATTGGCTTGGTTGCGGGGCTGCTTTCGCTGGATTTGCTGCGGGGCAGTCAAGTGCGATGGCGGTTGATTTTTTTGTATAGTGTGGTCATTGCCTTGATGCTGGCGCAATTGACCGCGGTGCTCAATTATTGGCCTTTTGCTTCGGTACGAGTAGCGCTGGTGTTGTTGGTGGGTTTTTATTTGTTGATTGGACTTTCGCAACAAAGCTTACGAGATGAGTTGACACAGCGTAGGTTTTTGGAGTATTTGGCGGTAACAGGGGTCACAGTGGTGGTAATTTTTCTTTTTCCCGGCTAAGAAAGGGGAAAAACCGTAACCTTTTGCTCGGTATTGCGTCAATAGTATTTAGTCAGGCTGAAAGAGGAAATGCAGGAAGGGGGAATCTGCCTTCTCATTCGGCCCGATAATCTGTAACCTCAGCGTTGCAGATGTACTGAGTGCCACCATAAGAGATTTGTCGGGGGACATATCTCAGAAATGCGCCAGTGTACTCAGTCAAATCTTGAACAGAGACGCCACGGAGCGTCTCTGTTCTTTATTTTCCGGCGGCTGCGCGTAGGAAGAAGATGAGATTGGCGGGGCGTTCAGCCAGGCGGCGCATAAAATAAGGATACCACGATTCACCATAAGGCACATAGATGCGCATCCGCACGCCATCAGCCAGCAAGCGGGCGAGTTCATCGCGGCGAATGCCATAAAGAAATTGAATTTCCCAATCTTGCGCAGCAATGCCCTGCGTCCGGGTAAAAGCAATGATTTCGTTGTAGATGAAATCGTCGTGAGAGCCCAGTGCCATACGAGCACCACGAGCCCGAGCCTCTGGGGCCAGCATCATTTTGGCCAGAGCAATCATCTCCTGCTGGATTTTGCTGCGTGCCTGCCACGCAATTTCGGGTGATTCATCATAAGCACCTTTGACCAGACGGATATCGGCAATACCTTCATCAATCAGCGTTTGCAAATCATTGCGGGTGCGGTGCAGATACGCTTGCAGCACCAGGCCTACATTATTGAACTCGGCCCGCAGACGACGGTAGATGGCCAGCGTTACATCCACCAACGCCGATTCTTCGATGTCGATGCGCACAAAACGCTGATGCCGGGCAGCAACGCGTACAATGTCGCGCACATTGGCGTAGCAAAACTCGGTATCAATGTGCAGCCCCATGGCCGAAAGTTTTAGCGAAATGCCACTTTGTAAGTTGTTGGCGGCAATTTCACCTAGCACCGCCTGATATTCCTGGGCACTGGCCCGAGCCAATGCTTTATCGCTAACATGCTCACCCAGGTAATCCAGCGTCACCAGCGCACCCATTTTGTTCAATCTGGCAATGGCTGCCAGAGCATCGGCGCGTTTTTCGCCAGCCACGAAACGTCGGGCCATGCGCCGCGTGGGAGCAAAATCGCGTGTCATACGCCGCATGGTATTGTTGTGCGAAAGTGTAATCAATAGACGACGTAACATAAATGACCTCTGGCAATGAGTGACGCCTTACTTGATGTGTGACTTTTCCATTCCAAAAAGCGGGCGCTAATGCATGAATCTACTGTTCTGCAAACAGACGAAGGGACGACAGGACGAACATGGACGAAGGAAGATGCTGTGTTTGTCCATTTTGGTCTATTTTCGTCCATGTTTGTCGGCTTGTTAATAGGTACGCCTTTTACCACCGGGGCGCCAAAGAAGGCTCATCCAGTGCAGCACCAGCAGATTGGCGATGGGTATTTGTCAGCCAATGTCGCCGGGGCGGGCCAGGCGAGAGCGTCGGGTGGGGTGGCGGTAGCGGCGCACCGCCAGATATTCGGAAAATTCCAGGCTAAGGGCCAGGCCGGAGCCCAGCAGGAAGAGCACGGGCAGCGGGGCCAGCACCCAATGTCCGGTGGCCCGAATCACCATCAGGCTCAGCAGCGCGTAGCCAAAAACAAGGGTCTCGGGCCATAGCTCGCTCAGGGTTATTTTGCCGGGCAAAGCCATACGCCGGGGCCCGCGTCCCTGCTTGGGCGTGCGCTCGAACACACCGCCCGAATGGCGCAGGCCCGAAAGCACTGCGCTGGCAATCGCCGGCGAAAGCCCCATGAACAAAATGGCCAGCACTGGCAGCGCCCACAAGCGCCTGAGCCCGCGCCCGCCCACCAGCGTATATTGCGCCAGTGCGAACATCACAAAGGGCGCAGCAGAAAAAATCATAGAAACGCTTCCCATGAAGGAAAGGGGTAGATGATAGCTGGGGAGCATCGCCAGCGGCAGGGTGAGTAGCAACATGGTTAGCAGAGGCAAATGAAAGGCGTAGCCCCCCATGTGAGCCAGCGCATATAGCTTTTTATTCCAGCGCTGATTGCTGCGCAAAATGGGCAGGGCCAGCTTGCGCAAGGTTTGGATAGACCCTTTGGCCCAGCGGCGTTGCTGACGTTTGAATCCGGTGATGACCGGGGGCAATTCTGCCGCAGCCTCGATGCTGTTGATGTAACTGCCCCGCCAACCGGCCAGTTGCGCCCGATATGCCAGGTCCAGGTCTTCGGTCACAGTATCCGATTGCCAGCCGCCCGCTTCATCGATGGCCCGGCGGCGCCACAAGCCGCCACTGCCATTAAAATTCTGCATGAATTGGGAAGCTGAGCGGGCCTGCTGCTCGACCACAAAATGTCCATCCAGCGCCAACGCCTGCGCCGCGGTCAGAAAATTCTGTCCGCGATTCATGTGTCCCCAGCGCGTTTGCACAAAAGCCAGCTCTGGATGCGCCATGAGCGCGGGCACAGTTTGTTTTAGCCATTGCGGATGCGGCACGAAATCGGCATCGAAAATGCCTACGAACTCACCGGTGGCACTGTTCAGAGCATGAGCCAGCGCTCCTGCCTTGTAGCCCTGGCGATGGGTACGATGAAGGTAATGGCAATCGTGGCCGCTCTGCCGCAGTGCGGCCACCAGGCGCGCCAACATGGCAGAAGTGCCGTCGGTGGAGTCATCCAGCACCTGAATTTGCAACTTGTCGGAAGGATAATCCAACGCGGCCACCGCCCGCACGACCCGCTCAGCCACCCGGCGTTCGTTGTAGATGGGAATTTGCAATGTGACAGCGGGCCACTGTTCGGGGGGTGTGGATGATTCGGGCCAATCGTGGCGGGCGCGATAGATGAAAAAGAGACTGATGGAGGTCAGAACGAATAGACCATAGAGGATGAGCAAAAGGACAGCGCCCTGATAGAGCGCGGGAATCAATTGTTGTAAGAGGGGCATTATGTAAAAGATTGAGGGGGTGCGAAGCGCCGGGTGACTTGATTACGGCTATTGCATGACATGCGTCATTCAGTAAGCGCCTTCGCCGATGAGAACTTTGGGAATGGTGCGCATAAGGATGGCGATATCCAGGGCGGGCGACCAGTTTTCAACATAGTAAATATCCAGCATCACCATTTCGTCGAATCCGAGATTGGAGCGCCCGGAGACTTGCCACAGGCCTGTCAGGCCCGGCAACGCCTCCAAACGTTTTCGATGCCAGGAATCATAAGCGGTTACTTCTTCGGGCAGCGCGGGCCGCGGGCCCACCAGACTCATCTCACCTTTAAGCACGTTAAAGATTTGTGGCAACTCATCCAAACTGGTACGCCGCAAAAAACGTCCCACACGGGTTCGCCGGGGATCATCTTTGATTTTGAACAGCGGGCCATCAGCTTCGTTAAATTGTTCCAGCTCTGACTTCATCTCCTCGGCATCCACAATCATAGAACGGAATTTGTAGGCCCGAAACAATTTGCCATCTCGTCCCACCCGTTTTTGGATGAAGAACACCGGGCCTGGCGAATCCAGCTTGATGGCCAGCGCCAGAATCGCCATAACAGGCAGCGCCAGCAACAGGCCCAGGCTGGTCAGCAACAAATCCATAACCCGTTTGATGGCAAATTGAGGCCCGGCAATACTGGCCGGTTTGATGCTAATGATGGGGATGCCGCGCAACACCTCGATATCCACCTTGTCAAGGCTGAGTTGCAGCACATCGGGCACAACCCGCGCCTTAACGCCCGCGTGCTGGCATTGTCGCAGCACGCTCATAATGCGACGATGATACTGCCAGGGCAGCGTAACAATCACCTCTTCCACCTGATTTTCTACCAGGGTGCGGCTAAGGTTGTCGATGGGGCCCAGAGCGGTGAACGGGCCTAAATCGCGCTCACCCTTTTGCGGGTCATCATCCAAAAAGCCCACCACATGATAACCCAGGCTGGGTTCAGCCAACAGCGTACGCATGATGGTGCGACTGATTTCGCCCGCGCCCACCAGCAAAATCGGACGAATGCCAATGCCATGACGCCGCAACTGTGCCAATAACACTCGATAAAGCAAATGCGCCAGGGTTGTCAGCAGCAAAATCAGGCCCCCGGCCATGCCATACACCAGCCGGGAGTGATAAAGTGGCTGGAACATGTAATTGCCTACCATCATCACCAGGGTAACGATGGCGCTGGAGGTGAAAAGTCGCGAGAATTCGGCAAAGAAGCCCGTGCCCCGGGGCAGCGTGTAGACACCTTGCCAGTAAAAGGTTAGCAAGATGAAAAGGCTGGCAATAATAGCGACCCGAAAATAAAAGGGAAAGTCGGTGTACGAAGCGGGGTCCACCACATGATACCACTGGCGTTCATAACGTAGCCACCAGGCAATGTAAAAGGCCACCACCACCAACAAGGCATCTACCAGCGCCATGATGAGTTTTTGATATTTTTGCAGTGATTTAGCCATGAGTTTGGTTGAGAATGCGGCTGTAGACCTGGGCGGTTTGCGTTGCGGTGCGAGTCCAGCTAAATTGGGCAGCCTGGGTCAGGCCTAGCGTCTTCATGGTTTCCAGTTGCTGCGTATCGGTTTCCAACAGAGTCAGCATGGCCGCGGCCAGTGCGTCGGCATCCTTAGGGGCCACTGTTAGGGCAGCGTCGCCCGCAACTTCGGGCAAACTGCTAACATTGGATGTGATGACCGGGGTTCCGCAGCGCATGGCCTCGGCCACGGGCAGGCCGAAACCTTCGTAAAGCGAGGGATAAACAAAGAGCGTGGCTGCGTTGTACAGCCAGGGCAAGCTTTCCCAGGGCACAAAGCCCAGAAAGTGGATATGGTTTTCCAGGTCAAGTTCCTGAACGCGTTGGAAGATTTGGGCAAAATGCCACCCTTTGCCGCCGCCAATGAGCAGAGGCAGGGGGTGGCGGGCCTGGGCACGATAGCGAGCATAAGCTTCAATCAGCCCCAGATGGTTTTTGCGGGGCTCCAGCGTGCCCACCATGAGCATGAATTGTGATGGCCAGCCCTCTTGCTGGCGGCGAGCTTCGACTTGTTGTGGGGGCAGCGGCTGGTAGCGGGGAGAAACGCCGGTGTAGATGACTTGGATTTTGGGCTGCGGCACATGCAAATAGTGCTGCAAATCATCGGCTGTGGCTTGCGAGTCGGCAATGACCACTTGGGCCCGCTGACAACTCTTTGCCGTCATCCCGGCCAGATAGCGCTGTTTGTTGCGAGGAAAGGCCTGTGGGAAGCGCATAAAGGTGAGATCATGCACGGTGACCACTGCGGGCACATGGCTAAGCAGGGGCAAGGCATAAGCAAAGCCATGTAGCAGATGAAGCTGTTTGCTGGCCCGGGCCACAAATATTTGCTCCCAGGCGATGCGCGCAGGCGGGTGTGCGGGCAGCCAGCGCGGGCATGATGCTGCCACGCCCGCGGGTGCGGCGTAGGTCCGATCCATAACGAAGGCCCGGAAATTAAACTGAGGGGCCTGTTGCGGCAAGTGCGCCAACAGCGCTTTGCTGTATTGGTGAATGCCCGCGCCGCGGTAATTAGCCGCAGTGGAGAGCAAGGTGGCCATGAGGCCAATACTGGGACGAGCGTTTGATTTGGTCACGATTGTATTATAAGACATGCCACGCGCAAAAAGCTAACATCCTTGATGGGGGGCGATGGAGGGTTTATGGTTCAAGGTTCAAGGTTTGGATGTTGGGCGCCCGGCGCGGGCGCTTTGTCCCCCTCCCGGCCTCCCACCGTGAGGCCCAGCCGAAACGGGGGGAGGAGTTGGCGGTTTACCATGAAACGCTGCAAGCGGATGGCTCCCTCCCCCGCGAGTGAATACGCATGAGCGGGCGGGGGAGGGCCGGGGAGGGGGCAGCCCCAACGGGGCTTGGCAACGGTAGCCCGTGGCTTTAGCCGCGGGCGCGGGCGGACGCGTGAGGCGCGGGCACGGACGCATGATGCGGGCGGGCGTAGGCCCGCCTCCGGCGCTTGCGACTTGAGAGCCCGAGTTCACTCGGCGGGCGACGCGTACACGCGGGCACGCAGCCGCCTGATGTTCGAGCTGGTCGCGTTTTTTTGGCGGAGGAGTTGGCGGTTTACCACTGACCACCGACCCACTGCTCACTGACCCACTGGCCTCTGACCTCTGACCGGCTGCGCAGCAGCCGTCTGAGGGGGTAGCCCGAGGTTGCTTTGTTGTAAAAGTTTACAAAGCTGCCCGCATTTTTTGCTCGACATCAAAAACCTTGTTAAAATATCATCAAGTTTGTTTGCCATTCTTACAAATGCTGGCGCAAGACTGGCAATTTT
>CAZMDD010000098.1:0-4515 GCA_964565065.1 uncultured Caldilineales bacterium | reverse complement strand
TCTGGAATGGGTGGGCAAGGTTGAGGTGGCCATGCTCAAGCGCTTCCCGTTGCCCATTGGAACCAGCATCATTGCCATTGCCAAAAAATAAATAATCGTTACTACTAAGGTAGCCCGGCTAGAAACCACGAAGACACGAAGCCACAAAGGCACGAAGAAAAGAAAAAGCTTTGAAATGCTTGGTGTTCTTAGTGTCTTTGCGCCTTTGTGGTGATTGAAGTCGGGGACGTTAGTCGTTACCCACATTCGTCTAATTTGGTCCATCTTCGTCATGGAAAAATGACAAGCTCGCAATTTAGAATTAGGAAACTTATTGCAAACTACTTAGCCGGATGGTGGCGTGCTGTCCACTTCATCAAAAACAACAATCGCCCCCCGACATCTAGGGGGAATTCTTGTTCTAGTCTCAAGATGTAGTGCCAAACTGTGCATAACTAGGTGGTTATCCACAGTTGTTGGCAAAGTTATCCACAGGTTTTTATGATGAGTTCCCAATTGCCCCCTGATGATTCCATGGATGATGAGCGTTTTTCGTGGGAAAAATGGCTCCGTTTGGGGCTACGCGCGTTCAAGAGATCATTGCACCGCTACAATTTCGGGTTGCCGGATGCTTTTTGGGAACATCTTGAAAACGCCTTCTCGGAGCTGCTGGCCGCGCTGCGCATTGTCGTGCAAACCGCCCGACATCGCGGGCAGGCATCGCAGACCCCTGCCCGCCCGCCCGAGGGCACTATTGACATCGAGTGGGAGGAGTAAGACACGCAAAGGTGATGCGCATCCTGAGTAACGTCGAAGAAAGGTAGGCGTAGTGCGAGTGTTGCCAGCGCACACATGGGCGCATCATGTGCGCAGGCCCGCGGGCAGAAAATGGTCGCGGAGCATCAGGTCGGCGATTGTTTCACGGCGCTGCATGGGAACAAGTTGGCCGCGGGCGTGCAACCACAGGCCCGGGCGCAAGGTTCCGTTGTAGTTGCTGGCCATGCTCAGATGATAGGCTCCTGCCACTGGCATTACCAGCACATCGCCCGGCTGTACATGGGGCAAGGCCACTTGCCGGATGAGAAAATCGCCACTTTCGCACAGGGGGCCCACAATTTTGGCCGGGCCAGCAGAGGCCCCCAGCGGGTTGCTGGCCAGGGCCGCGGTGTAACGAGCGTTGTAAAGTGCTGGCCGGATGTTATCGCTCATGCCGCCATCCACTGCAACGATGCGCTGATCATTTGGGCCGGTACGCACGTTGCCGACCCGATACAACGCCAGGCCCGCGCGGGCCACCAGACTGCGCCCCGGCTCCAGAATCAGCGTGGGGAAGGGCCCGCCATGTCGCTTCTGCCATGCTTGGGCCGCGTGCGCGCACAGGCGCTGCACCTGACTGTGCAGGGGGGCACGCGGGTCGTCAGGATGATAGGGAACGCCCAATCCACCACCAGGCGAAAGCACCTGAATGTGCGCCCAGCCCCGGGCCTCGATGGTTACGGCCAGGTCGATGAGATGCTCCAGCGCTTGTGTCATGGCGTCCAGCTCAAACACCTGCGAGCCGACGTGTGCGTGCAGGCCCGTAAGGCGCAGGCGCGGATGCGCCGCGATGCGTTCAGCAGCCAACAGTGCCTGAGCTCGGGCCAGGCCAAACTTTGAGCCATAATGTCCGGTTTGGCGGTAGGCATGGGTTTGAGCCAACAAATTGGGATTCATACGCAGCCACAGGTCGATGCTGCGGGGTAGGGACATCCCCTCCAAAAGCGCCAGTTCGCGGAGATTATCGATCACGATGGCTCCCGTATTCGCGTCGATGGCACGTTGCAGCAGGCCTGCAGGCTTGTTGTTGCCATGGATGTGCAGCATCTCGGGGGCAAAACCGCCCCGCAAGCCAATGGCCAGCTCTCCCAAAGAAACCACATCCAGACCCAGACCGCGGCGGGCCAAAAATTGCGCCAGCGCCACCGAAAGCCCCGCCTTGGAGGCATAGGTGATGAGCCGCTTGCCGGGCCACGCTTTCATGCCGTGCCGATAGCTGGCAATGGCTGCGTCCAGGGTGGCAGCATCGTAAAGATAGAGTGGGGTGGGCAGGTCGTGCCCCAGTTGTTGCAAATCCAGCGGGCCCAAATGCAAGCGCCCCCGGAAAAGATGGATGCTCAGCGGCCAAAGATGTCGCGGAAAGGTCGTCGGACGCATGGGAAACTCCGAATTACAAAATAACGATGAAGATGCCTGTTAAGGCCACCACCGCGCCGATGATTTCGTTGATACCGGGAATTTCGTGCAGTAGCAGGGCTCCCAACAAAATGCCTCCTGTTACCTCTTGCGTTGCAATGCTGTTGACATAGGAGGCGTGAACCCGGCGCAACGCCGCATTGTACAACGTGTGTCCCAATCCCAACGGAAAGATACCCATGGCCAGAATGCTAAAAATGGCTTTTGGGCTGTAGCCATCAGGTGTGAAGGTGAGCAAGGCTGCTGGCAGTGCCCAAAGTGCGCCCATGCCATAGGTGGTCATGGCATAGGTGAACAGGCTATAATGATGTCGTTGAGAGCGTCCGGCTACGCTGTAAAACCCAAACATGATGGCTGATCCCAGAGCCAGAACATCTCCAAATAACATGCGTCGGGTAAAGTTAGGCTGAAATCCAGCCAAAATGGCAATCCCCAGCACCGTGATGAGAATTCCCAGCCATTTGCGCCGGGGGATAGACTCTTTGAGAAAGAATGCCGAAAACAGGGTAACAAAGATGGGTGCGGTGTAAACCAAAGCCAGCGCATGGGCGATGGTGGTAAAAGAGAGTGAGGCGATATAAAAAAGAAAATGTAGTGCTGTAATCAACCCGAATAACAAAAATTTAGCCCATTCACCCCTGGGAACAGTCCATTTTTGTCCTCGATACAGCATCATGGCTGCCACGGTAAGCGCAGCGGTGAGCAGGCGCCAAAAGGTAATCTCGTAGCTGGAAACGCTATCGGCCCATCGGATGAAGATGGGGCTGGTGGCAAAAAGGAAAGCGGCTATGGCAACAAATAGCAATCCTATTTTGGCTTCATGCGAAAGTTTGGTCATGGCAGCCACCGGGCCTAACGCAAAACCGCCGCCCAAGTTTCAGGCAGCGATTTTGCATCTGGCAGCCAATAAAATTTTAGCGGAAAGCGCCAGCAACCAGCGAGAAAACCATCGACAACACAATCAACGCACCTAAAACGTACCAGATGGTGGTTGTCAGACTCATTTTTTTCTTGGGTGCTTGTTTTTTGATGCGTTTACGGCGGGGCATGTTCTTCCTCCACAGAAAATAAAAAGGTATCAAGCTACACGGCTGCATCCGCTTCGAGTAACCTGAGAATCATCACTTGCGATTTTAGCATGGCTTGGGCCAGGATGAAAATTGCCGACTGTGCAATGGTGCGGTTCAAAATGGGGCAGGCATTGTAAAACCTGCCGGATTGCGAATCCGGCTCCGAAGCGGGGCTCCTCAGGGCGGATTCGTGATCCGCCCGGCCAAAAAATAAAAGCGCCCCCAAACTGAAACGCACCCCTTGGGCCATGGTCTAGCCAATAGCATTGAATCGTTGCGCAGGATGTAACTTTTTGTCCTGGCGCAGAATCATACAAAGACTGGCATTTGCCATTTTCATCACACCAAAACCGGAGAATCCAAGCATGTCATTTATCAATAAACTTTTTGGCGAGAAAAAGGAATCACAGCCAACCAGCGCCGGAACTGACACACCGCAGGCGCAACGTCCTAAACCTTTGCACATCACCGATGCCGATTTCGATAGTGTTGTTGTCGCATCGGATAAACTTGTATTGATTGATTTATGGGCAGAATGGTGTAGTCCCTGTCATCTCATCGCTCCCATCATCGAAGACCTGACCGTGGCTTATGAGGGCCGTGCATTGGTGACCAAGTTGGATGTGGATCATAATCCTAACACGCCCGCCCGTTTCGGCATCATGGGTATTCCTACAGTGTTGTTCATCAAAAATGGCAAAGAGGTTGATCGCATTGTTGGGGCCCGCAGCTATGTTGATTTTGCCAATAAGGTTGAAAAGTGGCTTGACGCGTAGGCTTGACTCAGTGCTACATCAAAACGCCCGAGTAGTTTTGTATCCGGGCGTTTTTTTGTAACGTTTTTTGTTACTACTAAGGTAGTCCGGCTAGAAACCACGAAGACACGAAGCCACAAAGGCACGAAGAAAAGAAAAAGTTTGTAACTGCTAAGGTTGACTCGTCTGCGCTGCTCCGCCCGAGGCTAAACCCTCGGGCTACGGGTGCAAAGCCCCACTGGGACTCAGCCGTGCAGCCCAGAGGGCTTGGCAAGGGTAGCCCGGAGGTTCAGCTCCGGGCGAAAAAACAGGCCGAAGCCAAGTACGTAAGCAGTTACGAAAAAGCTTTGAAATGCTTGGTGTTCTTGGTGTCTTTGCGCCTTTGTGGTGATTGAAGTCGGCTACCTTAGTCGTAACGTTTTTTTATGGTTTTAGCGGGCGATGATGTTGACCAGACGCCCGGGAACAACGATGATTTT
>CAZMDD010000097.1:0-29266 GCA_964565065.1 uncultured Caldilineales bacterium | reverse complement strand
ATATGCCTCTGGTGTGCGAGCGCTTTCGGGTGGTTTACCGATAACGGTTCACGGTTTGACGGTTCACAGTTCACGGTTCAGGGTTTGGGGTTGGGCGCCCGTGCCCGCCATCATGCGCCCGCGTGCGTGTGAGCGCCCGTTCGCCCACGATCGCCCGCTGAAGCCACGGGCTACGGTTGCGAAGCCCCGCTGGGGCTGGTCGGGCGTTTTCCGTCCATCGTTACCCCCTCCCCGGCCCTCCCCCCCCGCTCATGCGTATTCGCTCGCAGGGGAGGGAGCCATTCGCGTGCAGCGCTTCGTGGTCACTCGCCAGCTCCTCCCACCATGAGGCCCCAGCCGAAACGGGGGGAGGCTGGGAAGGGGGGCAAAGGCGCCCGTGGGGGAAGCGTAGGAGATGCGATATGCAAAGGGTTTGACAGAATCAACTCTGGGCGTTATACTGTAATTGTCAATCTTATTCGACTTTACTCCCACCTCACACATCATGCCAAATTCAATTTTCACATCTGCCCTGAATGTCTAAGACGCTCCGCATTGCTGCGCGAGCGTCTTTTTTAGGGCCATTCTTACAATCCCCCGGAGGTTTGTTTAATGATGGATTCAGCCATGATCAGCAAAATCTTGAAAGCAAAACGCTATGCGAATGAACGGGATCGGATGGAGTTTACGAGTTTTTCGGTGGTATTCAAGGGGAATCATCGCAATCACACGGTAACATTTGAAAATGATCAATGGCATTGCACCTGCAGTTTCTTTGAACAGCGCGGCATTTGCAGCCACACTATGGCGATGGAGCGGGTGCTGGTAGGTATGTTGCCCGATACGGGAATTCAAGAGATTCAAGAAGAGGCAGCTTAACCAGATTTTTCTGTAACGACTAACGTATCCGACTTCAATCACCACAAAGGCACAAAGACACTAGGAATACCAAGAATTTTAAAACTTTTTCTTTCTTTGTGCCTTTGTGGCTTCGTGTCTTAGTGGTTTCTGGCCGGGCTACCTTAAGTAGTAACATTTTTTCATTTTTCGCACAGATGATAAAAGCCCGTTCGCAGCCATGCGCTCGGGCTTTTGTTATTTGCAGCAGCAGGGAAGCGGGCGACAGAACGTCGGCACGCCCACCTAGTTGCGGAGGTAGTCGTTGATCAGTTCCAGCATGGTGCGGGCGACATTGTTATCGGGGAAGAGGGCCAGGTAATCTTCCAGGGTGCGCTGGGCCCGAGTGATTTCTGCGGTGGGTGCAGGTGCGCTGAGGGCCTCGCGATAATGGCGCTCAGCCAGGGCGCGACGGCCCCGGGCCAGGAAGTAGAGGGCCAGATTGAAGACATTGCGCCAGTTTTCGGGGTCGAGTTCGTAAACGGATTGCGCAATGCCAATGGCCTCATCCAGGTCATTTCGGGCGCCCTCCACATCACCTTTGAGCTGCTGGGTGATGGCTCGCCGGAAAAGATCAACATCCAGCTCGGGCGTGAGGGCAATGGCGTTGCTGATGTCGCTCTGGGCCTCGTCGTAGCGCTGCAAGGCCCGGTTGACCTGGGCCCGGCCCGCCATGGCCCAGGCGTTGTGTGGGTCCAGCGACACTGCCCGATCAAAATCAGCTAAGGCCCGCTGATACTCACCCTTGAGTCGGAAAACATGCCCACGGTTGACCAACGCCCACACGAAATTGGGGTTGATGGCAATGGCCTGATGAAAATCATCCAAGGCTGCATCCAATTGCCCTAACATGCGTGCAGCTTGCCCGCGACCTGCCAGAGCCCAGGCGTAATTGGGATTCAGGGACACAGCTTGATCAAAATCGCGCTCAGCAGCCTCGGCGTTCTTTTGCGCCAGGTGAACTTGTCCACGATTCACCAGTGCCCAAGGCATGGCTGGATCCAGCTCCAGCGCCCGATTCAAATCATTTAGGGCCCGATCATAGCGTTTGAGTACCCGCAATGTCTCGCCGCGGCTGGCATAGGCCCAGGCATAATGCGGGCTAAGCTGGATGGCGCTGGAGAAATCATCCAATGCTTCATCATAACGCCCGAGGGTGCGCAGAACCTGCCCGCGGGTAGCCAGTGTCCAAATATCATTGGGACGTAGCTCCAGCGATCGAGTCAAATCATCCAAGGCTTCGCCATACATGCCCAGCAGACGGTAAGTTTCGCCCCGTTGCGCCAGAATCCAGGGATCATCATAGAGCAAGGCGAGTGCGCCGGAGAGATCGGTGAGTGAGGCATGATAGCGTTTGAGCAGGCGATGCACCTCGCCGCGGTAGGCCATGGCCCAGGCATCTTTCGGGCGCAAGGCGATGGCTCGATCTAAGTCTACCAAGGCATCTTTGTAGCGCTGCAGGGTACGCAACAAACGTCCACGAGCCACCAACGCATCCACATTGCTGGGATTCAGGGTGAGTGCCTGATTCAAATCAGCTTCGCTCCGCTCGAACTCACGCATTTTTAGTAACAGATCGCCACGCAAAGTCAACAAAATGCCCTGATCAGGATGCGAAATCATGGCCCGATCATAATCGGCCAGGGCCTCCTCATTGCGATCCAGCTCTGCCAATGCCGAGCCGCGCAATTCCAGCAGCATGGGATCATCGGGCTGTAATTCCAGGGCTTTGCTGAAATCTTCGATGCCTAATTCAAGCTGATCGAGCTGGCAGTAGGTTTCGCCACGTCCGGCCCAAGCCCAATAGTCGCGGGGATTCATCTCCAGGGAACGGGTGAAATCCTTGAGTGCCAGGTCGAAATCTTCCATCTGCCGATACGTTTCGCCACGATGCGCCAGGGCCCAGGCGTCGTTGTGATCGATGGCCAGTGCCCGGGCAAAATCGGCCAAAGCTTCCTGATACCGATCCATGCGGCGGTAAACATCGGCGCGGCGGGCCAGAGTCCAACCATCATCAGGGTCGATGGCCAGTGCCCGGGCAAAGTCGGAGACAGCCTTTTCATCTTCGCCCATTTGCCGGTATGCGTCACCCCGATGCGCCAATGCGCGGGCATGACGGGGCTGGGTAGCCAAGACTGCGTTCAAGTCATCCAGCGCAGCTTGATGGCGACCCATGCGCAGATACAAATCGGCCCGATGCACCAGTAGGTCGGGCTCATCAGGTCGCAGACTCAAGGCCGCGTTGATGTCGGTGAGCGCGTCATCCACCTGCCCTAGTCCGGCAAAGGCTTCGCTGCGGGCCACCAGCAAATCGACATTTTGAGGGTCTTGTTTCAGCGCCCGAGTCAAATCATCGACAGCATCTTCATAATGTCCTAACCAGGCCCGACTTTGGGCCCGAAGCCGCAAAGCTTGTAGATTATCAGGTTGTACGGCAATGACGGCATCGAAATCACTGACTGCCCGCTGATGATCGACCTGCGATTGGTGGAGCAGGGCACGCATCATCAAGGGGGCTGCGTCAGTGGCGTTCAATGCCACAGCTTTATCCAGATCGGTTAGGGCATCTTGATGCCGTCCCAGACGATTTTGCAAAGCGCCCCGCTGCGTCAGCGTCCAGGCGCTATCGGGGGCCAGTTCCAAGGCCCGGGAATAAGCATCGAGGGCATCATCGGGCCGTCCCACCTGCTCCAAGGTTTGGCCCAGCAAGGCAATCATCCAGGCTGAATCAGGTTGTAGGCGCAGGGCCCAGTTGTTGTCGGCCAGTGCCTCATCGGCCCGGTCGAGCTGACACAGTACGGCGCTGCGCAAGGCATGAAGCCAGGCTCTATCGGGATATTGCGCCATCACCCGGTTCAGGTCAGATAAGGCTTCATCCGGCTGCCCCAGCAGTCGATGTGCTTCGGCGCGGAATGCCAGGCCCCAGGTTGTTTGTTGGGGATTGCGGGTCAGTGCCGCGGTAAAATGTTCATTCCCGGCCAGAATGTCGTCATCTACAAAATCAAACCAGCCCGCTAATGCCAAAGCCCAATCATTTTCGGGGAAGGCTTCCAGGGTGCTGGATAAAACTTCGCGGGCCTTTTGCGGTTGATCCATGAGGAAGTAGGTGGCGGCTCGCTGCGCCGGAACCCAGGCCAGCGCGGGTTTTTCTTTTTCGGCGCTCTCGTAGGCGGCCACAGCCTCTTGCACCTGTCCATCGCAACGCAGCAGCCAGGCCCGAAATGCGTGAGCAGGGCCCATCCGATGTGGCTCCAGCAGATCTGAGGCGATGAGTGCATCTAGCAAATTCAGTGCTTTTTGGTAGTTGCCTGAAGCCAGTGCATCGGCTCCTTGGCGGATGCGCTGTGCCCAGGCGACAAGTTCATCGCCAGCGCCATCTTCGCCCGCTTGCTGCAAGGTATGCGCCAGGGCTCGGGCGTAGGCGGGGTTCAGCTCCAATGCAGGAAGCACAGCATCCAGGGCCATTCCCAGGTAGAGTTCGGTGGATTGCAGTAAGTGGTAGCCGAGTTGCTCCAGCCAGCGTTCCCGCCAGGCAAGATGGGCCCAGCGAGCAGGTCCGGCAAGTTTGAGTTCACCGGCAAGGCGTCGTTGACGCAATGCAAGCTGGCTCAAACCGGAATCGTAAAGTTCTGGGGCGTGGGCGCGGGCCAGGGTCAGCACTGCGCGGCGTAGGCGGGGATGAAAACGGGCGCCCTGAGCCGAGGGGCGTGCCAGGGGCAAATCTTGTAACCACTGGTACGCGGCTGTGGCATCATCACCTAACACTGCGGCCAAGGTCTCGGGGTTGAGTTGCCGGGGCAGGCCAGCGGCCAATAGAAAGCGTTGTTTTTCGGGAGGCAGTGCCTGATAGAGTTGTGTCAGGATGTCGGTGAGGTCGGTGCCCTCGCTATCACGGCCAAAAATCTGGCGGAAGCTGGCGCGCACGGAGAGGGTGAGTGGCAGCTCAGCTTGTACTGGGGAGACCGGTTCATCATTGCTGTAACGCAAGAGGAAATCATGGGCTTGGTCGGGGGTAAAGGGCGCCAGGGCAAAATGTTCCATGACTTCGGCCAGTGGCAGCCAGCGCTCGGCATCGGGAGGGGAAGTGCTGGCCATGAGCCACAGGCTTTGTGCGGGCACGGGCCCGAAAACGCCGGTCAACACCTGAAGCAGCCATTTTTCCAGCCAGCCATCTCCGGCATCCACAGCATCCAGGAAGAATGCCACTGTTTCGCTTTGGGCGATGGTGAAGATATCTTGCAACCAAAGTGGGGTGAGTTCTGCCACAGGGGTCATTACCTGCAAGAAGGCTTGTTCATCGGGCAGAATTTGCCGTGCCAGGCTGCGGCGTGCCTGCCGCTGCGCCTCGAATAGCGCTGTTAGGTCGGCAGTGGGGGCAATGCCCCAGCCCCGGGCCCGATGCTGCCATTGCATGGGTGAATCCAAAAGTTTGTCGGCCAGGAAGAAGCGCACGCCCGAGGTGGAATCAAGGTTTTCGGCCAGAAGATGGCTATTTTGGCAATAGGCCTGGTATGCGGGCGCAAAGGTGGGCATGGCCAATCCTTGCTGTGCCAATTGCTCGGCCAGATGCGCCATGATTGCCAGTGGACTGTCGGCGTGGCCATTGGCCCACAATGCGCGCACGCCCTGAGCCAGAGTGGCTTGCTGATGCAGGTGGCGCATGAGCCAGCTTTTGCCAACACCTGATTCGCCAGAGATGGCAAAGATGAAATGCCGCTCAGGGGAATCGACAGGCAGGGCCAGGTTTTGCTGGAAGCGCTGGACGAATTGCGAGCGACCAACAAATCCGGTGCCACGGCGACGTTGCAAAATATCCAGCAGGGTTAAGTTGATGGGGCGTGATGGTGTCATTTCGTGCCTCTTGGCGTGAGCTTTCATTATCTTGCCCCCGGAGCCCAATATCTCCCGGCCGCGGGAAATGCACATGCTATTTTGGCTGAAGTCGGGGGAATGTACAGGAACAGCGCATTTTACAAAGGGGGAAGCATGGACGCTGCCGTCATTGATGCTAATCTTCTACGAAAATGGCAATTTTGTCAAACGCGACAGGAGGGGCGACGAAGTGTGAGGCGTAAGGGTGAGATTGACAGCAGGGGCTTCCACCCCTATAATCGAGGGCAGCTTATTCGCCAGATTCGATTCGATGCCATGCTAAAGCAATTTTCTCGCCAATCTTCCGTTTATTTTCTGATTCCCGTAGCGCTGCTGGGGATTCTGGTGCTGCTGTTTGCGCAGGCCCGGCATCCTCTGGCGCCGTCGGAGGATGCTTACATTACGTATCGCTATGCCCGCAATTTGGCGCAGGGGCATGGATTGGTGTGGAATGTGGGTGAAGACCCGGTGGAGGGCAGCACAGAGTTTTTGTGGGCTGTGTTACTGGCCGGAAGTAGTCGGCTCAGCGGACAGCCTGTGGAGCAGACTGCACGGGCGCTGAATTTGCTGGTGGGCATGCTGGCGGTGCTGGCGTTGGCTGCGGCCAGTTTTGCATTTAGCGGGCGACGGCTGCTTCCGGCGCTGTTGGCAACGCTGGCTTTTGCCGCGGGCCCGTTGAGTTATCATGTGCGGGCAGGATTTGCCACGCCGCTGTTTACGCTGTTGTTGCTGCTAAGCACGGTGGCGCTGTATGCCCTGGCCTTTTTGCCGCAAACGCATGGTTGGCGGCGCTGGAGTTTTGTGGTGCTGCCTGCCACAGGTCTGCTGCTGGGACTAACCCGCCCTGAGGGGGTGCTGTTTGCCGCACTAACGCTCATTGCGGCCTTTTGGCTGGTGCATGGCCAAGAGCGCCGGGGGTTGCTGGTCAAGGTGCTGCTGTGGCTGGTGCTGCCGGGCGCGGTTTATTTTGTGTGGCGCTGGCGCTATTTCGGTTATTTTCTGCCCAATACGTTTTATGTGAAGAATGCAGGTTCCTTGCTGCACTTGCGCTATTTTCCCGATATTTATGAGCTGTTCCGCTTTATGTCGCCGCTGCTGTTGCTGGTGGGTGCGGGCCTGTGGCTGGTTCGCCCACGGGATGGTATCAAAAAGTTGGTCGTTCTGGCTCCGGCAGCAATTTTCCCGTGGAGTTATCTGCTCATCGACCAGTTGCAGAATTTGGGTAAGCGCTTCCAGTACCCGGTTTATCCCATCTTTTTGTTCATGGCCGCGGTGGCGCTGGGCGAGATGGGGTTGCGGGCCTCGTTGCCGGCGCTAAACCGCAAGACACTGGAAACGTGGCTAACAGGCCTGGCCGGTGCGGCGCTGTTTTTGTTTGCCCCTTTTGTGGCGCTGGAGCGGGGCACTTTGATGGTTTTGCTGGCAGGTTTGCTGGCAGGGCTCAGATTTCTGGAGGGGCGACAGTTAGGTGTGCGGGGAACCAGACTGGCGCTTATTTTCTTAACAGGCAGCGTGGCTTTGGTGATTTTTATGGCGCAAAGCAGTTTTCGCCTGGCCAATGGTTTTTATCCTACGGTATTTGATGACCGGGAAATTATCGGACGGGCGTTGGCGCCTTTTGCCGACCGCGGCTATACGGTGGTGGCCAGCGAGGCGGGCTGGATTCCTTATTTTTCGGGCTGGCGGGCCATTGACCCCTTTGGCCTGAATGATGAGTATGTGACGCATCATGGTCTGGATTTTGATTACCTGGACGCACAGCACAGTGATGTGATTATGTATCATCAGGTGAAAGATCCGCATCCGCCGCGCTGGGCCGACATGGTGGCACTGTTGCAGGATTACGCAGAGGCCCGCGGCTATGTGCTGGCAGCCATCATCCAGCGCAAAGGGCCCGACGACCTGCATGTTTACTGGGTACGAGCCGATAATCCCGATGCTGCCGCGCTGATTCGTGCCATTACGGAGCATGATGAGGGGTTGGTGTATCGGTACAAGGTGCGGTGAGAAGAGGTTCGGATAAAAAAAGGCAGCCAGATGTGTTCTGACTGCCTTTTGATTAGAAGGGAGGGGTGTGTTTAGTGACGCAGGCGGTAGCTGGTTTCGGGTAGGCCGTAATCGCCGAAGTAGAAGTCATCGAACCAGGCGGCACCGGCGTTACCATTTTCGATGTACAGTCGCAGGCTGACGGTCACGGTTTCGGGGTCGAAGGTGTTCTCGGTGCCTGCGCCCACTTCCAGGTCATCCAGTGTTTGCCAAATGGAGGCGGTAAGGGTTTGGGTGATGGGTACAATTAGTTCGCCGATGAACTCGCCATCTTCGTCCCATTGCTGGAAGGAGAGGCCTACTTCCATGCCCGGGGCGGCCATGATGTCTCCGTAAAGCTCGAAAGTATGATCGATATCCACAGAAATTTGGTCTGATTCCCAGTAGCCGCAGCTACCGAACATGCAGGGGCCAATGGTCAGCGAATGGCTACCGTCGCTAGATTCATCCTGCGACCAGGCAGTGCCGGAGCCGCTGCTGGACCAGCCTGTGGGCCCGTCGCCGAAGAATCCGCCGCCATTCTCAAAAGAGGGATTGGGCAACAGGTTGGGCGACTCATTATCGCCAGGATCGGGCGTGGCCGTGGGTGTGGCCGTGGGTTGTGTCGTAGGCGTTGCCGTGGGCTGGCTGGTTGGCGTGGCCGTGGGTGTGGCTGTGGGTTGCGCCGTGGCGGTGGCGGTGGGTGTTGCTGTGGGTTGACTGGTTGGCGTGGCCGTGGGTGTAGCCGTGGGCTGGCTGGTCGCAGTGGGAGTAGGGGTTGGCGTGGGCTGCGACTCGCCTTGCACGGCATTTCCGGCATTGATGCGGCCAGCACCCAGTTTGCCCGCGTAGCTGCCATTCTTGCTGTCGATGTCGTCGCTGGTGTCTTGCAGATGCTCGGCAATTTGATCAGGTTTCCAATCGGGATGCACAGCTTTGACCAGGGCAGCCACGCCTGCAACCAGGGGGCTGGCCATGGAGGTTCCGCTCATGGTGTCGTAATCCTGCTCCAGGCCGTTATCGTTCATTTTTACATGATAGGTGGGCGTGGTGGAGAGGATGGAAACGCCGGGCGCAGAAATATCAACCCAATCGCCGTAGTTGGAGAAGGATGCTTTTTTATCTTGATTGTCGGTGGCGGCCACGGCAAAAACATGCTCATTGGCGGCAGGATAGGATTCGTCGTCATCGTCGCTGTTGCCAGCCGCTGCCACAACCATCACATCGTGGTCATAGGCGTAGTTGACAGCGTCGCGCATGGTGTCGCTGTCGCTGCTGCTGCCCAGGCTCAGGTTGATGATGTCGGCGTCGTGATCGACTGCATGAACAACACCTTTGGCCACGGTGTACATGGAGGTGCTGCCTTTATCGTCGGGGAAGACTTTGACGGGCATGAGGCTGGTGTTCCAGCTCGCGCCGCTGACACCTTCGTTGTTGTTGCCAGTGGCGCCACTGATGCCAGCCACGTGCGTGCCGTGCCCGTAGGTATCGGAGGGATCGTCGTCATCTTCGCCAAAGTCGTACCAGGTGCTGGATGGTGTGAGGCGATCTTTGAGGTCGGGATGTCCCAGATCGAGACCGGTGTCGACAATGGCGACGACAACGCTGCTGCTGCCTTTGGTCACATCCCAGGCGCGGGGGCTTTCGATTTTTTCGTGGGCCCATTGGTCATCGTAGCGGGGATCGTTGGGGCGGGTCTCGAAGAGTTCTACGGGGATGTTTGGCTCGACAAAGCGGGCGTTGAGGGCAGATTGAATCTGCTCTTGCACCGCGTCGCTGGGAAGCCCCTGCGAGAAGTAAACCTTGTAGATGTCCAATTGCGGAATTTCATCCTGCACCTGGCCACCAAAGTTCTGGCTCAAAATCATCTTCATCCACATGGAAGAAGCGCCCTCGGGCATGCCGATGATGAGGTCGTTGGAGCCATCATCATCAATCGATGCAGTGACGCCCGTTTGCATAAAGGGCAGGAAGAGGGTTGTGCCGTTGCCGCTGCTGTCCGCGCGCGAAATCATCCCGCCCGAGAGCAAGATGCCGGCAAGAACAAGAAGCAGTAGTGCGATAATGTAAAAAAGTCGTTTTTGAAGAAAGGCTGCTGTCATGTGTCTGACTCCGAATGAGTGGTTGTTCGTATCGTTGCAACAAGGCCCAATGCGCCCCGTTAAAGGTATAACCATCGAAAAAAGAGAATGTTACAGGAAAAATCGTTACTACTAAGGTAGCCCGGCTAGAAACCACGAAGACACGAAGCCACAAAGGCACGAAGAAAAGAAAAAGCTTTGAAATTCTTAGTGTCTTTGTGCCTTTGTGGTGATTGAAGTCGGGTACGTTAGTCGTTACGAAAAATCTATAAAAATCTGCGTAAATCTCAGTTGGCATTGCACAGATAAGACGTCGACAACAGGTAATACGTTACATTGGAGGCTATGACACAAAAAAACGCCCGGGGTGAGCCGGGCGCTTTCAGGAACATCTTTGTGACGAAGTTTAGAGGGACAGCAGTTGCTCGGGCGTAACCACGGGCCCGAATTTTTCTTTGAGTGCGATGAGTCCAGCACGTTGCGAGCGGTAAATCTCAAAGAGTTGCTCAGGGATGCGAATCTCTTTGCTGTACGCCTCGTGCTGCAAATCGATGCGTCCCACCAGGTTGTCGATATAGAGGGAGAATTGCATGTCATACAGGCTGCGCGGATAGTCTTTGTCGATTTCGGCAAAGAGTGCTTTCAGGTCTTCGTACAGGGGTAGGAAGCCGATGGGGGTTTCGATGGCATCCACTTCGCCGTGGGCCCGACGTTCCAACCATGAAAGCCATACCTTGACATCACGCTTTTCGCCCAGCAGACCTTTGCCCTCGCTGCCGCGGGCCGCGTGGGTAAGGAAGTAGTTGAGGCCAGCCAACAGCGGACGTGTTTCGTCGGTGAATTTATCGGAGTTGAAGAATTTGAACTGGGCATTCATGTAATCGCCCAATGCGCCAGGGATGAAGGGTGAGTTGGCCCAGGGTTGGCGCCGCACGCCCGAAGCGCCAATCTCGGTGGCAGTGGCTGCCGAGACGATGGATGCGCCAATGGCTACACCTTCGCTGGCATTTTTGGCAGCCCACACCGGTGGCATGGTGTCGGCATCACGTCCAGAGTAGGTGATGACCTTGACCGGGGCACCTGCAGCGCTTTCGCCAATGTCGGAATTATAGTTTTCGATAGCGTTGGCCGGGACAGTCACACGCGCGTTGGGATGCGAAATGGGGATGGGGTTGCCATGGGCATCCTTCTTGCCCAGATACCATTCACCCTGGAAGTTGATGCCCTCGGTGGGAACATCTTCACCGCTACCTTCCCAGTAGGGCACACCATCTTTGATTAACACGTTAGACCAGATGACCTCTGTCCATTCTTCGCGCAGGCATTTCATCAGGTAGGGATCCCCTTCGCGGTTGACATCGCGCACGATGCCAAAGATGCCTTTTTCGGGATTGATGGCCCGCAAACTACCGGCATCATCAATCCATAGTTGTGCCAGGTCGTCGCCGATGAAGTCGGTTCCAACCATGGCGGTGGTGGTTTTGCCGCAACCGGAGGGGGCCGCTCCGGCGAAGAAGGTTTTGCGCCCGCCAGGCCCGGTCATACCGGTGATAAACATGTGTTCAGAAAGCTCTTCCCCTATCTTGAAGTAGGTGGCCAAATCAACGGCAAAGCGATGGTTGCCCTTTTTGAGCAGTAGGGTATTGCCCGCGTAGGTGCAGAAGGTGCTAAAAGTGGTAAGCCAGCTTCGATCCATGAAGACACGGGCGTTGGGCAAATCTTCGGGGCGATTCAGGCCCTGAGAATGAACATTTTTGAACAACACGCCCGCCCGCTCAATTTCGGCATCAAATTTTTCATAGGCATTGCGATACAAGATGTTGGCGCTGTGCATCACATAGGCTGAGCTGGTGATTTCCAGCGCAGGCACCGCTGCTTTGGCGCCCATGGGCCCGCGTGAATAAAAGCCCACCAGCATGGTGGCGCCCGCCATGATGCCTACCATGTTCTCCTGGATATATTTCAATGCCTGTTCACGCTGGCATTTTTTGGCCAAGACGCTGATATCTTCGCCAGGATTGACGATATAGAATGTGCGATCGATGATGCGCGCTTGTTCTTCGGGCAAGTCGAAATGCACGGTGTGGTTGGGCATGGCAAGTTCCTGCTCCTCACCGCGAGCCAGACTCAATTCCCGCACCCATTGCACATCGGCCTCGGAACCTGAATTAATGAAGACAGAATCGGGCTGACACATGGCGATGGCATTGGCAATGGTCAGCAGGGCCTCTTCGTTTTTGATGTTGGCCAGTTTCGATTGATTGGCAGCATCCAGTTTGTCGGCAAAAATGGCCTGGGCGACATCTAATGACTGCACGCCACCAACCTTGGTAAGAATATCGACACCTTTGCGTAGTTCAAGCATAGTTAACTCCTTGTATGTTTATGGCGTAAAAAATGCCGCAAAAAACGGCATGAGAAAACACTAAGTTATCCTTTTTTCATGTCAGTCCAGGTAACACTGGCATATTTTTGATTCTGGATTTCCTGGGCCAGGGCCAGTTCAGGTGGCGAGAGATCGCCCAGTCCGAAATCAACATCCAAAGCAGTGTTGAGTCCGCCCAGCAGAAGCGTAGCAGCTTCGTAAAAGCTCACTCGTCTTCCCAAGGCTGCTTCCAGGGTGGTGGCCCGGGCAGCAAGATGCGTCCGAAACGCGCTGCGCTGTGCCTCGTCGTCAAAGTGCATGACTTCTACCAAACGGGTGATGTCGCCATGCAGGGGCAAGGAGCCATGTTGCAGCACAAAGCCCTGAGCCCGGCGCTGCGCAGAGCCGATGAGTTTTTTTCGGCCCACGCTAATTTCGTAGGCGCTGGGAACTTCGAAGCAGGCAGCGCTGACATCGCGGGCCGTGCGTTGACTGCCTGGCGCTTTGATGGCCTGCACGCCTAATCGCTGCAATCCCAGCAACAGGCCCTGACTGATGCGATTGTAGACATTGAGCACAGGTCCCTGAAAAAGGGGATGTGTGGCCGGGCCCGAAAGGCTGTAGGTCAATTCATCGGTATGCAAAATGGCCCGCCCCCCGGTGGGACGCCGCACCAGTCCCCAGCCCAGCGCTTGCAAGCGTTGCAGGTCGATATCGCTGGCAGGTTGATGTCGCCCCAGCGAGACCGCGGCAGGCTGCCACTGATAAAACCGCAGCGTGGGTACAGCCAGGCCACGGGCGCAATGGATGGCAATGGATTCATCGACAGCCATGTTCCAGGCCGCTGACTCGGGCCCATGAATGAGAAGTCGCCAAGTGGGCATAGTGCAAGAAAAATGAGTGTTATGAAGATGCTTCGATAACCAGCTTGGGCATTATACTGAAAATCGGTGATTTCGTCCAATTGTGAGAAGGGGGGGTAGAGTGATGGTGGAGAGGGCAAGTTGGCGATTCGGACCAGTTGCGTTAAGATAATAAGTTGCAGCGCCATGATTCATCGCTCTCCCAGCCCACACATCCTTCATCATTCCCATGACACCACCCCAAACAAAACGCATTCCCATCCCAGCCATGAAACTGGAAGACCGCGGCTATGGCTACGACGTAGGCACAGAGGTCTTTTTGGTGCGCCATGGCCAATCCATGAACAATCTGTATAAAAATCTCGTTGCCTATGATCCGAACCTCACTGCACTGGGATGGGCGCAGGCCTTGCGCGCAGGAGCGTACATGGCGCAGGAATTCCCAGTCGATGTGGTAGTGAGCTCCCCGCTGCGGCGGGCGCACAGCACCGCCTTGGCCGTCGCCCATGCGCAGGGTCTGCAAGTGGTAGAAATGGCGGGCCTGGAGGAATTTTTTACCTTCTACTACGAACAAATTCCCCCGCATCATCCCACTCGCCCGTGGGAAAATGACCGCCACTGGCATCCCACGCTGGAAACAGCCCCCGAATTCGTTGCCTTCCGCGATCGTGTCCACGCCGCCCTGGAGGAAATCCTCGAAACCTGGATGGGCCAACGCATCTGTATTGTCAGCCATGGCGGAACCATGGGGGTGCTTTCTGCCGCGTTCGTGGGCGCCCGGCAACTGGCCATCTGGCACAAAAACACCGGCATCAGCCACTTTTTGTGGCCCGAATGGCAACGATGGATGGTCATGTTCATCAATCGCCGCGAGCATTTAATAGACCTGAATGACACAGACTACCCTCACCCCCCTGAAGTAGAACGCACCGACGATGGTTTTTATCGAGTACCGCAACAACTCATCACCTCGTGGGCCGATTTGCCCACGCATCTGCAACTGCGCTATCTCAGCAACAAACTGCGTCGCTCCGATCGCATTCTCTTCATCCAGCCGCCCGATGCCACCACGCCCGTACGCGTCTCTCTGCGCTCTCGTCAAGCTGTTATCCTCAGCGACAACCTGACACTGCTGGAAGATGGCGAATTGCGGCGGGCCGTACTCAATGCCAATCACCTGCGCTTCCAATATCTCTTCCTGCCCCTCATTTACCCCGACAACCACTTCGATTACGTGGTTATTCCCGAAACCTGCAACAACGTGCCCACTGCCGAGATTATGCGGGTTCTCAAGCAAAGTTCGGGCCTGATTCGATACAGCATGCATAATGCGTGATGCGTAGCGCTGCAGCCACAATCCAAACCCTCCTGCCAAAATCCATGCCCCAAAATAAACTCATCATCCGCGGTGCCCGCGAACACAATCTCAAAAACATCGATGTAGAAATCCCCCGCGAAAAGCTGGTGGTCATCACCGGGCTTTCCGGCTCAGGGAAATCCTCTCTGGCCTTCGACACCATCTACGCCGAAGGCCAGCGCCGTTATGTCGAATCGCTCTCGGCATACGCCCGACAATTCCTGGGCCTCATGGAAAAACCGGATGTCGATCAAATCGAGGGACTTTCGCCAGCCATCTCCATCGATCAAAAAGGAAGCAGTCGCAACCCCCGCTCCACCGTGGGAACAGTTACCGAAGTTTACGACTATCTGCGTCTACTCTTTGCCCGCATCGGTCAGCCCCACTGCCCTCAATGCGGACGCTCCATCTCGCGGCAAACCACAGAACAAATCGTCGATGCCATCACCGAGTATCCCCAGCGCAGCCGCTTGCTGATTTTGGCACCTCTCATCAAAGACCGCAAAGGGGAGCACAAACAAATCTTCGAGCAAATTCGCAAAGCTGGCTACGTGCGAGTGCGGGCCGATGGGATTATTTACGATGTGAATGACGACATCGAGCTGGATCGCTACAAAAACCACAGCATCGAAGCCGTGGTCGACCGGCTCATCATACGTGAAGGGCTGGATTTGGCCCGGTTGGCCGACTCGGTAGAAACCGCGCTCAACCTGGGGGGCGGCATCATCGTGGTGGCTGATGTCACCGAGCCTGAACGCCCGCGCGACCGTCTTTTCTCCGAACATCTGGCCTGCCCCGTATGCAACATCAGCATGCCGGCCATCGAGCCGCGCACCTTCTCCTTCAACTCGCCGCATGGTGCTTGCCCTGTGTGCATGGGTCTGGGCACGCAAAACGCCTTCGATCCTGAGCTGATTGTGCCCAATGGCGACCTGAGCCTGGCCGAAGGTGCCCTGCATCCCTGGTCGCGCGATTCTGCGGTCTACTACCAGGCCTTGGTAGAAGCAGCAGCCCATCACTACGGCATTCCCATCAACGTGCCCTGGCGGGAACTCAGTCGCAAACAGCAAGAAATCATTTTGCACGGCGGCAAACGCTCCGAAACCTTCACTGTGCGCTACGTAAACCAATACGGACGAGAGCGCCAGTTCCAAACCAGCTACGAAGGCATCATCCCCAACTTGCAGCGCCGCTACAAAGAAACCAGCTCCGAATACATCCGCTCCGAGGTGCTGGAGCGCTACATGACCCAGCATCCCTGTCCCACCTGCCAGGGCAAACGTCTGCGCCCCGAAGCTCTGGCGGTCACGGTGCAGGATGAAAACATCCATAAAATTAGTGGCATGTCGGTCAAAAGTGCACTGGCCTGGGTACGGGCACTGCGGGGCGCAGGGGAAGATGAGCACTACAATGCCCCCCTACCTGAATCTGTGCCCCCCACATCGCCACTGAGCCAGCGAGAGTGGACCATCGCCCGGCAAGTGCTGAAAGAAATTCAGGCGCGATTGCGCTTCATGCACGATGTGGGCCTGGATTATTTGACCCTGGATCGCAAGGCGAGCACGCTCTCGGGCGGTGAAGCGCAACGCATCCGCCTGGCCACACAAATCGGCTCGCAATTGGTAGGCGTGCTGTATATTTTGGATGAACCCAGCATCGGGCTACACCAGCGAGACAACGCCCGCCTGATTCGCACGCTCACCGATTTGCGCGACCTGGGCAACACGGTGCTGGTGGTGGAACATGATGAAGAAACGATGCTCGCCGCGGATTGGCTGCTGGATATGGGGCCAGGCGCGGGTGAACATGGCGGCCAGGTTGTGGCCCAGGGCCCACCCGCAGCCATTTTGGCGCATCAGGATAGTCTGACAGGTGCGTATCTTTCCGGGCGCAAACAAATTGCCGTACCCAAGATGCGTCGTCCGGGCAGCGGCGATTTTCTGGAAATCAGAGGGGCACAAGCCAACAACCTCAAAAACATCAGCCTGAAAATTCCGCTGGGCAAATTTATTGTGGTAACAGGCGTTAGTGGCTCAGGCAAATCTTCGCTGATTATTGACACGCTATACCGGGCAGTGGCGCAGCGACTGTATCGGGCTCGCAAAAAACCGGGCAAACATGAAGCCATCACCGGACTTTCGCACCTGGACAAAGTCATCGACATCGATCAATCCCCCATCGGCCGCACGCCCCGCTCCAATCCCGCCACCTACACCGATCTCTTCACCCCCATCCGCAAGCTCTTTTCCAGCCTGCCCGAGGCCAAATTGCGAGGCTACAAGCCGGGACGTTTCTCCTTCAATGTCAAAGGTGGACGCTGCGAAGCATGTCATGGTGACGGCATCATTCGCATCGAAATGCAATTCCTGCCCGATGTGTACGTGCCTTGTGAAATCTGCCATGGCCAGCGATACAACCGCGAAACGTTGGAGATTCGCTACAAGGGCAAAAATATCGCCGATGTGCTGGAGATGACCGTGGAGGAGGCGCTGGATTTTTTCCAGAACATCACCGCAGTGCGTAACCGACTGGAGACCCTGAGCCGCGTTGGCTTGGGTTACATCAAGCTAGGACAACCTGCAACCACGCTTTCCGGAGGCGAGGCGCAGCGCATCAAGCTGGCCAAAGAGCTTTCGCGACGAGCCACAGGCAAAACGCTGTATATTTTGGATGAGCCGACCACCGGTCTGCATTTTGCCGATGTAGAAAGGCTGCTGGCAGTGCTGCATGACCTTACCAGCCGCGGCAACACCATTTTGGTTATCGAGCACAACCTGGATGTCATCAAATCGGCCGATTGGATTATCGACCTCGGGCCCGAGGGGGGAGACCGGGGCGGTGAAATTATCGCGCAGGGCACGCCGGAGCAGGTGGCTCAAAATCCCCGCAGCTACACAGGGCACTACCTAAAACGGACTCTGACCAAGCATAGCCAGCAAAACGTTAGCGATTGAGGCTCATGCGCAGCGCTGAGTCAGATCACGATCCCATCGCCCGATGAAAGCAGGTGGCAGCGCCGGTGTGACAAGCGGGCCCGTGCGGATGTACCAGCACCAGCAGCGCGTCACCATCGCAATCCAGATGAATAGCCACCACATCCTGAAAATTGCCACTGGTTGCGCCCTTGTGCCACAATTCCTGACGACTGCGGCTCCAGAACACTGTCTGGCCCAGCTCCAGGGTACGGGCCAGTGATTCTCGGTTCATGTATGCCAGCGTCAGCACCTGGCCCGAGCGGGCATCCTGCACAATGGCGGGAATCAACGGCAGTTTGTCGAAATCAACATCCTCAACACTGCAAACATCCAGAAGCCCGGCGCGAGGATCAAAAGGTGAAGAAAAAACGAGATTTGCATCCATCATGGTTCATCAAATAGAGTAGCTTTGCGAAGTAACTGGTTCTTTGGGTATCATAGACCCTGATTATCTCTTATCTCGATACGCAGGACAAGAAACGCTGCGACAAGGACGGCATTATGTTTTTCAAACCTTATATTCCGGTGAATGAACGCCAGGAAGCCAAAAAGAAACTCCCCAAATTACTGCTGGAAGGGCTTTTATTGGGAGGTACCGGACTGGGTGTCTTTGCCCTCATCTTCGAAATTGCGGCTGATGCGTTTAGCGTGGCAGCCTATCAAACCTTGTTGGCGATTCACGGAGCAGCGGGTTATCATCAGATTGCCATTTGGGCCTTTGTGGTCCTCTCGATCCTGCTTTATTTTGGCATCGTGCCAGCCTACAAGGCGGGCAGCTATCTGCGTCCCAATGCAGGCGGCAGCGGGCCCATGGTCGAAGCTATCGGCCCCAAGTGGCTACGCTGGCTTTCGTGGGTAGGAACCAGTCTCTTCTTCATCGATGCAGTGCTCACCATCATCATCAGCTCCATCTCGGCGGCAGATGTTACCATGCTCGTGGTTCCCGAGATGGCGCCCTATCGCATTTTGCTGGCAGAATTATTCGCCTTCTTCATCATGGGTGTGCTGGTGCTCATGGGCCCCAAAAAAGCTGTGCCACTCTTTTTGATGGGGGGGGGTGCGTTTACCCTGTTCACCCTGGGCGCGCTGACACTGGTGGCCTACGAGGCTGCAGCGCATCCTGAGTGGGCTTTTCTTACCGAAGGCATCATCCATCGCCTGCAAGGAGCCAATGTGGTGGAGCATGTCATTCGGGCGCAGAAGGATATGGCCGCGCTGGGCACAGTGATGATTATGCAGCTCTTCTTCCGCTCTATGTCCAGCGCCATGTTGGGCTTTTCGGGCTATGAGGTCATCCCGGCCAGCGGCAAGCATGCGGCAAAGCCCAAATGGAAGGTGATTAGTGTGGCCCTGACCCTGGCTGCGATTTTTCTCATCGGCACGGGCGTGGCTCAGCTTTATGCGGCGAAACGTTGGCAGATTCCCGCCACCGAAGGTTACAGCACCTTGCTCATCGAATATGAAATTGTGGCCACGCAGGCTCTGAGCCCGGGCGTCAACCCCGACACCATCACCGTGACACCAGCAGATCAGGTGGCAGCCGAAAAACTCTTTGCCAAAGAGCAGACCGAACATCCCTTCGAAGGCATTTTGGGCGGCAAAACAGGCACGCCCCAAGAAGAGCAGCCGCAAGAGCATGAGGCTTATATCGAAAATGTTTCCTATGATGTGGCCGTATCCCGAGCCATCACCAAAGCGCTGGCAGGCACAACGGGTGCGACCTTCCTCTTTATTGCGGGCACACTCATGGCCTTTATCCTGTTGCTGGCACAAGGTGGCGGCTATGTGGGCGGTGCCGCGGTAGCAGCCAACGCGGCTCGCCTGGGACGCATGCCCAACTTCCTGCATGATGATCGCATTGGCATCAGCATTATTTGGGCTGTTTCGGCGCTGCTCATTCCCATCATCAAGCAAGTGGTGGTGGTAGAAAGTTATTACGCGTTCGGATTTGTAAGCGCGTTTATGATTACCAGCACCGCGGTTTATTTTGCACGTGAAGATGTTTTGCTCAAAAAGCATATCAAGCCAGGCTCAGCCGAGGCCCGAACGCTGAAATTTGCCGGGGCCCGCGGCATGTTTGCCAGCTATCTCATGGGCATCATTCTGGTTACGCAAAAGACTCATGCCCTCATTGCGGTGACCATTGTGGGCGTGGTCCTCACCCTCTTTCAGCTTTTTGTAGCCAATGGCGGTTTCAAAAAGCCAGATGTGCGTAAACTCATCGATAAAATTGTGGCGGGCTCAGAAAAGGTGCGACCAGAATCGGGCGTGGAGCGAGCCATCGAACAGGCTCGCCAGCGGGGCATTGCCGATGCGCTGGAGGATTTAATTGCTGATGGGCGCATGGTCAAATTCAATGTGGACGACCATCGCATTCACCGCTTGGTGGCTTATCTGTACAATTTGGATATCAGCATTTTTACGCCCGATGAAACGCACCACGAGCGCATCGAAGAGCCTAATCTCATCATGGAAGAGGCCTACGAGCGGGCCTACGCACAAAAAGAGGAAATTTTCCGTCGCATCGAAGAATGCTCGCACTACGGCATCTTCATGTTCATTCACAACTATCATGTCAACTGGGTCTCGCCCGAAACAGGTCGCGATGCCGAAACTGTGCAGCAAGCCATGGTCGATATTCTCTTCCCACTGACGCCCCACGAAAAAATTTGGGCAGAATACAAAAACTTCAAACCGATTCGGCAAGGGGAAGAGACCTGGCAATTCAGCCGCCAGCGCTATCGCTGGGCCAAAAATCAGTGGCCCAACCTCTCTGACCGCATCACCACCATTTGGACGCTGCAAGATTTCGGCCTGGTTCCGCAAGATGTGCAATTCGATATGCTTATAACTGTGGCCAATGGCAAACAATTCCGCCGTGTCAAGGTTCACACGGCTATGCCCGAAAATGACGAAGGCGCCGCGGCTGTGGTGGAAGAGGGTGTTGCCCTGCCCCTGCTGGAGCCAGAAGAGGCAGAAGCGCTGGCTGCCGAAAGCACCGAGCCAGCGGAAGCGGCAGAAACAGAAGAGGCTCCCGACGAAAAGCCGGAAGCCTCAGAGTAGGGGCCTTACATCTTACAGCTTCATGCCATAATGCTCTGAATTGTAATTACTAACATCACCACAAAGGCACAAAGACACTAAGAACACCAAGCATTTCAAAACTTTTTCTTTCTTTGTGCCTTTGTGGCTTCGTGTCTTGGTTGTTTCTAGCCGGGCGACCTTAGTCGTAACTCTGAATTTCCTGAGCCCAGGCCAGCATCTCCTCATCCATCATCCACGAGCCGATGAGTTGCAGGCCCAGAGGCAGACCATTGGCCGCCTTGCCCGCAGGTACAGTCACCGCGGGCAAGCCCATGAACGTCCAGGGCAAGTTCATAATGGGATCGCCCGTGCTATCGATGCCCTCGGGCGCGGGCCCGGGCGCGGCTGGCGCCAGCCACAAATCAACATCGTGCACATCCATGACCTGCAAAACATCCTCCCGGGTGATGCGCTGCAGCGCGCGGGCATCCTCCACCACATCATCGGCAATGGTCAGCCCCTCTTCGATGAGGGCAGCGGTGCGGGGGCGATACAGCTCACGATAGCGAGGATAGCGCTCCTCATGCTCCTGCGCAAATTCAGCGGCAATAAGCTGCCGATGCACCTGATTAATCTCGTCGATATTGGCCAACAAGGGAATCTCCAACACCTGATAGCCCGCAGCCCGCAACTGCGCCACTTGCGCATCCAACGCATCCAGGGCCTCGGTGCTGGCTTGGGCGAGATAAGGCCCCGCAGGAATCCCCAACACTGGCTTGCGAGTCCCCGCATCTGGTTTATCCCAGGCAGTGCATACGGCAGCCGCGGCCAGGCGCATCCCCGCAACATCCTGCGTAAACAGGCCTACATGGTCGGCAGAACGGGAGAAAAAGAGCAAACCCTCGGGATCGATGCGCCCGTAGCTGGGCTTGTAACCCACAATGCCGCAAAACGCAGCGGGACGAATCACCGAGCCGATGGTTTGCGTGCCAATGGCCAGCGGCACCAAGCCCGCGGCCACCGCTGCCGCTGACCCACTACTGGACCCACCTGGTGTGTGCGCCAAATTATGCGGATTGCGGGTGGGGCCGGGGGCAAAATAAGCAAACTCGGTGGTGACCGTTTTACCCATTACCAAAGCTCCGGCCTGTTTGAACTGACGCACCACCGCGGCCTCGGGCCCGGTAAGCGACTCGTGCGGCAATCTGGAACCTGCACGGGTTGGCAAACCCTGAGCATGAAAAATATCCTTCACGCCCACAGGAATTCCGAACAGGGGCGGACGCTGGCCTGGCTGCGGATAGCTCGCCAGCAGAGCGCGAGCCTGGGCCATGAGCTGTTCACAGCGCCCCTCGTCGGGCACAAAAGCCTGCACCTGTGGCTCAATCACTTGTTGTCGGGCGCAGAGAGCTTCAAGATAAGTCATCAGGTCCAGCGCACCACTGCGCAGAGCAGCAGCGGTTTCGGCCAGCGGGGTAGCAGCAAGGAGATTTTCGGTCATAAGTCACCTTTTTTGAGTTGATGAGAGCGAAATAGCGTACCTAAAGCCTAACGCGTCTCTTCCGATACGTCAAATGTTAGGCAAGATTTTATGAAGCGTGTATAATTGTTCGCGAAATCATCAGCATTTGTTCGCGATGGTAACGGTTTTCTTCCCCGGAGCCCCCCACAAGACCAGCAACGCCCCCATTCCCCCACCATGCTGCGCAAACATCCCTCCGAATCCCCCTACCTTTACGGCCTGCACGACGCGGGCGGTGAACATTTGATGCTTGCTGCCGGCACACCCGGCTGGGTATTGGTCACTGAGGCCATCGGATTCAACCCGGAGGATCATCGGGGCAAGAATTACGAATCGCTCACCGGGCAGGGATTGGCGGTCATGGTGCGGCTCAATGTAGGCTACACGGGCGCGGGAACCATCCCCTACGAAAAGCACTACCACGATTTTGCCCGACGCTGCGCCAATTTTGTGCAAGCCTCCTCAGGCGCCCACATTTGGATTATCGGCAACGAACCCAATCATCCGGTAGAATGGCCGGGCGCGGATTGGGATTGGGGCGCTGCCCGCCCGCGCACCCCAGACTCTACCGGTGAAAAAATCACACCCGAGCGTTATGTCAAGGCATACTTGCTGGCCCGCTCAGCGATCCATCAGGTGCCGGGCCACGAGCAAGACTTGGTGCTGACCGCGGCGGTGGCGCCCTGGAACGCGTTATGCACCTATCCGGCCAATCCTGGCGGCGACTGGGTGCGCTATTTTCAGCAGATGATGGCACTGCTGGGCCCCGACAATTGCGATGGCATCACGCTGCACACCTACACGCACGGCGCCAACGCCAGTCTCATCACCGCAGAGACGCGCATGGGCAAGCCGCATCAGCATCGCCGCTACGAGTTCCGCGCGTATCAAGATTTCATGAACGCCATCCCCTGGAACATGCGGCATCTGCCCGTTTATCTCACCGAAGCGGATGAAAATGATGCCTGGCATAATGAAAACATCGGCTGGGTGCAGCGAGCCCACGAAGAAATCGACACCTGGAATCGTAAAAATCCCTTCCGCCCAATCCGCTCGCTGGTTTTGTATCGCTGGTCGCACAGCGATCAATGGGTCATCGAGGGTAAAGAGGGGGTCATCGATGACTTTCGGCAGGCGCTGACCCGCAAATTTCGCTGGGATGGCTATCACAAGCAAGCGCCCGCACATCGCGCGGCCATGGAGGTGCTGGCTGCGCCCGAGTATGGAACGCTGGGCGACACCATCACCGTAAGCATGGGCATCCGCAACATCGGCAGCAAAACATGGAAGCAACGGGGCAAGCAATCGGTGCGGGTGGGCTACCACTGGCGCGACAAAAAGGGCGTCATTCGCTCACAGGATTATCGTACCGCACTCCCCCATGACATCGAGCCTGGCGAATGGTTCGAGCTGGAGGTGGCTGTGGGTTTACCCAGCATTCCCGGCATCTTCACCCTGGTGCTGGATATGGTGGGAGCGGGCACGCATTGGTTCGCCAAAGAGAAGAGTCGCCCGGCGCGACGCATCATCAAAATCAAACGTAGCGGACGTGGCGAAATTCTGGACGCAGTTTGGCGCTATTTGCAACATCTCAAAGAGGAAAACCAGCATCTCAAACGCATTTTTCTGGGCATCGAAGGCCCGGAACCCAAAGCCCGCACGCTGGATGAGGAAGATTTTTTGCTGGATACCACCATGAATGGCGATTTTCTGGCACTGAATCGCTTACCCAAGTTGCAGCCGCCAGTCATGGCCGAAATTGTGGATGATTTGCCCCGGCGCGAAGATGCTGAAGAACCGTATGAACGCCGTGAGCTCGACCAAATCACTCATATTGCCGTGCATCACAGCGCTACACCAGCCTCCATTACCCCTTGGCGGGTAGCCGAGTATCATGTTTACAGCAAATCGCACCAGTGGCCCGGCATGGGGTATCATTTCTACATCGGGCCCGATGGCACCATTTATCACACGCAGGATATGAAGCTCATCTCCTGGCATGTATACAAAAACAACAGCTACTCGGTGGGCGTTTGTCTGGCCGGACATTTTACCAACACCATCCCGCCGCAAGCGCAGCTAGAGGCCGCGGCCCGGCTCATTGCCTGGCTCATGCAGGAATTACGAATTCCGCTGGAACATGTGCTGGGGCACAAGGATTTTCCGATGAACACCACCTCGTGTCCCGGTGAACAATGGGATGAGGGGATGCGCTGGAAAGAGCTGCTGCTGGAGGCCATCGAAGGGGTACGCTCCGGCAAAAAGGCTGCGCCCCGAAAGATTTTCAAGCATTATGTGCTTTTCTGGAAGCAGAAGGAACGTTGGGCGCAGGAAGATTGGCAAGGCGCCAGTGCTTTTGTGGCCAAATTCAATGCGGTAGCAGGATTTTCGGAGCACGAGGCCCGTCAAGCTGAACTGGTCACTATTGTGGGCGGGCCCACCGGCGTAAGCCCGCAGGTAGAGGCCCGGTTACGCACCGCAGGCTGTGTAGTGCAGCGCGTGGCAGGGAAAAATACTGCCGAAACCCGAGCGCTGATGGAACAATTGGCCAAACAGAACGGGCCTCTGCTGGCAGCTAAGTAGCCAGTGGTAAAAAGGCTTTGTGACCAGCAGAGGCTAACATCAACCTGTTTCCTGCTCACGGCGAGTCATCGCCCGGGCAAACAACGCTCCAAAGGTATCCACGCCCACATCAAAAAGCTGGGCATGACGCCCGGGCACAAAGGATTGGTGCCACTCATCGCTGAAAGCGTACAACACCGTCATCAGCAACGCCAACCCGGATCGGCGCCCACTGGCCCGCCACCACATCCACCACAAAATACCATAGGCCACCGCGTGCGCACTCTTTTTGAAGATCGCATCCAAAATGCCTTCGGATAGGGCAAACAAGCTGGACTGGCTGGAGAACCAGTAGATGATGGTCATCCACACCAGCGCCAGCAACAAAAATGGATAAGAAATGGTGCGTTTCATAAGCATCGATGGCTAAACTAGCGCCAGATGTCGGCGTAGGGATGTTGTGCGCGCAGCGGCTTGTTGGCGGGAATGCGCTCATAAGCAAAGGGGCGGATGTCAACCGTTTGCGGCGCGCCATCCACCAGCCATTCGGCCAGGCACAAGCCCACCGCGGGCCCGATTTTGAACCCGGTGCCACTGTGCCCGCAATTCAGCCAGAAGCCCTCGGGACCTGCGGGGCCAAGAATGGCGCGCTGATCAGGACTGAGACCATCGTAGCCGGTGTGAGCGCTGTGCAATGAGCTCTCTTCCATCATGGGAATACGACGACAAAGATGCTCGATGGCCCGCTCCACATAGCCAGGATGCGCATGATCGGCATCGCCATCAGGATCTTCGCCCAGAGGATTGCCGACTTCCAGGCCTACCAGCGTCAGACCGCCCTGCTCCGGGCGAATGTACATTTCGTTGCCGTCATCGATGAGGGTGGGATGACTGGGACCAATGGCCGCAGGACGACGCACGAACATCACATCGTGGCTCCAGGTGGTCATGTTCAAATCGAGTCCAACCATAGCCGCAATAGAGCCAGCCCAAGGGCCCGCGACGTTCACCACCACAGGCGCATGAATCTCATCGCCTGCCGCGGTTTTAACGCCCAGCACCTTGCTATCGTCGGTCAGCACATCCACCACCTGCACGCCCGAACGCAAGGTTGCCCCCATGCGCCGGGCCGCATCCATCAAACTCATGGCGGTGGCTGCTGGGTCGGCATAGCCAGATTCCGGTTCATAGGCTGCCACGGCAAAATCATCTACAACCATGTAGGGTGCCAAACGGCGAATATCATCGGCCGTGACCAGCAGTGTAGCAATGCCCAGCGCTTGCTGCATGGCCACATTGGCCCGCAGCGCATCTTCGTAAGCGGGTGGAACGATGCGAATAAAGCCGGTGCGCTCAAATCCGCAATCCCCACCCACGCGGGCATCCCAATTACGAAAATACTGAAAAGACTCCCAAACCAACGCAGCTTCCAGATGAAAATCATAGTGCATGCGCACCAGGCCGCTGGAGCGCCCGGTAGCACCCGCTGCCACAAATTTCTTCTCCAACACCAAAGGCTTCAGACCACGTTGCGCCAGATGAAAAGCCAGACTGGCACCATGAACGCCGCCGCCAATGATGATGACATCTGCTGTTTGAACCATGATTGCCTCCGTGATTGTGGTAGAATAAATGGCTGACTTCGACGATTGGCGTCTGGCGAAAATGGACTCGGCGCTAAAATAGGCCACAGCAACCACAGATTTCGTAGATTTCACAGATTTTCTCTGAGGTCAAACCAAAACCGCCAGTTACATTACTTTACCGGAAGCTTGTTCAAAAGGCAAAATCGGCTGCCCTGGCTGCTGCCCAATTACACATCATTTTACAAAAGGAATAACGACTAACGTACCCGACTTCAATCACCACAACGGCACAAAGACACTAAGAACACCAAGCATTTCAAACCTTTTTCTTTCTTGGTGCCTTTGTGGCTTCGTGTCTTAGTGGTTTCTAGCCGGGCAACCTTAGTCGTAACCAGTAGTAACCAAAAGGAAGGTATTATGTGGAAAAATCTGCTTCACAACCTGGACGACTTTGATTTTCAGCGTGTCATCGACTTGGTAGACGCATTTTGGGAAGATCGGGAAAAAATCGTTCATTCCACCAACATGGTCTGGGAAAATCGGGAACGATTCATCGACGCGTTGGATTATGTGGCTGACAACAAAAGCAATCTGGATGAATTTATCGACTTTTTGCAAAAGAACAAAGAGCATCTCACCGATGCCATTGATTTTGTCAAAAAGAATAGCCATCATTTGCAAGATGTCATCCTCTTTTTGCGCCACAACCGCAGTCACCTGGATGACGCCATTCATTTTGTGTCGGAAAACAAAGACCACGTGGTAACCTTCATCGAGCATTTGCCTGAGCTGCTGGATAATGCCGGCGAAAGCATTGCTGCCGCGGGCGAAGGTGCGGTGCGGGCCAGCACCTGGCTCACCGGTGCCGATCCCGATGACGACAGCATCAGCGCCTTCGAGCTGACAGCCCGCGCAGCCATGGCGCTGGAGCGCTGCAATGTGCAACTGGAGAATGTGGCACACATGCTGCAAAATCTGGGACACCAAGTCGACGCCATTCACATTCCCGCCATCGAGCCCCGCTACACCGAAGTCATGGGTTTTAGTGTGGTGACAGGCCTGGAAATCACCGAATCTTCGCTCAGCGAGAATGCGGCGGAGCGCTTCACCGATAGCGCCGACCGTCTTTCGCACATTGGCGATGAATTTAGCGAAGCCGCGCTCAAGTTGCGCACACTGGGTAAATCGCTGGTGCAAACGGGCGACAAACTGAACAGCGTGGGAGGCAAGTTGCAACACAGCGGCGGCGTGCTGCGCTCGCTCAATCTTCCGGGACAGCGCATCGAAACCATCGATGTCGAGGTGATAGCGGTGGATATGAAGCAGCAACGCGCGTTCGAGCGCAAGATGGAGGCTGAAATCAAAGCGCTGCAAAAAGAGGTGGGCAAACTGCGCAAGCAACGCAAAGCCCAGGCCAAGAAGATAAAAGCGCTCAAAGCCAAAAAGCGCAAACGCAAAAGCAGCAGCTAATTCCGCTGCACCCAAATCTCGAACTGCTGCGCCCGATGCGCCCAATCATGGGCGGCGGCTTGTTGCCACACGCAAGCGCTCCGCCGCGCCCGCAGTGCAGGCTGCTGCAACAAGGTCACCATCTGGGCCGCCAACGCGGGCACATCAGCCACAACCGTCCCCCCCAGCGCCCGGGCCAACTCGCCATACGCCCCCACATCCAGCGTGAGCACCGGAAGTCCATGCGCCGCACAGGTCAGCAGTCGCGCCGGCGATTTGGCCCGCACCAAAGCATTGTCGGGTGGGAGAAAAAAGCAGCACGCGGCTGCCCGAACCTGGTGGGCTAATCTCGCACCACCTAGCCAGCCCCGCACAGAAACGCGCGGCAACTGAGCGGGCACATCAGACCAATCGCCCACGACCACAAGCTGAGCGTCAGCCACCTGGTCACTCACCAGACGCCACACATCAGCCAGCCTGGCAGCATCCACATCGTTACCGCGAGTCATCAGCAACGCCACCGCAGCATTGTCCTCTACTCGGGCCCGCTGTCGCGCAGGTGTCAGACCATTGGGCAGGAGCAAAAACTGCTGCTCGGGCGCAGAACGCCTCCCATCTGCCAACAAAAAGGAAGAAGCCACCACCACGCCGGAAACATGCACTCGCAGCCAGCGCTCCTGTCGGCTGAGGGCCCATTGCAGCCACCGGGCCCGCTGTGCGCCCCAACCACGTTCATCCTCCAGATCATCGACATCCAGCAGCACCCGCCCGCCACGACGCAGCCAGGCCGCCATGACCAGCCCCGCATAGCCCAAGCCCTTGGAGCCCACCAGTACATCGGGTGCGGTCGCGTACACGTTGCGCATCATGCCCGCGAGCAAACGAGGGTAGAGGCCCGCCAACCCGGGCCCGCGGGCCAACGTGCGTACCTGTACGCCCGCATCCACCTGTATTCCTGCGCGGACATGAGGGCAATCCCAGGGCGGAATCAGCACAATCACCTCGTGCCCGCGGGCAGCCAACGCCCGGGCCAGAGGCAACAAGCGTCGTTGCACAGTCTGCTTGGCACAGCGTCCAAAGGGCGCCAAAAACAAAAACCGCATAACGCATTATAGCACAACAGGCCCCCGACATTTTTGACACCACCTCCAACATGCTTTATAATTTGCCCTGTTCTGGTCCGCTAGCTCAATTGGCAGAGCAGCTGACTCTTAATCAGCGGGTTCGGGGTTCGAGTCCCTGGCGGATCATCAACCGGCTCCCGGAGTTTTCCTTCCGGGGGCCATGTTACTATGCGATGCCGGAGCCCGGAGAGATCACCAAACCATCTCACCGGGCCTCGGCGCTTTTTATTCGTAGTCTGGATTAGAGATGAACGTCAGGGCGAGCCTGGCCTCAGATCGAAGACGAAGGTACCCACCCGGTTCGAGTTCTCCGCCTCCAGGCCCGCGGACATGGCCCGCACGATGTACGAAGCGTTACTGGAAGAATCGGAGAGCACCGCGACGTCGGGATCGAGATAGGCGGTGTCGGCCACGCCCGTCGCATAGGGCGTATCGGGAGTGAAGTAGGGATCGTTCAGCGCCCGATAGACATTGTAGCTAACGTCGCTGATGGGATTGCCAGCAATATCCTCGGTGATCGCCGACCAGGTGAGCTTGACCTTGCCCGATTTTTTGGTGATGGTCAGATCTGTAATGGGCTTGGGC
>CAZMDD010000096.1:0-20655 GCA_964565065.1 uncultured Caldilineales bacterium | reverse complement strand
ATCACCACTTCATTCAAGGAGCAAACCATGGCCTTATCCCGACGACAACTTCTGGGCCTGCAACTCCGGGGAGCGTCCCCCACGACTCCCGCTGCCTCCGACCCCGACATCCATCTGCTTAATCGGGCCACCTGGGGCCCGCGGCCAGCAGATGTTGCCCACATCAAACAAATAGGCCGAGATGCCTGGCTGGAAGAACAACTGCATCCTCAAAGTATTGATGACACCGACTTTGAACATCTTGCAGCTCCGCAACTGGCTTTGTTCAATATGCCTCGCCACGATCTTTATCGCCTGAACAATTATTATGGTCGTGTCGAATCTACCTTGATCGAACTCTTTATTCTGCGGGCAGTCCACAGCAAACGACAACTGCTGGAGCGTATGGTCGAATTCTGGTCAGACCATTTTAATATTCCTTCCGGCGACGAACCGGGCGATCTCATCCCCTACTACCGAGATGCCATTCGCCAGCACGCTCTGGGAAAATTCAAGGATATGCTCATGGCTGTGGTCAAAAGCCCGGCCATGCTCATCTATCTGGATGGTGCTTACAACGTGGCTGAGCATCCCAACGAAAACTACGCACGAGAATTGCTGGAACTGCATACTCTGGGTGTAGATGGCGGCTACACCGAGCAGGATATCCGCGAAGCTGCCCGTGCCCTTACCGGCTGGACGACACATCCTCGCACCAACAACGGTTTTTATTTTTCGCCCGAGGAGCATGATACTCGTCCCAAAACAGTGCTAGGCCACAAAATGCCCGCGGGCCGCGGCATTGAAGATGGTTTGCACTTGCTGATGATTGCTGCCAACCATCCTTCTACAGCCCGGCATCTTAGCTTCAAACTCTGTCGCCGCTTTGTTAGCGACAATCCTCCAGATAGCCTGGTGGCCAGCACCGCCCGCATTTGGCAGCAAACTCAGGGCGAAATTGTGCCTGTCATGCGCCACATCTTCAGCTCCCATGAATTCTATGCTGCCACCCAACAGAAAATGCGTCGTCCCCTCAACTATTTCATCGGTGCACTGCGGGCCACGGGCGCACGCTATCTGCGTAACTGGTCCATCGAAGAAATTTTCATCGAACTGGGGCAACGCCCCTATGGCTGGGGCCCGCCCAACGGCTACCCCGATACCGCCGAAGCCTGGATTTCTACCGGCGGTCTGCTGGCCCGCTGGAATTTGGCCACCTTCCTCACCCAGGATGTCCACTTCCGCCGCGAAGGCTCCTGGGGCTGGCGTTCACAACTTCATCAGCGCATCCCGCCCCCGGGCGAACCTGGCGGCCCCACCACCGCGGGAGAGCTGGTGGATGCTGTCGCGTCCGAAGTCTTCGGCGCTCCCCTCTCGGGCGCAGCGCGAAATCAATTTGTGCAATTTGTGGCCCCCACCGGAGCCAGCACAGCATTAAGCGCCCGCGTCTTCACCAAAAACATGCCTGTCCTCATGGGGCTAATGCTGGCCTCACCCATGTATCAATGGTACTAATTATGAACAACCTTACTCGACGTCACTTCCTCAAAGCTGCAGGCGTTGCCGGCCTGCTGGGGGCCAGCCATCAGCTTTTTCCGGGATGGAAACCCAGCATTGCACTGGCTTCCGGGCAGGGTGTGAGCGCCCCGCGCGACATTCTGGTCAACATCTTTTTGCGCGGCGGCATGGATGGCTTGAGCGCGGTGGTTCCCTACGGCGAGGGTGGGCAATACTACAACGTGCGCCCCACCATTGCCGTGCCCGCGCCTGATAGCAAAATTCGCAGCGCGGTGGATCTGGATGGTTTTTTCGGGTTGCATCCCGCCTTAGCCCCATTGGCCCCCATCTATCAACAAAAAGATCTTGCCATCGTGCATGCCTCGGGCCTGGTGCATGAAACCCGCTCCCACTTCGACGCCCAACACTTCATCGAATTTGGCATTCCCGGCGACAAAACCACCCCCACCGGTTGGATTGGTCGCCACCTGTCCAGCACATCGCAGTCCAGCGACTCTGACTTTCGCGTTGTGGGCGTTGGTGACTTTATGCCCGATTCACTGCGCGGGCCCGTGACACCCCTAGCTCTGCGCAGCATCGCCGACTTTAGTCTGCAAGGCCGCGCAGATATCTTGCCCGACATGCAAAAAATGCTCAAAAGCCTCTACACCGCGTCCGGGCCCGCCGACCCTCTTAGCCAACAATCCAAAATGGTTTTTGAAGCCATTGCCACCATGGAACGCCTGGCCGCACATCCCTACAAACCAGCCCACGGCGCACAATACCCCGAAGATGACGAAGGGGAAGGGTTTGGACTGGCGATGCGTCAGGTTGCCCAGCTCATCAAAGCAGATATCGGCCTGGAAGTTGTCAGCCTTGATTTTGGTGGCTGGGACACTCACGAAGCTCAGGGAACCATGGATGGCTATCTGAACGAAAATTTGGACGTTCTCGGGCGTGGACTCAATGCGCTCTACACCGATTTGGGCGACATCATGGCTCGCGTAATCATTGTAGTCATGAGCGAATTCGGACGTACCATCGATGAAAATGGTAGCCAGGGAACAGATCATGGTCACGGTAACGCCATGTTCTTGCTGGGCGGCGGTGTTCGTGGCGGGCAAGTTTATGGGCGATGGCCCACCTTGGCGCCCGAGGCCCGAGATGATGCCGACGATCTCGCCATCACCACCGACTACCGCCATGTACTGGCCGAAATGCTGAAACGACGCCTCGACAGTCCTGCCATCAGCACCATCTTTCCCAACTTCACGCCCAAGCCTCTCAACATTTTCGAGAGCCGCTAAGCACTTGGCATCCCCATAGTGAGCGCATCAATCTCCATTATTCCGTTCATCCCTTGCGCCAGCAAGTCTGCACGAGATGAACCGTTTTCAGACCAGGAGCAATCTTTATGAAACTTTCTCGTCGTCTCCGACCTATTTCATTCTCCTTACTCATCTTAGCCCTGATGTTGGCCATCGGTGGCGGATTCTACGCTGCTGCACATCCTGCCAGCGCCCAATCGGGTCCGGGCCAACAAGCCATTGAAATTGCGGCGGCACAGCCCGATATTGCCAAAACGCTGACATTCTTCCCTCATTGGTCTGCCGAAGCCGAAGTTGATGATCCTGATGAAAACATCTGGCACGTTGTTTTCTTCCAGGATCAATCTCAGGAAGACTGGCTGGGTGAAGCATCGGTGGATTTGGATGACGGTAGCATCCTGGAGTACTACATTCCCATCTTTCTTACGCCCGAAGAAGAAGCGCAGCAGCGCGCCGAGGTCGAGGAATTGGTCTTGTCCGATGAACAAATTTTGGCCCTGTTGGGTAATCTCGATGACTGGGACAAGTTTTCCTACTACGACCCCTGGGAGGTCGTCTGGCGTGTGCAATTTGAACATGGCCTGGATGCCTGGGCTGCCGATGTCAGAAAAAATGATGATGAACGCTGGTTTATTGAGCGAATTATTGATCCCTACGCCCTTACTGCGGAGCAAAAGCAGCGTTCCGATCACGACAAAGCCATCGAATTGGCGGCCGAATCGAATAAAGTGTGGAAAGTGTTGGAAAATATCGACAACTGGTCGGCCCTCTCGTCGCCACTGACTGATGATCAGTGGGGGGTGTCGATTTTTACTCGCGGCCGCGAAATTTACTATCTCCGAGTGGACATAAATGCTTGGAGGATTTTGGAAGAGGGGTCAGTGCGCAGCACAACCACTACTTATTTTCCTTACCATGTTCGCCACTGAGCTCACCGTGCTTCCTCTCGTTGCTCCCCGGGGCTTCCTCGCCAGCTCCGGGGAGCAGTCAGCAGTGGGAGGGGCGCCCGCGTGCCTTCGCCCGCGGCTAAAGCCACGGGCTACCGCTGCCAAGCCCCGTTGGGGCTGGTCGGGGTGCCAGGCATCCGCCCATCATCGCCCCCTCCCCGGCCCTCCCCCGCCCGCTCATTTTCCATCGCTCGCGGGGGAGGGAGCCATCCGCGAGCAGCGTTTCGTAGTCAAGCGCCAGCTCCTCCGTCAAAAAACCGTGTCCCGGCGAGTCTGTGACTCGGCGGGTTGCCCGCGGGCCCGCTCATCATGCGCCCGTGTGCCCGCGTGTACGCGTCGCTCATCTTCGCCCGCGGCTGAAGCCACGGGCTACCGTTGCCAAGCCCCGCCGGGGCTGCCCCATCAGGTGGCTGCTGCGCAGCCGGTCAGTGGGTCAGTGAGCAGTGGTCAATCGCCAGCTCCTCCCACCGTGAGGCCCCAGCCGAAACGGGGGGAGGCCGGGAGGGGGGCAAAATGCTCGCCGCGGGCTGATTTGCCACTCTCCCTACCCATCAAAAAAACGTGTCCAGGCGAGTCTGTGACTCGGCGGGTTGACCGCCCGCGCCCGCATCATGCGCCCGTGTGCCCGCGTGCCCGCACGCACGCCTCCGCCCGCGGCTGAAGCCACGGGCTACCGTTGCAAAGCCCCGCTGGGGCTGCCCCCTCCCCGGCCCTCCCCCGCCCGTTCATTTTCCATCGCTCGCAGGGGAGGGAGCCATCCGCGAGCAACGTTTCGCAGTCAATCGCCAGCCCCTCCCACCGTGAGGCCCAGCCGAAACGGGGGGAGGCCGGGAGGGGGGCAAAATGCTCGCCGCGGGCTGATTTGCCACTCTCCCTACCCATCAAAAAAACGTGTCCAGGCGAGTCTGTGACTCGGCGGGTTGAACGCCCGCCCGCATCATGCGCCCGCGTGTACGCCCGCACGCCTCCGCCCGCGGCTGAAGCCACGGGCTACCGTTGCCAAGCCCCGCTGGGGCTGCCCCCTCAGAGGCCAGAGGGTCAGAGGACAGCGGGTCAGTGAGCAGTGGTAAACCGCCAGCCCCTCCCACCGTGAGGCCCAGCCGAAACGGGGGGAGGCCGGGAGGGGGGCAAAGGCGCCCGCGCGGCTGACCCGTCCTTTTTCTTCGTGCCTTGGTGCCTTTGTGCTCTTGATGGTGCGCTTTAGATAGCGATGAACCGTTACATTTCAACAACGTTCATAGCATCACCTACTCAATACGCGTTGCGATCACTAATGACCCGCACCAACGTCAGCAGCGTAATCTTGAAATCCAACCACAACGACCAGTTCTCAATATACCATAAATCATACTTGGTGCGTTCGGCAATGCTGGTGTCGCCGCGCAGACCATTGATTTGCGCCCAACCGGTAATCCCCGCCTTTTCGCGGTGACGCTCCATGTAGCGGGGAATGTATTGCCGAAACTGCTCGACATAAACAGGACGCTCTGGCCGGGGTCCGACCACACTCATGTCGCCACGAATTACATTGATAAATTGCGGCAGCTCGTCGATGGAGAGCTTGCGGATGATAGCGCCCAGCTTGGTCTTGCGCGGATCATCGGGCGTGGTCCAGCCGGGGCCCTTCTCCTCCGCATCGGTGCGCATGGAGCGGAATTTGAGCGTGGGAAAGGGGTGGGCATCCAGCCCCATGCGTTCCTGAATGTAGAACACCGGGCCCGGCGATTCCAGCTTGATGAGCAGAGCGATGAGGAGCATGACAGGAGAAAGAAGAATCAGCGCGGGCACAGCCACTGCCAAATCATAAGCTCGCTTCAATGAGCGCTTCCAGCCCCGCAGCGCCACATCGCGCACCGAAAGCAAGGGTAAGCCAGCCAAATCGCTGACCGCCACCTCTGTGGCCATAATCTGGAAGACATCGGGAAAAACCTTGATGCTGACCTTTTCTCGTTCGCACAGCGAGATGATGCGCACCAGCTCCCGGTGCGAGGCCTCAGGCAAACCAATGACCACCTCGTCAATTTTGTGTTGTTCGATGATGGTGGGAATATCTTCGGTGCGGCCCAGGCGCTGCGTGTGAGGCAATTGCATCATGTCACCATTTGCCTCGACATAACCAGCCACCTCGTAGCCCGCTTCATTGCTGTTTTGCAACTTTTGGATAAGCATCAGGCCAATATCACCGCTGCCGATGACCAGCACCCGTTGGCGGCCAAAGCCCTGTTTTTGCAGCAGCAGAATGAGCAGGCTATAAATCCATCGCCCCAGTGTGACCGCAATCATGACCAATCCCCAAGCTGCCACGATGAAGCCGCGGGGATAGGGAGTTACATCGTAATTGAAGCGCTCGGGAAAAAGAAAGGCAATGGCTGCCAGCGCCACTAAAAAGGCGATGGTTACAGTGCCGATGGTTTTTGAAAGGCTATCCAGAAAATTGGCAGGGCGTTTGCTGTGGTAACGCTGCCGCGTGTAAGAAATGATGATGATGGTGGCTATCAGTGTCAGAGTCAGGGGCAGATAAGCCAAAAAACGGTCGATGGAATGTGGTTTGAGACTGCGTTGCAAACGATGTGCTGCCAAAATCGCCAGGCCCGCGGTCACCCCATCCAATCCTACCTGAATCAGAAAAAAGAGCCATCTCAGATATTTGTTCACGCCTTACCCCCCATTTTTCGGGCCTGTATGCGAGTGCGAGTCACATCGATGCTGCCTTTGATTTGAATACCCGCCCGGATAGCGGCATAAAGCAGGGGATTGGTTTGCGTTTTGTAGTGTTTTTCCACAAAGATAGCCATGGCCTCATAAAAAGCCTTGCGGGCCCGTACATTTCCCCGCGAAGCCGCACCTTTGTAATGATACACAATCACATCGGGGTAGTACCAAATCTTCCATCCTGCTTGCTTGATGCGAAAGGCCCAATCCAAATCCTCACCATACATAAAAAAGGATTCATCCAGCAGTCCAGCAGCTTCCAGAGCCTCGCGACGTACCAGCATGAATGCGCCCACCACGCTATCCACCTCGGTTTCTTGCGTTTCGGGCAAATAGGTAAGATTGTATTGTGCAAAGCGCCGAGCTCTGGGGAAGAGCTTGCTCAGGCCCAGACCACGGTAAACAAAAGACATGGGCGTAGGAAAAGCGCGGCGGCAAGCTTTATCCAGGCTGCCATCGGACAGGAGGAGCCGCGGGCCCGAGGCTCCCAGATCAGGCCGGGCATCCATCAGCGCCAGCATGTTGGCCAACGCAGTGGGGGGCACCTCGGTGTCTGGATTCAGCAACAGTGCGTAGCGGGGCAAGGTCGCGGCATCCCGCCCCTGAGCAAAGCCATAGGCCCGCAAGCCGATGTTGTTGGCGTAGGCAAAACCGCCATTTTTGGGCGAAGCAATGGCCCGCACCTGCGGAAACGCCTCTTGTACCATCTCGATACTGGCATCGTGGCTATTGTTGTCTACCACAGTCACATGAAACGAAAAATCGCCCTGGCTGGCAAAAACCGAGTGCAAGCAGGCGCGCAAAAGCTCTCGGGTATTGTAATTGACAATGACAATGGCGAGGTCCAGCGTGCTGGACGGCGTAACATGCGAGTTCATGGGCGCTTTATTTTACCATCCCCCGCATTTTGCCCCAAACTGCGAGAAGGCGATGCAGGTGATGATGTCTACTCACAATCGTGTAAGATGACTGGAATTTCGCGAGCCAGAGTTATCTCGGTAAGCGAGAGCTGGCAAACGTAAGCCCGCACCACCACGCCCGCGGCAGCAGCTTGCCTTAGCCTTTGCGCAAACAGAGCATCCACCGCAGCAGCGGGCGCAAAGCGAGTCGCATCGCTGCGCTGGATGATGAAAACCACTGCGGCCTGCTCTCCTTGCGCCCGAATCGCCATAAGCTCCTGCAAATGGCGACTGCCTCGGGCTGTGGGCGCATCGGGAAAACGAGCCACCCCCTGTTGCACCAGTGTCACCGACTTAGTTTCGACCCAGCACACCCCCTCGGGCCCGGAAAGTCGGAAATCCAGCCGACTTTGACCATAACGCACCTCCGGCTGGATGTGCGGATAGTTGAATGCTGGCAACTGGCCCGCGGCCACCGCTTGCGCAAAAAGAGGATTAGGCAGGCGGGCGTCGATAGAGACCAGAGTCTGCGGCAATTGCACCAGCTTGAGATCGTAAGGCGTTTTGCGTGCGGGCTTGCTGGCTGGATGTAGATAAACCGGGCGCTCGGGCGTGAGCAAATCCTGCAAGCGCCCCGAATTGGCCACATGCGCCCATTGCTCGGATCCACGTACCTGCACAGTGGCCCGAAATCGGTTATCACGACGCAAAAATGTGGCGGGAATAAGTGGTTGCAGATGTTTCATGTGTGCGGTTACTACGCCGCCTTGGCCAGCTTGTCACCATCCAAGCGCAGCGAAAGCACCTGCGAAACACTATCCTGGCCCATGCTAACGCCATAAATCGTATCGGCAATTTCCAGCGTGGCCCGGCTGTGCGTGATGATAATAAACTGTGCCTTGGTTCCCAGCTCCTTCAGCACCCCTTTCACACGCTCGATGTTGGCCTCATCCAGGGCCGCATCAATCTCATCCAGCACCGCAAAAGGCGTGGGACTGACGCTGATGATGGCAAAAATCAGCGAAGCCGCGGTTAGCGCCCGCTCACCGCCCGAAAGCATGGTCAGATTCGCCGCCCGTTTGCCCGGAGGCCGGGCGATGATCTCGACACCGGTGTTGGTGATGTCCTTGGGGTCTGTGAGCATTAGCTTGGCTGTGCCACCCCCAAAAAGACGGGTGAAATAGTGGGTAAAGGCCTTGGCCACCGCCTTGAAAGTGCGCCGGAATTCCATATCCATCAGCTCATCCAGCTCGGTGATGACCTTTTGCAACTGCGCTGCGGCCTCCTCTAAATCTTGCGATTGCTGGGTGAGGAAGTTGAAGCGCTCTTGCGTAGCCTTGAACTCAGCCTGCGCTTCTGGATTGATGGGGCCCAGATGGCGCAAAAGGCCCTTGAGTCGTCGAATTTCATCCTGCATTTCGATGGGGATTTCGGTGACGCGGGGCAGCGTGGTCACAATTTGATCAAAAGGCAGGGGCTCCTGCGAGGTAACGCCATCTTCGCTCTCGAATGTGACCAGTCCAAAATCGTTTTCGATTTGTTTGCGCAGATATTTCAGTTGGTCTTCTGCTCGCTGCAAAGCCAGTTGCGCCTGATTCAGTTGTCGCTCTTCTTGATGCAGACGCTGGCGCAGCGCTTCGCCCTGGGCATCATGCTCAATCCAGCCATTTTCCAGCGTGTCCAGCGTGGACTGGGCGGGAGCGATTTGGGCCACAAGAGAATCGAATGCCTGCTGTGAGTTTTGCAAATCCTGTCGCAGGGTTTCCAGACGCTGGGTCAGTGCTTCCTTTTCGCGAGCATGGCTGGCAGTACGATGCTTGCGCTCGGCCAAATCCTCGTGTAGCTTGGTCAAACGACGATCGCGGTCAGCGACGATGGCAGTTTGGGCCTGTACCCGCTCCTGAATAGCATCCAAACGGGCCTGAGCTTGGGCCACAGCCTGCATCAGGCCCGATGTGCCCAGAGTGGCCATTTTTTCTTCCAGCGCGGCAATGCGATTATCCGTGGTGGTTTGTTGGGCGCTGAGTGTTTCGATTTCCTGGCGCAGGCTGTCTAGTTTTTGTCCAAAACCTTCGGCATCTTGTTTTAGCTTTTGTGTCCGCTGCTGATGCCAGGTTTCAGCTTGCTGTGCCTGTGAAAGAATATTGTGGATTCGTGCTGCCTCTGCGGTGAGTTCCTTTTCTTGGCGTTGCAGTTGCGCGGCCTTTGCCAAAAGCTGTGTGCGCGCTTCATCGATGGCGTTCAGGGCCTGAGTCAGGTTTTCGATGCTTTCATCCAGGTGCTTAACCTGGCTTTTGGCCCGGGAAATTTGCTGTGGCAGTTGCCGGAACTCCCGTTCGCGGGCCAGCATGCCTCCTTTTTGACGTTGATTGCGGCTGCCGCCACTAACGCTGCCACCCGGATGCACATAATCCCCTTGCAGGGTGACGATGCGGGGACGATGGCCGCCACCGCGGCTAATGCGCCGGGCCACTGCTAAATCTTGCACGACCAAAATCTGACCCAGCAGTAGCTCCGCTGCGGGGGCAATCTCAGAGTCATAGGTGATGAGATCGGCAGCCCAACCCAACACGCCCTTTTCGCGAGGGGCGTTCTGGCGGCGTTGCGGACGCAGGTTATCCAGAGGCAAAAAGGTGGCGCGGCCACCGCGACTTTGTTTGAGATAACTGATGGCCGCTTCTGCATCCTCCCAACTTGCCACCACCACATCTTGCAAGCGGGCTCCCAGTGCCACCTCGATGGCATGTTCCAGATGCTCCGGAGTTTCCAACAGGTTGGCAATGGGCCCGAGAATGCCCTGCAATTTGCCCTGATGGCTGGCCTTGACCACCTGTTTGACGCCGGCAAAAAGTCCTTCACCCTCCGCTCGCAGGCGTTCCAGAAGATCGTAACGGGCCTGCAGTTCTCGCACCTGGGCGCTGAATTCTGCGCGCTGGCGCTGTTTGGCTTCTCGTTGGCTGGCTGATTTTTGGCTGCGGTCCTCGATTTGCGTCAGCCTTTGCTGCGCTTCTTCGATTTTTTGTTGCAGTGCCTGCTGCTGACTTTCTATTTCTTGCCATAACGCTTGCTGCTGCGCTACCTGCGCCGCGGCTTTTTCTTGCTCTGCCACACTTTGCGTCAGCTCCTGTTTCAGGGCCTGGCGCTGTTCTTTGGCGTGCTGAATGCGACTATTGCGATCATTGATAGCTGCTGTGAGTTGGAGCAGGCTCTCTCGGGCCTGGGTCAGGGCCTGCTCGGTGGCTTCGCGATCCGCTTGCAGCGCACTTAGTGCATCCTGGGCCTCTTGCAGTGTGGTTTGGTGCTGGCTGCGCTGCCGATGAATCGCTAAAAGGGCCTCGCGGGCCTGCTGATGTCGCTCCTTCTCCGCATTCAGCGTTTCTTGCAGCATCTCCGTTTCTACGTTCAGCCGTTTCAAATTGGCTTCCAGTGCGCGGATGCGTTCTTGCACCACAGCTTGTTCACGCTGGAGCTGCGAACGTCCCGTTTCTTGCTCCGAAAGGCTCCGCCGCCATTGGGCCAGTTGGCTGCGCAGCGCCATTTGCTGGTTGCGCAACTGGGTGGTCTTGCCGCTAAAGGCTTCGATGCGGGCATTGGTTTTGGTGATGACCTGCTGCCAATGTGCCACCGCGGCCCGGGTATCCACCAGCTTGCTTACACCCTGATGCCAGTTGAAGCCATACCACACGCGCAGCAGCTCCCGCAGTTCGCCACTGATTTGCTCATGCTGAATCGCTTTTTGCGCTTGCTTTTCCAGTTTGCGCAGGCGTGGCGCAATTTCGGCCACAATGTCGCGCACCCGGGTGAGGTTGTCTTCTGTCTTGTGCAGCCGATCCATGGTCAGGCGGCGCTTAGTGCGATAGTGAGTGATGCCCGCGGCTTCTTCGAATAGAACGCGGCGATCTTCCGGGCGCTGCGAAAGGGCCTGATCAATCATGCCCTGGCCGATGACGGTGTGGGTGCGGCGCCCCAGGCCCGAACGATCCAGCAATTCGTGGACATCGCGCAAGCGCACGCGGCTGCCGTTGATGTAGTATTCGTTCTCGCCCGAGCGATACGCGCGGCGGGTGATGATAACTTCATCAAAGGCAATGGGCAGCCAGTTGTCGCTGTTATCCAGTTGGATGCTGACTTCGGCCATGCCCATGCGGGCCCGCTGATTCGAGCCGTTGAAAATCATATCTTCGGTTTTTTTGCCCCGAAGCACCGAATAGGCCTGTTCACCCATCACCCAGCGAATGGCGTCGGCGATATTGCTCTTGCCGCTACCATTGGGCCCGACTATGGCGCTGATTTGGCTGTCAAAAAGGATTTCGGTCTTGTTGGCAAAGGTCTTGTACCCGTGCAGGGTGATTTTTTGTAATCGGATAGAGGGCATGTAGTCAAGTGGGGGAGGGAGATTAGCGGTGGTTCAGGGCATTCTGGGCCGCGGCCTGCGCTGCTTGTTGTTTGCTTTTGCCGCGTCCTGTGCCATAAGCCTTCCCTTTGATGCGCACTTCCACGGTAAATTCTCGGTCGTGATCAGGCCCGCTGGCGTCGATGGTGACATAAGATGGCGTGGCCTTCAATTCAGCCTGCGACCATTCCTGCAAGCGGCTCTTGGCATCCTTGGTCAGCTGATCCATTTGCAAGCGTTCCAGCTCAGGTTGAAAGATGGGCAGCAAAAAGGCTTCGGCCCTGGCCATGCCTTGATCCAAATACAATGCGCCCACAATGGCCTCGAAGGTAGAGGAGAGGGTGGACGCGCGTTCACGCCCGCCACTTTCGGCCTCGCCCCGGCCCATGAGGATGAAATCGCCCAGGTTCAGATTTCGGGCAAAGCGGGCCAGCGTTTCCTTGCGCACCAGATAGGCGCGCATCGCGGTCAATGCACCTTCTCGTTTTTCGGGAAAGCGCTGATACAAAAATTCGGCAGAAACCAGCCCAATGACCGCATCCCCCAAAAATTCCAGTCGCTCGTTGTCGGCATTCAAAAAGGGAAGTTCGTTGATAGAGGAGCGGTGGGTCAGGGCCCGCACAATCAGGCTTTGGTTTTTGTAATGCAGGTCTGCATGCTTTTGGAAAGCACGGGCCATTTCAAAGGGGTCTTGTAAAAGTTGCGATGCTTGTGTATTCACGAAAAATGCCTTACCAATTGTCAAGCGCCATTGCAGCGGATTTGAACCATGCCGATAATTGTAATGCTTTCGGTGAAGATAGTCAAAATGTTGACTTCTCATCCAGGTAAAAGAGGCCAACAACAGCGAACGCCCCGATGAAATGTCACCGGGGCATTCTTATTTCCACCCAGCTCAAGGAGAAAAAGCAAGGAAATAGTGGGCTTTTCGGGCAAAATGCAGCCGAATCGCGGCATCTTTACACTACTTTGGCTTGTTCGGCAATCACATTGAGCAGATTGCGGAAATCATCGGCAAAGGCCTTGACGCCCGCCTTTTGCAAATCGGTGGTAATTTTGTTCAGATCAATACCCAACTCAGCCAGTTGGGCCACCTGCGCCCGCGCCACAGCCACATCCCGATCCACGGTACGAGCGATGATGGCATGGTCTAACGTTGCTTCGATGGTTTTCAGCGGAGAGGTGTTTACTGTGTGCGGGCCGATGAGAGTCTCGACATAAAGTGTGTCACGATAATCAGGATTCTTGGTTCCTGTGCTGGCCCACAATGGACGTTGCACCCGCGCGCCCTTTTCGGCCAGGGCAGCCCAGCGGGGCCCGCTGAACAGCTCCTTGAAGCGAGCATAGGACAATTTGGCATTGGCCACCGCAATGTTGCCCTGCAAGGCCTGCGCGCCCTTTGCGCTCAGAGCTTTATCGACCACCGTGTCGATGCGGCTCACGAACACCGACGCCACCGAGGCCACATGTTTCAGTGGCTGGCCCGCCGCGGCCCGTTTTTCCAGGCCCTCGATGTAAGCGGTAGCCACCGCATCGTAATCGGCCAATGAGAAAATGAGCGTGGCATTGATGTTAATGCCTTCGGAAATAAGTTGGCGAATGGCGTCCACGCCCGCGCGCGTGGCAGGCACTTTGATGAACAGGTTGGGACGATTGATTGCTTGCCACAGACGGCGGGCCTCAGCCAGCGTGCCCGCCAGATCGTGCGCCAGCTCAGGATTCACCTCGATGCTGACATAACCATCACCCATGCGGCTTTGCTCATATAAATCTGCCATCTCATCCGCAGCCGCGGTAATATCTCGTTGTGAAATGGCATCGTAAATCTCAAAAGCACTGGCGCCCTGTTGTGCCATCTCGCGAATAATGTCATCGTAAAGATCGCTGCCGCCAATGGCCTTGTTGAAGATGGAAGGGTTCGAGGTGACACCGCGCACACCCAAATTGAGCAACTCGCGCAATGTGCCCGACTCCAGTATGTCGCGGCTGATAAAATCAAGCCAGATAGATTGGCCGTAACGGCTGAAAAGTTCGTGAAGTGCATTCATAGTGATTCTCTGAGGAAGATAGAAAGAGTGTGCATGAAGTTTGAATTGTGCAACTGTATCGTAGCCCTACCAGGTCAAGACGAAGTCAAGAAATTGATGGCAAACCACGTTTGATCAAGTACTGCTGAGCATTCATTATACCCCAAGCTGGTTACGATGAATGATTTCGGAGAGGGCTTGTTGCGTGGTGGGAATATGTCTTGGCAATGGCAAAATGCGTTCGTGCAGCGCCTAATGTAAACAACTCGTCCCTTGCGGCTTTGCGACAAGGCGTCATTCTGGCATAAAATAGCAGCATGGTTGAATCGCTGCTGCTACCTGCTCATGTTTACGAGAAAATGTTGGCTCACGCCCGGGCGCACTGGCCCGCCGAGGCGTGCGGGCTGCTGCGCGGGCATGATGCCCAGGTGCGCGAGCTACTGCCCGCCCGTAACATCGCAGCCGACCCGCGACACAATTTTCAGGTAGATGCCAAAAGCCTGTTGCAGGCCCTGAGCTGGGAGGATGAGGGGGATGCGATGTTGGCCATTTATCATAGCCACCCCCGTACAGCGGCTTTTCCTTCGGCAGTGGATGCAGCCAGCGCGTTCTATCCTGACAGCGTTTATCTTATTCTGTCGTTGCAAGATTGGGCAGCGCCGCAGTTACGCGGCTTTTTCTTGCGCCCCGAAGTCCTTTTCGATGAGAAGCAGGCTCAGGTTTTGCAGTCCGGTTTCGAGCAGGTGCGCCCAGGTCTGTGGAGCCGTTTTTTGGCGGCTGACGCCCCTTTGTCCCCCACCCTTGCAGATGCCGGGCCCGGAGTCACCCACTTCTATCTCATCTATCAAACATCCCCGCGCCCGCCGCAGCCTTTGCGACTTGTTAGCGTGCAATCTGTGCCTGTAACTATCACGCTATGAAAATCCAGCGACATCATTTTCCACTGTTGCTTACGCTGGCTTTGGCGCTTTCAGTCTTTTGGCTGGCATACTTCTTGCAGCACCAGGGCTTGCCCTACGACGATGCCTTCATCACCCTGACCTATGCCCGCAATGTGGCCGCGGGCCGCGGCTTTGTATTCAATGGCGGCACGCCCTGGCTGGGAACCTCGGCCCCGCTGCTGGCGCTGCTTTTGGCTGGATTGGTCAGTTTCTCCCCTCGTGCCGGTGCTTTGCTACCCCTTCTGAGCTTGTGGCTGGGAGCCGGTTTGTGGGCGGTGGCTGTGTGGCTGGCTTTTCTCATCGGTCGGCAGTTGGTGGATGATTGGGCCGGGGTGGCAATGGCTGCCATGCTGGCCACGGTGGGCGCACTGGCTTATGTGATTTGGGCCGAGTACTCTTTGATGATGGCGCTACTTTTGGGCGGTTTTTATCTGGCTATGCGCTCGCGGCAAGGATGGGCGGGGGTGCTGTTTGGATTGGCTTTTTTGGCCCGCGGCGATTCTGTTCTTCTGGCTGCGTTGGTGGGGATGCTTTTGTGGTGGCAGCAAGGGCGCTTGCCCTGGCGTTTGATAGGAGGATTTACGCTGGTTTTGTTGCTTTGGATGCTTTATGCGATGCCTGTGTTGGGCAATCCCCTGCCCGCAACTCTGGGCGTTAAACGGGCGCATCGTTTTATGGGGGCCTGGCCTCATCTGGTGGTGGGTTTTTATCAGCTCATGCTGCGCTCGCCCTGGTTCCGACAACTGCGGTTTCTTATTTTATTGGGGCTTTGGGGGTGGGGATGCGCGCTTTTTTGGCGGCGACGGCAGGGATGGGCGCTCATCCTGTTGGGGTGGGCCGGATTTTATGCCGTGGCTTATGCTCTGCTGGATGTTCCTTTTTATTTTTGGTATGTAACGCCCCTTTTTGCGTCCCTGGGCCTGAGTGCGGCGCTGGTGCTGGCTGTTCAGCCGCGGGCCCGCGGGCGCTGGCTCGTTGCAACTTTGATGCTGGTACTGGCGCTGTTGGGCTGGATGGACCAGCAGCGGTTGGCTGTCCGTACTGCCCGGCCTTCGGCCAAGATGGCTGCATATGTGCGGGCAGGGCAATGGCTGCAACAGCACACATCCCAGGATAGCACGGTGGCCGCCATCGAGGTGGGAACCATCGGCTATTATTCGCAGCGGCAGGTGCTGGATTTGCTGGGCCTGGTAACGCCGGGCGCTAAGGCTTATTTGCGCCGCAAGGATACCGCCGGTTTCTTCCAGGTGCTGGCTCCCGATTATTATGTGCGTAACCAGGCTTTTGATACCTGGGGCATGACCCGACAGATTCACGAGGCTTTTTATTTTCGGGCGCATTACTCGCCTGTGGCCACGATTCCGCAGGAGGGCCAGGCGCCCATCGTTATCTACCAACGCCAAAATGATGGAGAGTAAAGTGAAGTTCAGACGATTTTTTTTGATGACTGTTTTGTTTTTTGGATCGTTGCTGCTCTCTGTTCCCGGCATCTGCGCTGCGCCCGGGCCTGACGCGCGTGTGCAGGCAGATGTGTGGGCGGCCACGCGCGCGGGCGAGGCTACATCGGTGCTTATCCTGCTGGAACCGCAGCCCGATTTGAGCCCGGCCCGTAAAATACTGGATAAGAAGGCTCGGGGGCAATGGGTGTATGAGACGTTGCGCCGTGCAGCCCGCAGCAGTCAGGCGCCGCTGGTGGCCCGGTTGCAGCGCTTGGGGCTATCTTATCGTACTTTTTGGATTGTAAACAGTGTGCAGGTGCGGGTAACCCGGGCGCAATTGGTCGATTTGCTGCAAGCGCCCCATGTGCAGCGGGTGATTCTGGATAAGTATTATCGGCTCGATGTGCCTAAGCCTGACTCATCGTTTTCAGCTACTGCGGTGTCGGCCACCGAGTGGGGTGTGAATCGGGTGCAAGCGCCCTGGGCATGGACTCAGGGTTTTACCGGGCAGGGTGTGGTGGTGGCAGGCCAGGATACCGGGTATATGTGGGATCATGCTGCGCTGGTGCGTGCTTATCGGGGCTATGATGCCTCAGATCCCAGCCATCCCACCCATGATTACAACTGGCACGATGCCATTCATGCCATCGATTCCCATCATTCCGGCACAAATCCTTGCGGGCTGGATGCTGCGGCTCCTTGCGATGATCATGGTCATGGCACGCATACCATGGGCACGATGGTGGGCAATGACTTGGATCCTGGCGATGCGGCCTGGCCCGCGGGCGCGCCGCACGCGGTGGGCGTGGCGCCCGGCGCCAAATGGATGGCTTGCCGAAATATGGAGCGGGGCTGGGGTACACCGGCTACGTATATTGAATGTTTTCAGTGGTTTGTTGCGCCCTGGCCTGTGGGCGGCGATGCCAATACTCAGGGCGATCCCAGCAAGGCGCCTGATGTCATCAATAATTCGTGGGGCTGTCCTTTGTCGGAAGGCTGTACGGGCCCGGAGATTGAACCTGCGCTGAATGCAGCGGTGGATGCGGGCATTGTGGTGGTTACTTCGGCGGGCAATTACGGTTCCAGTTGCGGATCGGTCAAGGATCCTCCCTCGATTTATCCCCGTTCTTTTGCTGTGGGCGCAACAGCCAGTAATGATGCTTTGGCCAGTTTTAGCAGTCGTGGCCCTGTCATTTATCAGGGCCAAACAGTTATGAAGCCTGATATCAGCGGCCCCGGTGTGGGGGTGACATCCGCTTATTACAATGGTGATTACACCTCTATGTCGGGCACGAGCATGGCCGGGCCCCATGTAGCGGGTGTGGTGGCGTTGTTGCTTTCGGCTCAGCCAGCGCTCAGGGGCCGGGTGGAGATGATTGAGGCTATTTTGACGCGTACCGCTGATCCCGAAACCAGCTCTCAGGGTTGTGGTGGCGATGCTGCCACGGCTGTGCCTAACAACGGGTTTGGCTGGGGCATTGTCAATGCTCGTAGTGCCATCGAATCGTTGTCGCAATCCGCGACGCTGACCGGGGTTTTCTCCGACACGGTGTCGGGCAGTGGCGTGGCCGGGGCCACAGTGATGCTACATCCCCTGGGGCAACCGGGTGTGGTGCTGAGTACCACCGTGACCAGTGCCAGCGGCGCTTATACGTTTACTGCGCTGAGTTGGGGTGAGTATGAGCTTTCGGTGACGAAAACTGATTATCATAATGAATCGCTTTCGCCGATTTATGCGGTGGGGGGCAAGGTGACGCGTCAGGATGGCTGGCTGGAGGCCCGACCTTATGTTTTGGGCGATTTACACATTGGCACGGCTGTTTCTGATGTGGTGCTGGATTGGTCGCATGAGGATAGTTTGGCGCAGCGTTATGAGGTGTGGCGGGCGCTGGATGCACCTTATTTTACGCCGCCGGGCCAGGGTGTTAAGCTGGCCGATGTGACGCCAGGAGCGCTGGGGGCCTCGTTGGTTTATTCCGATACGGCCAGTATGCTGGGCAATGCCGCGCAGAATGGCTACTATTTGGTGCTGGGGGTGAGCGCCGCAGGTGTGCGGGCTCAACCTGCGCCGCGCAAGGCTGAGTTCGATTTTACGTTGTTTCCGGGCCAGTAGTGCCCGCTTTTTCGTAGCCGGTGTTTTCTTGGCCTGGGCGTTTATTTCTGCTACAATTTGGCAGCGGTGCGCTGTCACTGTCAAATTGTAGCAGGTTTTTCAGGTATTCCCACTGTCCCACCAGGAAGCGTTCCATGAGTCTGAATCTCTGGCGTGATATTTCTGTTATTTTGCTGGTTATCGAATTTTTGATTATCGGCCTTGTTTATGGCGCAATCTTCTATTTTATTTGGAAGGGATTGCGGCTGGCTACACGTTGGCTGCGGGGCACCGGGTTACCACAGGGACAGCGTTATTCGCGGCGGGCCAATCAGGTTTCGCTGCAATACAGCCAGAAGATTGTGCGTCCGGTGGTGAATCTGGAGGGCAAGTTGTACCAGGTTTCCCGCACGCTCGATGCTGTGGCTACGACATCCAAACAACGATCCAGGAGATATTGACAATGAATTCATCCAAATCCCGTTTTATTCTTAGCTCGATGCTACTGGGCGCTGTTTTAGGTCTGGGCATTGGTGTGGTTGTGGCCGAAAGCAAGAAAGAGCAGTTGAAGTTGGCCGCACTGGCAGGCGGGGATAAGGCTGCGCCTCAACCTGGTCTTAAAGAGTGGATGGCGGTGGCTGTTTCGGGGGTGACGTTGTTGCGTCAGTTGGCTGCTGTGCTGATGCCAAAGGCTTGATTGGCGTGGGGCGCTGGTCGTCCTGAGCATCGTCCGGCGTTTCTTCCACCGCGTCGAGGTTTTCTGGCGGCGGCATGAGCGCGATGTCGGCTGTTTCGGGCGCTTCGGGAAGGTCTTCTGCGGTGAGCAGGGGCGGGGTCGGGCTGTTGCTGTCGGGCAGTTGCAGTTGGTGCGCCGCATCCAGTGTCAGGTTTTGGTCGTAGATGCGCGCCAGGGCATCGACTTGTTGTAGGGGCATTTTGCGGCGGATGGGGGTTTCGACTGTGGCCCACAGGTCGTGCAGTGCCGGATAATCCCATTCGGCAGTGATGACGCCTTCTGCTTGCGCATTGCCCAGTTCAATCATCACCCCGGTAAAGCGGGGGGTGAAGTCGATGGGGGCGAAGATAGCGCTTTTGCCCATGAAGAGGGGCTCATCTGCTGTGGCAAAGGGGTCGGGGCCCACCAAAAAGCTGGCCAGGCCGTAGAGTTGGTTTTCCTGACAGCGGGCCAGTGCCGCTTGTTTGATTTTGTGGTAGGTGGCGGGGCGTTTGGTGGCGGCCAGGGTTAGTAGCATCTCGGCGCCCTGATAAGCCAAAACTCGGGCTGGTTCGGGGTAAAGGGTTTCGTAGCCAAAGAGGATGCCAATGCGGCCGGCTGGGGAGTCGATGACTTGCCAGCCTGGGCCCGGTTGCACGATGTCCAGGGTATCGGGCTCTAAGATAACTTGTGCTTGTTGCCCTAGCAGTGTGCCATCGGGGCCAAAGACATAGGCGCTGTTGCGATATTCTTGTGTTTCGGCATCAAAATGAAAGAGGCTTCCTGCTACCAGGGTCATGCCATATTCTCGGGCCAAGTTCGCAAAGAAGCTGATGTAGCTTTCGTAAAGGGATTCGGGCATTTGGGCCAGGGTGGTGCGCAGGGATTTTTGTAAGTCGGCCCGCACGACAGTAGCTGCTCCACCTGCCAACATGCTTTTTAGTTTGGGCAAGAAGCCTGTTTTGGGCGCTGCGGCTTCTTTTAACAGGGAGTTTCGCCACCCCTGAAACAGGGGGATTCCTACCGACAGTCCGCTGAATTCGGGCAGGACTGCCAGAACGCTGCCTTTTCCTTTGGCAATGCGTAAAAAGCGATGATAGTAGGCAAGTTGTTCTTCGACCGATTTACTGATCATCAATTTGTGTTGAATGGCTGCTACGATTGGTTTATCCATTTATGGTTACCCTACCTTGTGGGGTCAGAGATGTTTGTTTTGTTAAATGGTATGGTTTTATACGCTGTTATTGTAGCACATCTTGTTACTGGGATGATGGTTTCGGTTCAGCGATGCTTTGCATACGTGAAATTTTGTTGCTATGTTGGTTTTATGGCCCGAACGCAAGGTTGTTGAATGAGAGATGTGTCTGATTGCACAGATTTTCGTTTCTTTTTTCGTGCTTTTGTGCTCTTGGGGGACGCTCTGGATGGCGATGAACTGTGTTACGACTAAGGTCGCCCGGCTAGAAACCACTAAGACACGAAGCCACAAAGGCACGAAGAAAAGAAAAAGCTTTGAAATGCTTGGTGTTCTTAGTGTCTTTGCGCCTTTGTGGTGATTGAAATCGGGTACGTTAGTAGTTACTGAACTGTTACATTTCAACTTTTATAGCTTCAACGACTTAAAGGCCTTCTATCGCTATACTCAAAAATCGATTTGGCAAGTTTATCTTTGTGTATTATAATGGT